>CAUEUD010000157.1 GCA_959020865.1 Eubacterium limosum | reverse complement strand
ACCATTTATCCAGATAAGAAAAAAGGCCCAGGCGCTGCGGTAAACGGCCAGGAATCATGCCGCTTTACCGGAAATACCGG
This sequence comes from Eubacterium limosum, assembly GCA_959020865.1. Lineage (GTDB taxonomy): Bacteria > Bacillota > Clostridia > Eubacteriales > Eubacteriaceae > Eubacterium > Eubacterium limosum_B. Next base: position 8,824 of record CAUEUD010000157.1, on the reverse strand, counting down.
ACACTGGAGAGATCAAGCATCTGCTCTATTAAAGAAGATACGGGTGTAAAGGCAGTGCCCGCAGGACCATTTTTTCTTCCTTAGGTAAAAGGCTTCGTCTCTTGAAGTTTTTTGACACACTGAAAGGATAGGGGGAAGCTCTATCCTTTGAGACGTTAAAGGATATGCTGAGAGATAACAGAGAGAAAATGTCATAGTGGAGGTAAAGCATGGATTTTCAGGATGAACGTCCAAATCCAGAACGTTTACTAGAAGAAATAAACGAGGAAGAACGGCGCAGCCGGGAAGATGAAGAGGGTATCGGACATCTGAAAATCTTTTTTGGCTATTGCGCGGGTGTGGGTAAGACCTACGCCATGCTGGAGGAGGCGCAGCAGCTTTATAAGAAGGGTGTGGATGTACTGGTAGGCTATGTGGAGCCCCATACCCGGCCCGAGACCATGGCAATGCTTGAGGGCCTGCCCGCAATCCCGCCTCAAGTGGTGGATTACAAGGGTATCACCCTCAGAGATTTCGATCTGGATAAAGCGCTGCAGAAAAAGCCAAAGGTCATTATCGTCGATGAGTTTGCCCATACCAATCCCGAGGGCTTCCGGAATAAAAAGCGCTATCAGGATATTGAGGAGCTGCTGAATGCGGGAATTGACGTATACACCACGGTCAATGTCCAGCATATTGAAAGCCTGAATGATGTGGTCAGCAGTATTACCGGGATCATCGTACATGAACGCGTGCCGGATTACGTTTTTGACAAAGCAGATAAAATCAAGCTGGTGGACATTGATCCCGAGGAGCTTCTGAAGCGTTTTGAGGAGGGGAAGGTCTACGCGCCGGAAAAGGCCGATCTGGCGAAAAGGCGGTTTTTTACCGTTGAGAACCTGAACGCACTGCGTGAAATCGCCATGCGTAAGGCGGCGGACCGCATTGTCAGCGGCGCTGGTACTAAAAAGAAAAAGGTGCCGTTTTCCAAGATGCTGGTATGCGTGGGGCCGTCGCCGTCCTCGGCACACTGCATACGGACCACGGCCAGACTGGCCGACGCTTTCCATATTCCCTGGGTCGCGCTGTACGTCAAAACCTCGGACCGGATCTACGCGGATATCAGTGAACGCAAAAATCTGCAGGATAACATGAACCTGGCCGAGCAGCTGGGGGCAGAGATTGTCACCATGCAGGGCGATGATATGGCCATGGTTATATCGGAGTACATCAAGCAGTCCGGAATTACCAATGTTGTGATCGGCAAGGGAAGAAACAAGCCCAATCCCTTTAAAGAGGATCTGGAAGATCAGCTTTTGAGCATGAATCCTGGCATCGAGATACACATTGTGCCGGACAGCCAGGCCGAGAAAACCAGTGGCGGTATTCCCAAAAAGCGGCTGGGCTGGCTGAGTAAGCGCATTTTGAGCCTGCACTTTTCCTTGAAGGATTTTGGAAAAACGGTTTTGATGCTGGTGCTGGCAACCGCGATCTCATTTGGACTCAGAGACCTTAATCTGGGGGATCAGAACATTATCATGGTTTATATTCTCTCGATTTTGGTGATTTCCAGAGTAACTGTCGGATATTTATATGGTGTGTGCGCCTCTGTTTTTGGCGTGCTGCTTTTTAATTTTTTCTTTACAGAGCCCTACTTTACCTTTAACGCCACCAATCCGACCTACCCAGTGACTTTTATTGTCATGCTTCTGGTAGCGTTGATGACCAGTGCGTTAACCAATGGGATTAAGGTTCAGGCCAAAATGGCAGTGATGAATGAAAGACGCACCGAGATTCTCTATAAGCTGAGCAAAAAGCTGCTGATTACCCGCGGCCTGGAGAATATTGTGACGCTCACCAATGAATCTCTGACCTCTATTTTTGAGCGGTCCGTTATTTTCTATACGCAGAATCCAGATGAAAGGAACCGCGGAACCTTTATGCAGGGACCAGAGGAGACAAGCGGCGCCTTCATGCAGTCCAAAGAGGAAGAGGCAGTGGCGCACTGGGTTTTCCAGAATAAGAAGGCAGCCGGAAATGGGACAGATACGCTGGTAGGCGCAAAGGGCTTTTATATGCCGGTTGTTTCACAGGGCAGGGTTTTAGGCGTCATTGGCGTTTCCTGTGTCGAGGAAATGCTTCCGCCAAAACGTCGGGCGTTTTTAAAAATGATCGTATCGCAGGTTGCCATGGCCCTTGAGCGGCAGCGGCTTTCTGATGAACAGGGAAAGGCCCGGCTGGAAACAGAAAAGGAAAAAATGCGGAGCAATTTTCTCAGAGCTATCTCCCATGATCTGCGGACACCGCTGACCGGCATTTTAGGCTCCAGCTCAGCGCTGCTTGAAAATATCGGAGAATTGGATATCTCAACACAGAAAAAACTTTTGCGGGATATCAAGGACGATTCTGAGTGGATTATCCGCATGGTTGAGAACCTGCTCTCGGTGACGCGGATCGGCGAGGGAAAGGTCGATTTGAAGAAGCATCCCGAGGCGGTGGAGGAGATTGTCGGCGAGGCCGTTGCCATTATCCGCAAGCGGTTTGACCATACGGATATTAAGGTCGAGGTACCGGATACCCTTCTGATGGTATCGATGGACGGCACATTGATTGAACAGGTCATGATCAACCTGATGGAAAACGCCATAAAATACGCAGGCGCTCATCCTGTTTTAGATGTAAAGGTGCAGAATTTAGGAACAAAAGCCCGTTTTATCGTGGGGGATAATGGAGAGGGGATCTCCGAAACCATGCTGCCGCATATTTTTGAAGGCTACATGGGCGATGAAGAAAAAAGCAGCGATTCGCGCCGCGGCATGGGGATCGGCCTGACCATATGCAAATCCATTGTCGATGCCCACGGCGGAACATTAAAAGCTAGAAATAAACAGGAAGGCGGGGCGGAATTCAGTTTTGAACTGCCTGTGGAGGAGGATGACAATAATGAGTCATAAAGCATTAGTACTCTTGGTTGAGGATGAAAAGGGAATAAGGAATTTTATATCCACGGTTCTCGATGTTAATAATTACCGTGTAGTGGAGGCGCGAGACGGAAAGGAAGCCCTTGAGCTTTTTACCTCGCGGTGCCCGGATTTAATTTTACTGGATCTGGGACTTCCAGATATGGACGGCATAGAGGTTTTAAAAACGATCCGGGGCTGGTCGGGCATACCGATTATTGTCGTCTCGGCAAGGGGCCATGAGCGTGAAAAGGTTGAGGCGCTTGACCTGGGGGCAGATGACTACATCACCAAACCCTTTGGGACTTCGGAGCTGCTGGCCCGTATCCGGACAGCCATGCGCCATCAGCAGGTAACAGTGGAGGTGCCGGAGCGGACAAATTTTACAGTGGGTGATCTGACCATTGACTTTGATAAAAGGCTGGTAACCCTGAATAATAACCCAGTCCATTTTACCCCCATTGAGTATAAAATATTAGAGATTTTGACCCAGTATCCCGGGAAGGTGGTTACCTATGATCAGATTATTAAGGATATATGGGGGCCTTATACCAATGAGAACCAGACGCTTCGGGTAAACATGGCCAACATCCGCCGGAAAATTGAAAAAAACCCCGCAGAGCCCAAGTATATTTTGACAGAGGTGGGCGTGGGATACCGGTTTGTAGATGAAATTTGAATTTTAAAAGAAGATTAAAAAGCTTCAGTGTGCTCCTGGGTGCGCTGAAGCTTTTTATTTTGAAAGGAAGGCGACAGGCTTCCTTGCGCTGTTTTATAAAAATAGGTATAATATTACATTATTAAAGACAGGTGAATGATCATGGAAAAATATATGAACGACCTCATTATTATCGGCGGCGGGGCGGCTGGTCTGGCGGCAGCGGTCACGGCCAAACGCTCAGCCCCGTCTATGCAGGTCACAGTGCTCGAAAAAAAAGATAAACCAGGCAAAAAGCTCCGGGCCACAGGAAACGGCCGGTGTAATATCACCAATACCGCGCTTGCGACAGCGCCGTCCACCATTGCTTTTTTTGAGTCGATGGGAATCCCTGCGCGGGAGGACAGCGAGGGAAGAGTCTACCCCTTTTCAGAAAGCGCGCCGGGTGTGGCGGAGACTTTCACAGACCAGCTGAAGACCCTCGGCGTGAAGCTCCAGACCAACACGCCAGTCAGAGCGATTTCGGTTGAGAAGAACTGTTTTGCCGTAGAGACGGAGAAGAAACAGTTTTTGGGAAAAGCAGTGATTTTGGCGACCGGGGGAAAGGCGGGCCCTGCCTATGGCTGTAGTGGCGACGGGTATATGCTGGCAAAGGCTTTGGGCCATAATGTGACAAAAACACTGCCGGTTTTGACGGGAATCTGCTGTGCGGACATGCCGGAAGCCTTAAAAGGCATCCGGGTAAAAGGAAGGCTGAGCCTGATCTGCCATGACAAGATGGTCTTTTCGGAACAGGGCGAGGTGCAGTTTACGGATTATGGCATTTCGGGAATCTGTGTTTTTAATCTGAGCCGCTATTTAAAATATCTGGGGGAGGAAAAGCTTGAACCCTATACAATCGTTCTTGACCTCGCACCGGAGAGAAGCTTTGCCGCAATGCTTTCTTCATGGCGCCGGGATACAGTGCTTGGAGAGAAAGCCTGTGTGGACGCTGTATCCGGGATCATCAAGCCGCCGCTGGCAGCTTTGCTGCTTAAGCAGGCGGGCATCAAGGAAAAAAGAAAGCTGTCAGAGCTTTCAGCGTCTGAAATAGCCACCATGGATGGGCACTTGCATCATCTGAGCTTTAAGCCGGTTTCCACAATGGGCTTTAAAATGGCCCAGTGCACAGCAGGCGGTATCGCAGCCGCTGAGGTGGATGGAAAAACACTGGCCTCAAAAATAGTGCCGGGTCTTTATTTTGCCGGAGAAATTTTGGATTACGACGGCCCCTGCGGCGGTTATAATCTGGATCATGCTTTTAATACAGGGCGCTGTGCCGCTGAGGCCGCAGTGGCAGAAATCCTGCAAGGAGATCATCATGTATAATTATCGAATCACCAATATCCGTCTTGAGCTGGATCAGGACTGGAGCGTATTGCCTGAAAAGGTGGAAAAAGCCTGCGGCCTTCGTCCCGGAACGCTGTCCGAACCGGACATTGCTGTCCGAAAGGAATCACTGGACGCCCGGAAGAAAAAAGATATTCACCGGGTACTCACCCTTGATTTTAAATATGCTGGAAAGCTCCCTGCGCGCGGGAAAAAAAGAGTGTCAGCGGCGCCGGATTTAAGGCCAAAAGCCATTATATCGGGAGAAAAAAAGCTGCTGGGCCGGCCTTTGGTGGTTGGCATGGGGCCATGTGGTATTTTTGCCGCGCTCTCATTGGCCGAAGCAGGCTATGCGCCTGTTGTTGTGGAGCGGGGCTGCCCTATGGAACAGCGTGTGGCTGATGTGGATGCTTTCTGGAAAGAGGGAAAGCTTGATCCTGAATCCAACGTGCTGTTTGGAGAGGGGGGCGCCGGGACCTTCTCCGATGGCAAGCTGACCACGGGAATCAAAGACCCCCATATCCATCAGGTGCTCACTTCCCTTGTGGCAGCCGGAGCGCCGGAGGACATCGCCTATTTTCAAAAGCCGCATATCGGGACAGATATTCTCCGCAAGGTGGTGGTGGCATTGAGAAAACGCATTGAGGCCGCAGGCGGAGAAATTCATTTTAACACGCAAATGACAGGCCTTGAGCAAAATGAGAATGGCGAGATAATGTCCGTTGCGCTGAAGACAGGCGAAAGAAAATGGCAGCACCGCACAAATGCTGTTGTGCTGGCTTTAGGGCATTCTGCGAGGGATACGTTCCGCACTTTAAAGGACATGGGTGTTCCGATGGCGCAGAAGCCGCTGTCCATCGGGGTGAGGCTGGAGCATCCCCAGCGTATCATCGATCAGGCCCAGTATGGCGATCAGGCTGGTCTGCCCCCGGCAAGCTATAAGCTTTCCTGCCGCGCGCAGAATGGCCGGGGGGTTTACTCCTTCTGCATGTGCCCGGGCGGTGAGGTGGTAACCGCCTCTACACAGCCGGGTATGGTCTGTGTCAATGGCATGAGCAACCGGAAACGTGACAGTGGTACTGCCAATGCAGGGATTCTGGTAGATGTCCGGACAGAGGATTTTCCATCCAAAGATGTCCTGGCAGGCGTTGCGTTTCAGGAGTACTGGGAGCGGCGTGCCTTTGAATACGGAGGCGGCCGGTTTGCGCCGCCAAAGTGCACCTTTGCAGAGTTTCGCGATCATACTGGAAAAGGGCCGGAGGTTGCAGCATGCCTGCCGGATTTCGCCGTGGAAGCTCTGAGAGAGGCCATACCCGTGTTTGGAAAACGGATCAGGGGGTTTGACTCAGACAACGCGTGCATTACAGCCGTGGAGACCCGAAGCTCATCACCGGTGCGTATTCTCAGAAACGAGGATTACGAGAGTGCGCTGAGAGGGCTCTATCCTGCCGGCGAAGGGGCAGGATACGCCGGTGGAATCACCAGTGCCGCCTGTGACGGACTGCGGGTGGCCGAAGCCATCATTCGCCGGTTTGCCCGGCCCAGTAAGTCTGACTAAAGATCGCCACAGGCTTGAGCGGCATCGTTGAGGGACTGCGATAAGCGGACCGCAAGCTGAGCGCGCTCCGATTTGAAGCTTGTTTTTCCCTCAAAGTATAGAGCCTTGCAAAAGAGCAGCTGTTTTTTTGAGGGGCTTAAATACAGTGGTATAAAAGGAAGATGATGTCGTATTTTTCTGTAATAAGCGCGTTCAAGATTCAGGAAGCCAGAGTAAAGGTCACCAGTGCGAGAGGAAGTGTCTGCGTATTCCCTGTCTGGACAGATTAAGAGACTGTGGCCCAATGTAAGGGCATCCACTGAGGTGCTCATGGTCCGCAGAATATTTCTGCCATTGCGATAGACGGGAACAGCGCCGATGGCGTGCATAAGCGGCGGGATCACAAGAGATGACAGGGCTGCCGCCGGGGCAGCGAGACCGGATGGCCACCCAAAGCGTTTCGTAAAGGTATACCCATAATATTGGTTAAAACAGTCGCGCCGGCTGCAGAAGGGATAGAGCACCCAGGGGCGTACGTCTGTCGGCATAAGAGCGGCGGCGTGAACCGGGCCAAAAAGATTTTGATGGTGAACAATGTAGACTGCGGGCTCTGGAAGGGCTGTGTCGCCGAGGACCTTCCAGTCTTTCAATCTGCTGCGGATAGCGCGGCGTACTATACGACCGTAGGCGTGCCAGTGCTTCATGGGTTTCTGCCCTCCTTTAAGATTTTTTGCGGGCTGCGCTGCTTTGGATTTTTAAAGACCCAGCGGAGCTGTACCTGATAGCTGATAATCGCTAGAAAACCGTCGACCACAATTTTTACGATGACTGAATCAAAATGCCCGAGGGTGCAGATAGTCCAGACAAGGCCAAAGGAAGCGAGAAACTGGAAAAAGCACAGGATATAGTAGCGTACCAGAGTCGGCATGATTTTTTTATTCTGGGAACCTGGCAGATGGCGGTTGCAGCTGAAATTGACCAGAGAAGAAACGAGGCGCGCCACCGCGGTCGCGGTAAACAGGCGCCGGGTAAATGGGAGGGCAGTCAGCAGCTGCTTCATGAGCAGGGTGTAGGTCAGAATATCGATGCCGGCCGAGAGGGCTGAGGCAAGGCCGTACTGAAGAAAACCACGGAGCAGCTGTCCGGTGATGCGCAGTGAATCGCGTACCGGGTGATAGTGGCTTCCCTGGTTGTGGTTGAAGTACAGCGTTTTTATGGGGACGGTGATAAAAGGTGTATTCACTTTTCTGGCATGGATGAGTACATTGAGCTCATACTCGTACCGGTTTCCGCTGAGTTTTTCCAGGGTGGGAAGAAGTCGGTTTGGCATGCCTCTCAGACCGGTCTGGGTATCCTCCAGCGTCACATTGTACATGAACTGCATGGCTGCTGAGATCATGCGGTTTCCGATAAGACTCCGGCTGGGAGTAGAGCGGTCAAAATGTCGGCATCCGAGCACAAGAGCGTCTGGCTCCGCCTCCATAACTTTTGCGATTTTGAGGACGTCCTGAATGCGGTGCTGCCCGTCGCAATCTGCTGTTATGATCCCACGGCAGTTTTTTATTTTTTTGAGGTAAAACCGGATGGCTGTTTTGATCGCTGCGCCCTTGCCCAGGTTTTTGGGATGAGAAAGAACATGACAGTCTGGGAAGAGCTGTATTTTGTCAAAGATCGGCTTAAAAGTCTCTGGGCTGTCGTCGTCGACAACAATGACCGGAAAGGCGGCGGCTCTTTTAAGCTCAGAGATGTATGGGATGAGGGTCTTATCGGGTTTATAGGATGGTATAACAATACAGGTTTTCATAGTACAACTCCTTTTATAAATTAATACCCTTTTAAGCTTTATTATCATTTTATCAAAGGAATCTTACTGAAAAATAGTTGAAATTCTTATATATTTCTTAAAAATTTTAAATCAGGAGCCTGTTATGGAAAGGCAGGTAAAAAAAACACATAACACGCTTACATTTTATCTTTAATCGCTATGGGGTTTATGCTACACTTAGCTTATAAATTTGTTTAGTGAGGAGATGCTTAATATGTTAGGAAAGAAGCCGATTTTGAAATTTGTCAAGGTACAGGGTGAGGACGCGCCAACTGAATTTCTGGAAATGGAGCTTACGGAGTTCACCTGGCCTAAGGGCGGTGTCGGCATTTGTCCGGTATGTGGCGCTAAAGTAAATGGCAACGGGAAAGACTGGATCTGTGAAAACGAAGAATGCGGTCTGCATTTAAACGGTCCGATTTTTTAAGCAGGTAAAAGAATGCCTCTCGGGGCATTTTTTTAATGTCCGATAAAGTAAAAACCCCTGGTATAATACC
>CAUEUD010000156.1 GCA_959020865.1 Eubacterium limosum | reverse complement strand
ATCACGATACACTTCATAAATCACTGCCTTTTTCTGCCGTTTGCCGTACTTTCATTATAACACAGAGTTCTTTAAATTCAGTTTAATTTTACCCTTTTAGAGATGTTTATAAACAGCGGCCTCGATTTCCATAAAGGATTTTCCTGTTTCGCCGGCAATGCGCTTCAGATCCTCATATTCCGGGCTGCGCTTGACAATGCCGCCGTAGGTACACACCTTGACCCGGACCGGGCCAAAGGGTGTGTCCACAGTCTCGATCTCCCGGTTCATGACCGCGCGGTCGACCTTATATTTGCGCAGGCCGATGCTGCTGGTCTGGGCAAAGATATAACGGGTGACCGTCTCCTCCTTTCCGGCGTCGCAGATCACGGTCAGCTTGACGGCCGGCCGGTTTTTCTTCATATAAATGGGCGTGTAAAAAGCATCGCGCACGCCCTGCTCAAAGAGGCCCTCCAGCACATAGCCGGCAGTCTCGCCGGTCATATCGTCGATGTTAGTCTCCATGACCAGGATACCGCAGTCCTCCGAATCGGTATGGCCCACAAAAAGGCGCAGGCCATTCAGGATCTCAAACTCACGGTCGCCAAAGCCATAGCCGATGGTATCCACTGCCATCTGCGGAAAGCCTGCCGAATAGCTGGCCAGCTCTGCGAGGATCGCCATCCCCGTCGGCGTGGCGGATTCTCCATCCACCCCCTTCGCGTAAATGGGAAAATCGGTTTTTCCAATGATCTCCGCTGTGGCAGGCGCCGGCACTGGCAGCAGGCCGTGGGCGCACTTCACAAAGCCCTGACCTGCGTTCACTGCTGAGCCGTACACCACGTCAGGCGCAATGTCGTGGAAGCAGATGGCCGCGCCCACAATATCGACAATGGAATCCACTGCGCCCACCTCGTGGAAGTGCACCTGCTCCATGGGCACGCCGTGCACCTTTCCCTCGGCCTCGGCCACACGCCTGAAGATGGCAATGGCGGTTTTCATGACCGCCTCGTCCAGGCCGCTGCCCTCAATGATGTCCACAATATCGCTAAAATGGCGGTGGGCATGCTCGTGGCCGTCCATGACCACGCGGCACTTAGTCCCGGTGATGCCGCGCTTCTGGGTTTTATCGATCTCAAGATGAAAGCCCGGCACGCCAAGTTTAGCCAGCTCTCGCTCCAGATGCGCAGGGTCTGCGCCGATGTCCAGAAAGGCGCCCAGCGTCATATCGCCGCTGATGCCCGCAAAACAGTCAAAATATAATACTTTCATGGTCCCTCCTACTGCAGTTGATTAATTTTTGAAGCCAGACAGGCTGCTCCAAAGCCGTTGTCGATATTGACCACACCAATGCCTCCGGCACAGGAGGTCAGCATGCCCAGAAGGGCTGAAACGCCGCCAAAATTGGCGCCGTAGCCGATGCTGGTGGGCACTGCGACCACTGGTTTATCGGTCAGGCCGCCCACCACGCTCGCCAGAGCGCCCTCCATGCCGGCCACCACGATGATGACTCGGGCATGGTTGATGACGTCCACGTTGTCAAGGAGCCGGTGTATCCCAGCCACACCCACGTCGTACAGTCGATTCACCCGGTTTCCCATAACCTCGGCCGTCACAGCGGCCTCCTCTGCCACCGGAATATCCGAAGTCCCTGCGGACACCACCGCAATGGTGCCCTCCGATACGCGGTAGGGCTCACGCTTCACCACCACAGACCGGGCTTCCTTATAATAGACCGCGTCCGGCGTCAGCTCGCGGATGGCCTCATAGACTTCCTCACTGGCGCGGGAGGCCAGAATATTGCCGGTGGTGCGGGCCAGCATATCCGTCACAATGCCGCGGATCTGGCCAAGGCTCTTGCCCGGGCTGTAAATAACCTCAGGAAAGCCGTTGCGCAGCTCCCTGTGGTAATCGACCTTGGCGTATTCAAGGTCGTGATAGGGCAGCTCCCTGAGCTGCTCCAGAGCGTCCTCGACGCTCGTATCGTCGTTTTTAACCTGCGTCAGCAGGGCTTTCAGTTGTTCTGCGTTCATTTTTTCACCTCATTCATACTGCCACACTGGTACCCCGAAAGGTCAAGGGTAACGGTCTTGAAGCCAATGGCTTTCAGATTGCTCACCAGCTCCTGCCTTCTTTCCATAAGCAGCTCAAAATCTTCCTCGGCGCATTCGATCTTCGCCATGCTGCCGATATAGCGCAGACGGTACTGGCGCAGGCCAAGCACCTTCAGGCATTCCTCGCCCTGCTCCACCATCAGCAGCTTTTTCCGCGTGATCGGCTCGCCTCCCGGGATACGGGTCGCCAGACAAGCCATGGCGGGCTTATCGGCTGTTGGCAGCCCGTAAAAGGCAGACAGGCCGCGGATATCCTGCTTGGTGAGCCCTGCCTTTATAAAGGGGCTCACAACCATCATTTCCTCCAGCGCCAGCAGGCCCGGGCGGTAATCGTCCAGATCGTCCAGATTGGAGCCGTCAAAAATAACGTCGCAGCCCAGCTCCTGGGCGTGGCCTTTGATCTGGGTAAAGATATTCTTTTTGCAGTAATAGCAGCGCTGTGAACCATTTTCCACGAATTCGGGCACTGAAAACACGTCCACGTCCAGCACACACAGCGAGGCACCCATGCTCTGGGCCAGCGCTTTAGCATCTCCGAACTCAGACCGCGGCATCATGCTGCCGTTAACCGTCATGGGCACCGCTGCCGCGCCCCGTGTTTCCACAGCCACCCGGAGCAGCAAAGTGCTGTCCACGCCGCCGGAAAAGGCGATACACGGCTTCTCATAGCCCCGGATCACATCCCTCAGGCTGTCCAGCTTGCCGGCCAGCGCTTTATTTAAAGTGTTCATTATTCTCTCTCCTGATTTTCATAATACCCTTATTATACGCTTTCCTGACCATAAAAAAAAGACCAGCTTTAAGCTGATCTTACATCTGCCCATTTCTTTCGCTCACCCCCAGTCAGAGCCGGATAACAGCTGGTCTGGAGCCACAGCCTTTCCGTCTCCATAGAATGGCAATATTATACGCCTGATCACGCGAAAAGAAAAGTCTGTTCCAATATTTCTCACGGCCAAATGTTGACACGGGTGTGCAAAAAAAGAAAAAAGACCAGCATTGCTGATCCGATAAAACAAAATGGCAAGGGTGGCAGGATTCGAACCTGCGAATGATGGAGTCAGAGTCCATTGCCTTACCGCTTGGCGACACCCCTACAGTGTACTCCGTTCTGAGCACGATACTTATTTTAGCTTTTTTTACAGGATTTGTCAAGAAAATATTTCCGATTTTTTTCAAAAAGATTTTACCCAGGCAGAAGGCAGCCGGCTCGCCAGGTATAACACCCTCCCTTCTCCATTAACGCGTCAAAAAAGCTTCAAGAGGCGGCGCCTTTTACCTAAGGAAGAAAAAGCTGTCCTGCGGGTGTTACCGTAACAATAGAACCTTCTTCAATAAAGTCGATGTTTTATGACACCAGTGTCCGGCTGTTTTACCAAAACAGTGCTTTACTGGGCCGTTGTACGCAGCGCCTGGATGCTTTTTCTTATCTGGATAAAAGGCAGAGCCTCGGATACAGTCACTTACCAGACCGTACCCTCATTCCATTATATGCTCCATTCCCTGGTTAAAAATCGCGCGGACGTGCTCGTCGGCCAGCGAATAGAAAATCGTTTTTCCCTCCCGCCGGTTCTTAACCAGCTTGGACTGCTTGAGCACCCGGAGCTGGTGGGAGATGGCGGACTGGCTCATGCTCAGAAGCTCGGCGATGTCGCAGACACACATCTCAGCCTCAAAGAGGACACAGAGAATCTTAACCCGTGTGGAGTCCCCAAAAACCTTGAACAGCTCCGCCAGGTCGTATAAGGTCTCCTCGTCGGGCATCCGGTCCATGACCGTTCTTACAATATCTTCATGCGCGTGGGCAAAATCACAGCGCTCAATGCCGTTTTTATCAATCATGGATTTTTCCTTTCATATGAATGATCATTCATATATATTGTACCGAACCCAGGCTGAAAAGTAAAGTTTTTTATTTGGCCGCCTTAAGCTTCTGAGCCAGCGATTCGTGGTTCTGGCTGTACATGAGGGCTGTCTGCTCGGTAATACGGCCCTGGCGGTACAGCTCCAGAAGGCTGGTATCCATTGTGCACATGCCGTCCTTGGTGCCTGAGAAAATGGCCGAGTCGATCTGGTGCACCTTACCGTCTCTTATCATATTGCGGATGGCCGGCGTGACCAGCATGATCTCAAAGGCCGGCGTCAGGCTGCCGTCCACTGTGGGCACCAGCTGCTGGGACACCACTGCCTGCAGAATCATGGAAAGCTGAGTGCGTATCTGGTGCTGCTGGTTCGCGGAAAACACGTCAATGATCCGGTCGATGGTGTTGGCGGTGCCGGTGGTGTGCAGGGTCGAAAAGACCAGCTGACCGGTCTCAGCCGCTGTCATGGCGATCTCGATGGTCTCAAGGTCTCTGAGCTCACCCAGAAGAATGACGTCTGGCGACTGGCGCAGCACTGCTTTTAAGGCTGTCACATAGCTCTGGGAATCGTGCGGGATTTCACGCTGGGTCACAATGCACTGGTTGTGGCGGTGGATATACTCGATGGGGTCCTCCATTGTCACGATATGCCCGCTCTTCTCATGGTTGATCTTGTCGATGATACAGGCCAGCGTCGTGGATTTCCCACTGCCCGCAGGCCCGGTCACCAGCACCAGCCCGTTCTTCTTCCTGCTGAGATCCAGCACCGTCTGCGGAATCGACAGCGCCGCCGGGTCCGGCAGCCCAAAGGATACCACCCGGATCACAGCTGCCAGCGTCCCGCGCTGGCGGTACACATTGGCTCTGAAACGGCCAATGCCCTTCAGCGCAAAGGAGAAGTCATCGTCGCCGCTCTCCTCAAATTTCTCAATGGAGCGGCCGCCGGTCAGGTCGTAGATCTCACGGATCAGGCGCTCGGTCTCCTGGGGTGTAAACACCTCGCCCTCCCCCCTGACGATCTTGCCGTCAATGCGGTAGGAGCAGGGAAAATTGGTGATAATGAAAACATCCGATGCCTTCCGGGCCACCGACTCTTCCAGATAATCCAGTAATTCCATTTACGAAGCCCCTCCATTCCATAAATTCTCAGTATCGCTGTCCGGCTGCCAATCGCCGTCCATCACGGTCTGCCACCGGGTCACCGACACGCTGTCTCCCTCGACACGCAGCTCGCTTTTCAGGGTGGCGGTGCTGCTGACCTTCGTATCAAAAGCGATCACACCCGTTTCCGGGTCATAAACGACGCCCCGCCCCAGGGCTTCGAGGGCGCCCGAGTCTGCGCCGCCGGTCCTCAGCACGCCGTCGATCTTGGCCAGGGTTTCCTGAGCTGTGGCGTCAGCTTCATAGTAGGCGTTCTGCATGGACAGGGATTTCTCTGCCATACGCGTGTTGGCCGACGCGGTGGTCAGGCTCAGGACTGCCAGACTTACCAGCAGAAAGACCACAAAAATCATAATGAGCGACACGACGCCCACGCTCATGCCCTGCTTGTTCTTACGCATCACTGCACCTCCGCTGGTTCTTTAAAATACTGGGCGCCGGACATGGTGTAAAGCGGCGTTGTGCCCTTGAGGGCTTCAAAACGCATTTTCTCAAGGCTCCCCGCAGTCTGGGCCACAGCCTCAGTGCTCACAGTGACACTGAACACCGCGGCGTCCCTCGTCGTCATTTTCCAGTCCCCGTCGTAGAAAACCCGGACACTGCTGCCGGATTTTTCATAGCAGCCGTCCTCCAGCACACTGTCCAGGCTGCCGGTTCCTTTGATGGTCTCGCACAGCGTCTGGCACTGGGCTGCCGCGCCCCGCCTGTCAAACGCCTCGCTGCTCATGAGTCCGGCCTTTGCAAAGAGTTGCACAATGATACAGCAGGCAATGGCAAAAAAGACAATGGTGATGATGAGCTCCACAAAAAAGCCCGATGATCTGAAGCGCTGTTTCACTGTGCATCACCCGCTTCCTGGCTGTCCGCTCCGACCACGCTCTGCGAAAAAGTGTACACCGCGCCGTCCTTGCCTGTCACCTCAAAATTCAGGAGCCTGCTCCCCTCCGCGCGCACACGCAGGGCGTCCAGATCCGCGACGCGCATGGCGTTGGCTTCGAGGCCGCCCGGCTGTCCGTCTGTAAAGGTGCTCTCATACAGGGCGCCGTCCTGACAGTAGATGACGGTCCGGTACGCCTTGTCCCCGATGTGCTCCAGTATTTCCAGACGGTCGCCGTCCGCTGTGTGAACCACTGTGATGGCGTTTTCCCGGTTGTTCTGGCGCACCTTGGTGCTCAGGTAAGAGACCGCCACCGTCGCCTCGGAGGTATCGTCGTAGTTGGTCTTGATATGCTTGTAATTGCCAGAGCCCAGAAAGGTGAGCACCAGAGCCGACAAAGCAAAAAGGCAGACCAGTGAAATAGGCAGGACAAAGGTTGACAGCATGCTCTCATTTTGTTTGTTATGAAACATTTCCCGCTCCTTTCCTATTTCGGCACAACGCGGATGTCGGGCATCATATTGGACGCAAAGACATCATAGTGGACAATGTAGTGCTCCTGATCCACCACCACGCCGTAGTTATCGGCCAGGTAGTCTAAGCTCGGCGGATAAAAGCCCTCCAGGGAATAGCACAGTACCGCAGAGTTTTCAAGGGCTGTCTCCAGCGTCTGTCCGCCGTCCGTATCCATGCTGGCAGACGCCCGGCTGAACAGCAGCCACACCAGAAGCACGATGACCGCAAAGATGATGACTGAGGGCAGAAAATGTATTTTATTCTTTTTCGTTTCCATTAAAATTCCCTCTTTTCACAGCGCTGCCCATCAGCCGATATTAGACATAATACCGATGAGCGGCAGCAGAATTGCGACCAGAATGGCGCCGATGGCAATGGACAAAAGCGAGACCAGCGCCGGCTCGATGACTGCGATCAGTCCGTCGATCTTATCCTGGGCCTCCTCAAAATAAATTTTTGAAATGTGCGCGGCCGCCCGGTCCAGAGAACCGCTTTTGCTGCCGCCCATGAGCACCTTGGCGTAAACGCCCCTCAGCAGCCCGGTTTTTAACACCGCTTCCTCAAAGGGCTCGCCCTGCTCCACCGAAGTCAGGCAGGCGTCGATCTTCTCGCCGAAGGCCTGGCTCGACACCGTCTGCTTGGCCAGGCCCAAAGCCTGCTCCATGGCAATACCGCTGGTCATGAGGATCGACAGCGCCCCCATGAAGCGGGCCGCGTCCAGCCGGTAAAAGATGTCCCGCGTGGCCACAAAGCGCTCTGCCAGTCCGTTAAAGAACCGCTTGCCCGCCGGGCTGAACACATAGAACAGCACACAGCCTAACAGCAGCACAAGCACAACGCCCACCACAATCATAATGACATTGCCGGCCTGGAACGCCAGCGCGTTGCCCGAGGCGCCGCTCAGGTCCACACCCAGCTGGCGGAACACATCCTTGAACACCGGCATAATGGCGTACACCAGAAACAGCACGACCACTGCCATCATGGCGATGAGTAAAAGCGGGCTCAGTACCGCGCTCTTGGCCTGTTTCTTGATGCCGTCCTCCTGCAGATAGTAATCGCCCAGAGAAGCGAGCACCTCTGCCAGGCGGCCGGAGGTCTCGCCGACCTCGATCATGCCCAGTGCGTATTCCGGAAAGCCGCCGGTTTTTTCCATCGCTTTATAAAGGAAGTATTCCTCCAGCAAATTTTTCCCGACCGATTCCAGGACACGCTTAAAGCGGCTGTCCTCCGCGTCCTGTACCATCATTGACAGGCAGTCGTTCACAGTGACCCCCGAATCCAGCACCATCGACATGCTGGTAAACAGCGCGGACAGCTCCGCAGAGCTCATGGCCTGCTTCTTATTTACTCTTCCCATTCTGTACCTCCCTAATAGGTATATTGCGTTTCATAGGTATTCTCATTGCCGTCGCCGATAAAGCCAGACAGATCGCTTTTCGACGAACCTGCCGCAAAGGTCAGGTCCAGCAGCGTCCAGGTATTCGCGTCAATCTTAAAGCCCACCTCAATCCAGCCCGAGTCCTTCACGTAGACCTCGTTCCAGGCATGGTAGATGCCCGACGGCGATATGTAGCCGGTCTCCACCTTGGTCGGGATGCCGCAGGACCGCAGCATGGCTGCCGCCAGCGACGCGTAATCAAAGCAGATGCCCGTATTGGTTGAAAAAGTGTCGTCCACTGAGGGAATGTAGCCCACCGGCGGCGACTGAGCCTTGGCGACGTCATAGGTCACATGGTCCTTAATGTAGGCGTAGACCACCTTGACCACGTCCGCGTCCGAGCTCATGCCGGCAGCCTGCTCTCTGGCAAAGGCCACGCAGGCGCTGCCCGCGTTGTAGTCCACAATCTGGTTCGGCACCACAAAGGGCGCAAACTCACTTGCGACAGAAGCGTCCACATCCTCCTCCAGCACAGCCGTGTAGCGGTTATCGCCCACCCCCACCAGCAGCCGTATGGAATAGGTACCGTTTCCCATCTGAAGCGGAAAAATCGTGTACTCGCCTGTGGCGGGGATATCGTAATTGTATTTTACACCGTCCTTTGCCACCTGAAGCTTGGCCGGCACGCCGCCCGTGTAGCTCGCCATCACATAGCCGCTGTCCGCGCCGGTGGTGTCAAAGCCGCCCACATCACAGCTCGAGGTGTCCGCGCCAGAATAGGCTGGAACCACCAGCTCCGGCAGCGTGTAGGTGCCGCTTTCCGAGACCTCCGAGCCGCCGCAGCCCGCACCGGCCAGACCCATCAGAAGGCATAAAAAAACAGACAGAACATATTTAATTTTCTTTATGGGTCTCACCATCCCTCTCCGCCGCGCCGGGCACGCGCCACCGCGCAGATATAAATTATTTTTAGTTATTTTTTGCTTTCATTATAGCACATTTTATACGGATTAATAAACACTCTTAAAGTAAATTGCCTATGAACTGGAAAAAATTCATTTTTAA
>CAUEUD010000155.1 GCA_959020865.1 Eubacterium limosum | reverse complement strand
AAATGCTTTAGGGATTTGCGCGGTATTGGTTTAATGATCGGAGTCGCTGTTTTGTTCCCTACGGGCGAAATTATAAACAAAGCGATGGAAAAAGGACTTCTTTTAGTAGGAGCAGGTAGTGACGCCATAAGATTTGTTCCTCCATTAACGATTAATAAAGAAGAAATTGATCAAGCCGTCGAAATTTTTGGAGAATGTCTATAAATTTTTGTTGAAAACCCCTTTAACCCATGATAATATATTATCATGGGTTTTCTTTTAAATTTTTTTTTGAAACGAACGGGTGCAAAAGACAGTGTCTGTCTTTTGTTTTAAAAACAAACCTGTAAACGTCAACAAAAAAGATTGCTTTTAAGTCCAATTATTTCTTTTGCTGCTGAAAGAATCTGGGTATAAAGACAGAAGCGGTCATAAAGAATAAAGAAAATCTGAATTTGTGTGAATTTGAGAGTAAAGGTGGTGATTAAATGTCGATTCTGGATTCAATCAACAAGGCTGAAGAGCGTGCAGCAGAAATGCGTTCGGAGGCAAAAGCAAAAGCGCGTGAAACCCTGCGTCAGGCCGAGGCCGAAGCCAGGGAAAAGGGCGACGCTTTGATTCTTGAAGCCAAGGAAGCTTCTGAAGCAGTTCTTCTGCAGGAGGAGGCATTGGCCGAAAAAGAAATGGAACGCGTCCTTCACGATGCGGGTCTCGCAGATGAGAAAATGGCTGAAAACGCCAGGACTCGTGTCCCGAAGGCGGTTGAATTTATTTTGGAAAGGGTAGAAACGCAATGATTATTCCAATGAAAAAAGCAAAGCTCATTGCCCTGAAGGAAGATAAGGAAGCCCTTCTGCTTTCACTTCAGAGGTGCGGTGAGTTCATGGCTATTCCACCCGACGAAGAGACAGAACAAACCGCGAAAAATGAACAGATTGATTTAGACGTACAGCAGGCAGATGCCATGCTGCGGTTTATGCAGCGTTATCAGAAAAAGAAAAGCTTTTTCAGCGACCGCCCGGTATATGGTTACGATGAGTTTATTAAGCGTAACGAAAAAGGCGAAGCTCTGGTTCAGGAAACCTCAGCGATCTCAGATAAGCTTTCGGCAGCACATTCTGAAATTATGACGCTGAAATCCGAGTGCTCCCAGCTGGAGCCATGGCTTTCGATGGATGTTCCCATCGAAGAACTGAGACCAACGCAGTACACCAATTTTCATATTGGCTATCTGCCGCCTCTTGTCCATGAAGAGATCGTCGCCGCTGTGGCGGAACACAATGCTGAAATTCAGCTTTTTGGAAAAACCGCTGAAGGCCAGGCAGCTCTGATTGTCTCCTTTATGGAGGACGATGCCGCTCTTTCAGACAGCATCAAGGTTCTTGGTTTTGTGGAGGCATCCCTCCCGAGAGTAACAGGAACCGCGTCTGAAATCAGCAAGAGCAATCAGAAAAAAATTGAGCTTCTGGAAAAGGATATTGAAGCCTATGAA
This sequence comes from Eubacterium limosum, assembly GCA_959020865.1. Taxonomy (GTDB): domain Bacteria; phylum Bacillota; class Clostridia; order Eubacteriales; family Eubacteriaceae; genus Eubacterium; species Eubacterium limosum_B. The sequence goes on along the minus strand of CAUEUD010000155.1, from coordinate 7,554 downwards.
AAACAGATGGCTGAGCTGGCCGGGTCACAGCAGGAGCTTGAACTCCTGAGTGAGCAGTATAAAGCCGAGCAGGAACGCCAGTCTGTAAAGTTCATGGAAACGGTTGAAACGGTTTGTGTGGAAGGCTGGGTAAGAAATGACCGGATGGAATCGGTTGAAAATGCCGTCAGCCAGGTAACAGACGTATATGATCTGGAATACAGCGACCCAGAGGAAGGCGAACAGCCCCCGACAGCACTGAAAAACAAAAAGTTCTGGAAGCCCTTTGAGTCAATTACAGATATGTACTCCCCGCCAAAGCCGGGAACCATCGACCCCACACCAGTGTCCGCACCGTGGTTTTGGGTAATCTTCGGGATGATGATGGGGGACTTTGGCTACGGAGCGCTCATGGCCATTATCTTTGGACTCATGAAAAAGATCATGAAACCAAAGGGACAGTTTGGTATGCTGGTTACACTTTTGTTTTATTCCAGCATCACAACCATGATTTTTGGGATACTTTTCGGCAGTTATTTTGGCGAAACCTTTCATCCCATTCTCTTCTCGCCGCTGGACAACCCGGTAGCGATGCTGATCTTTTCTCTGGTGATCGGGGTGCTCCATATCTTCTCGGGTATGGCCATCAAAATCGTAGAGCAGGTCCGCGCCGGCCATGTGCTGGACGCGATCTTTGATCAGGTCAGCTGGATGCTGCTGATTGCCGGCGCAGGTTTGATCTTTTTAGAACAGACCAGAACCGTGGGAATGGTCCTCGCCATTGTGGGCGCGGTCATTATCCTCTTTACAGCAGGCCGTGAAAAGAAAAATATTGTGGGCAAGGCATTCGGCGGTATTATGGGACTTTACGATGTCACCAGCTACCTGAGTGATATTCTGTCCTATGCCCGTATTCTTGCTTTAGGACTGGCCACCGGCGTTATCGCCATGGTTATGAATATTCTGGCCGGAATGGTGCAGATCAATGTGCTCGGGTTTATCTTATCCCTTGTGATCTACTTTATCGGCCATGTTTTCAATATCACAATGAGCCTCCTGTCCGCTTATGTACACGACAGCCGTCTCCAGTATATTGAATTCTTTAATAAGTTTTATGATGGCGGTGGTTATAACTTCGAACCACTGGCAATTCAGACAAAATCAATAGATGTCATTGACAATTCTAAAGAAGTTTAGGAGGAATGAAATCATGTCTTTAGGTTTAGCATTAGCTATTTTTGGTGCAGCAATCGCTGCCGGTTTAGCAGGTATTGGTTCTGCCAAGGGTGTTCAGATTAGTGGTGAAGCCGCAGCAGGCGTTGTTGCGGAACGTCCGGAAATGTTCGGTAAAATGCTCGTACTCCAGGCACTGCCAGGTACACAGGGGATCTATGGCTTCCTGACAGCAGTTCTTATCATGGTTCAGATCGGTATTTTAGGGGGCAGCCCTCTCGATTTAAGTTTATATCAGGGAATGTCTTTCCTGGCAGCCGGTTTCCCAATCGGCATCGTTGGCTTACTCTCCGGGATTGCCCAGGGGAAAGCCGCTGCAGCGTCTATTCATATGACCGCCAAGGATGAATCTGCTTTCGCAAAAGGGATCACCATTACCGCGATCGTAGAAACTTACGCGATCTTAGCCTTACTCGTATCCATCCTGTTAATCTACAGCATCCAGTTATAAGAACTGCAAAACACGTGAAAGTGAGGTGACAGCGTGTGAGTGCCGATAAAATTATTGAAAAAATCCTGGAAAAGGCCAATGAAGATGTGGCTTTGATCGAACAGGAAACGGCAGAAAAGGTTCAGTCCTCTGTGGCCGCCATTGAGCGCCGTACAGAGCTGACATTGAACGCGCTAAAAAATAAAGAAAAGGCCGATGTGGAGGAAGTCCACCGCAGAAGCCAGCTGATGACCCGTTTGGATTCCAGAAAAAATATTCTGGCCGTCAAACGTAAGGTTATCGATGAAGTTTTTGACAAAGCAAGAACGGCTCTCGACACCCTTGACGAAAGCCGCTACGAAGCGCTCGTGACAAAGATTGTCGTGAATGGCTCTGAAACCGGAACCGAAAAACTGCAAGTCCCTGAAAAGGATATGAAACGGTACAGGGACGGTCTGCTGAACAAGCTGAACACCGCCCTTAAGGAAGCCGGAAAAATTGGAGAGCTGACACTTGACGAAACACCGGCATCTTTTAAATCCGGTGTTATGCTCATCGGTGAAATGAGCGATGTCAACGGCTCCTTTGATGTTCTCATCGATGACGCCCGCGAAAAATATGAGCGAGAGGTTGCAGAAATGCTTTTTGAAGTGGAGGTGTAGGCCATGTCTGAAACCAGTTATCCCTATGCAATAGGGCGTATCAAGGTGCAGGAAGCAGGCCTTATCGACCGGACACGCTGGAACCGCCTCTGGGAGGCCGATGAAACCGAAGCGCTCAAGCTTCTGGATGAAATCGGCTATGGCGCAGAAGCCAAGGACCACAGCCAGCTCGATAATCTGATTGACGCAGAGCTGACCAAAACCCGGAACCTCATCAATGAGATCACCCCGGATAAGACGGTAACCGATCTTCTGCTTATCCCAACAGATGTCCACAACATCAAAGCCATTTTAAAAGGACAGCTGCAGCGGGTCGAAGTCGAAAACCTTCTGCTTGAAGGCGGCGGCATTCCGCTGGATATTCTTCAGAAAGCCCTGGAGCACGGTGATTACAGTCTTTTGCCGGAATGCTTCAGAGAGCCACTGAAGCGTCTTGAGGATGTCACTGACCCCAGAGTCATCAGTGTGACCATCGATAACGCGGCTTATGCACAGATCTTAGAAACCTTATCACAGCAGAAGCATTCAAGCGAGCTGCTGAAAAAATATTACAAAGCAAAAATTGATTTTACCAATATTCTGACAGTGCTCAGAGCCAATGTTCTGGACTGGGGGACCTTCAAGGTAAAACCCCTGTTGATACCAGGCGGTGAAATCGAAGAAAAGGCACTGCTTGACGCAACGGATATTCCGAATGAACAGCTGGCAAAACAGCTGGGACACGGAGAACACAGTATTCTGATCAAGTCTGTTCTTGAACGCTATGCACAGGATGGAAATTTGTCAGAAGTCGAACAGAAATTTGAAGATGCGGCTTTCAACATGATTCACGAACGAAGGAGTGATTCCTTCAGCATCGGCCCCATCGCAAACTACCTGTTCCAACGTCAGGCTGAAGGAAAGGCCCTTCGGGTCATGTTTGCGGGTAAACGCTCCGGTATAAAAATACCGCTCGCGGAACTCGGCGTTATTTAGGAGGAAATCATGAGTGAACAAGCTAAATTAGCCGTTATCGGCGATCAGGATTCCATCATGGTCTTTCAGGCGCTCGGGGTTCGCACCGTTTATGCCAATGCAGCAAAGGATATCGAAAAAGCCATCCACGCGCTGGCCAAAGAAGAAACGGCTGTCATTTACATTACCGAACAGGCCGCCGCCCTGGTGCCGGAAGCCATTGAAAAGTATAAAACAGAGCCCTTTCCAGCCATCATCCCAATTCCAAACCGTTTTGGAACCAACGGATTAGGCATGAAGGGGATTCAGGATAACATTGAAAAAGCCATTGGCGCAGATATTTTATAAACTATAGAAAGGGGTGGATAGAACGATGATTCAGCCCAATGAACAATCAACCATGAAGCAAGTAGGGACAATTGTCAAGGTTGCCGGTCCGCTGATTGTAGCAACCGGACTAGCCGATGTTCAGATGTTTGACGTTGTCCGAGTCAGTGAAAAACGACTCATTGGTGAAGTAATTGAATTAAGAGGTGACAGAGCCTCTATCCAGGTATATGAAGAAACCGCCGGCCTAGGCCCAGGCGAACCCGTATATGTGACAGGTGAACCCCTGTCCGTTGATTTGGCCCCTGGCCTGATTGAAAGTATTTTTGACGGTATCCAGAGACCGCTGACCACCATTTACAACGAATCCGGAGACCGTATCAGCAGAGGGATTGATGTTCCCAAGCTTGACCGCGAAAAGAAATGGCCCTTTGTACCGGCCTGCCAGAAAGGCGATGTGCTAAAACCCGGCGATGTGATCGGTACTGTACAGGAAACACCGGCAGTGCTTCAGAAAATCATGATGCCGCCAAAACTGGAAGGAACCGTTGATTGGGTTTTCGACGGTGAAGCCAATATTGTCGAACCCATTGCCAGAATTAAGAAAAAGGACGGAGAGATCGTGGAAGTGCCCATGCTCAGAAGCTGGCCAGTGCGACGCGGCCGTCCCTATACAGAAAAAATCGCACCCGATGAACCCATGGTCACCGGCCAACGCGTCATTGACACGCTGTTCCCGATCGCCAAGGGCGGTATCGCCGCTATTCCAGGACCGTTCGGTTCCGGTAAAACCGTTGTACAGCATCAGCTGGCAAAATGGGCCGATGCCGACATCATTGTCTACATTGGCTGTGGCGAACGTGGTAATGAAATGACCGATGTTCTGATGGAATTCCCGGAACTGCATGACCCGCGTACCGGCCTGTCCCTGATGAAGCGTACCGTTCTTATCGCAAATACCTCAGATATGCCCGTAGCCGCCCGTGAAGCATCCATCTATACCGGTATCACAATCGCGGAATACTTCCGTGATATGGGCTATAAAGTGGCAATTATGGCCGACTCCACATCACGCTGGGCCGAGGCGCTGCGTGAAATGTCCGGCCGTCTTGAAGAAATGCCTGGTGAAGAAGGCTACCCGGCCTATCTTTCCTCCAGATTGGCAGAATTCTACGAACGTGCAGGCTTTGTCAAATGCCTTGGCTCAGAAGATCGTTATGGCGCTATTTCCGCCATCGGGGCCGTATCACCTCCGGGTGGTGACATCTCCGAACCCGTATCCCAGGCAACCCTGCGTATCGTTAAGGTATTCTGGAGCCTGAACGCCAACCTGGCGTACAAACGTCACTTCCCAGCCATTGACTGGCTGCAGAGCTACTCGCTGTACAGTGACAAAATGAATGTTTATTTTGACAAATCAGTTGAGACCGACTGGTCTGTTCATGTTCGCCAGACCATGCAGATTCTCCAGGAAGAAGCTGAGCTGGATGAAATTGTCCGTCTCGTCGGGGTAGACGCCCTGGGCTTCAAGGACCGCCTGACACTGGAATGCGCTCAGTCAATCCGTGAGGATTACCTGCACCAGTCTGCTTTTGACGATATTGATACCTATTCTTCTCTTGAAAAACAATATGCCATGCTGAGCATGATTCTGGCCTGGTACGAAAAAGGCGTTGCCGCCCTTGAATTGAACGTGCCTTTTGCTAAAATCATCACCATGGATATCCGGGAAAAAATTGCCCGTATGAAATACGTACCGGAAGACCAGAAGGAAGAACGCTTCCCGGCCATTGCCGCCGAAATGGAAGCAGAATTCTTAGCACTGATGGAAGGAAGTGGTGACGATGAATAAAGAGTACAAAACCATTAGTGAAGTCGTCGGCCCATTGATGCTGGTCGACCATGTAGAAGGTGTAAAATACGACGAGCTGGTCGAAATCGAGCAGGCCGATGGTGAAAAACGTCTTGGTAAAGTTCTCGAGGTCAATGGCGATAAAGCCATGGTACAGCTCTACGAAAGCTCCCAGGGCCTGAGAATCTCAAACTCCAAAGTGCGTTTCCAGGGCCACGGCATCGAGCTCGGCGTGAGCAAGGATATGCTCGGCCGTGTATTTGACGGTATGGGACGCCCAACCGACGGCGGTCCGGAAATTATTCCGGAAAAGAAACTGGACATCAACGGTTCACCGATGAACCCGGTTGCCCGCGACTACCCTGCTGAGTTTATTCAGACAGGCGTTTCTGCCATCGATGGTCTGAACACCCTGGTTCGTGGACAAAAACTGCCGGTATTCTCCGGCTCTGGTCTGCCGCACGCGCAGCTGGCGGCACAGATTGCCCGCCAGGCCCGCGTTCTCGACAACGACGAAGGTTTTGCCGTTGTCTTTGCCGCCATCGGGATCACCTTTGAAGAAGCAGACTTCTTCGTCAAGGATTTCCGCCGTACAGGCGCTATCGAACGTGCGGTGCTGTTTATGAACTACGCCAACGACCCAGCTGTCGAACGTATCTCCACGCCGCGTATGGCAATCACCTGTGCCGAGTATCTGGCCTATGAGCTGGATATGCAGGTGCTGGTCATCCTGACCGATATCACCAACTACGCCGAAGCACTGCGTGAAGTCTCCGCAGCCCGAAAGGAAGTCCCAGGCCGCCGTGGCTATCCTGGCTACCTGTATACCGACCTCGCGACCCTGTATGAACGTGCCGGCCGTATGCGTGGTAAAAAAGGCTCCATCACCCAGATTCCAATCCTCTCCATGCCTGAAGATGATAAGACCCACCCAATTCCCGACTTAACCGGATACATCACCGAAGGCCAGATTATCTTATCCAGAGATCTGTACAGAAGAGGGATTGAGCCTCCGATCGACGTATTGCCATCGCTCAGCCGTCTGAAAGATAAGGGGATCGGGGAAGGCAAGACCCGTAAGGATCACGCTGATACCATGAACCAGCTGTTCTCAGCCTATGCCCGTGGTAAGGACGCCAAGGAGCTGGCCGTTATTCTTGGGGATGCGGCGCTGTCCGATGTCGATAAAATCTACGCGCGCTTTGCCACAGAATTTGAGGAACGCTATGTATCTCAGGGCTTTGAGACCAACCGGACCATCGAAGAAACCCTGACCATTGGCTGGGAGCTTTTATCCATCCTGCCGCGTACAGAGCTCAAACGTATTAAAGACGAATATATTGATGAATACATTCCCTCTCCGCTTAGTGAAGACGATGATATCATAGACGAGGAGGAATAAGCCATGGCTATTCGTGTAAATCCTACCCGGATGGAGCTGACCCGTCTCAAGAAAAGGCTTAAGACAGCCACAAGAGGCCACAAGCTCTTAAAGGATAAACGGGACGAAATGGTAAGGCGTTTTATGGGATATATCCGCAGAAATAAAGAACTCCGGGAAGAAATTGAAGAGCAGCTGGGTGCTGCCATGGGACGTTTTGCCATTGCCGGCGCCAGAATGGGCGAGGCAGCGGTAACTGAGGCGCTTTTGTGTCCGGCCCGTGAAGCGGCCATAGAGCTTGGAAAACAAAATATCATGAATGTCGATGTGCCGACCATCAAGTACACAGCCATAGAGGGCGGTACAGATCTGCCCTACGGCTTCGCCTTTACATCAGGCGAGCTGGACGGTGCGGTACTGGACATGGCAGCCCTTTTACCGCTGCTCATCGAGCTGGCAGAGGTTGAAAAAACCTGTAACATGCTGGCTGATGAAATCGAAAAGACAAGACGCCGTGTCAACGCACTGGAACACGTCATGATTCCGGAAATGCTGGAAACCATCAAGTACATTACCATGAAGCTGGAAGATAACGAGCGTGGAAACATTACCCGTTTGATGAAGGTTAAAGAAATGATGGTATCGGAAAATCAAAATTAATACGTTTCGTAATTAGTATTAACAAATATAAAAACAGTCATTGCATAACGCTATGCAGTGACTGCTTTTTTTATTT
>CAUEUD010000154.1 GCA_959020865.1 Eubacterium limosum | reverse complement strand
GGGGTTCGGAACCATTGGAACCGGTGTGTACGAGCTCATCAATTTAAACAAGGGAAGGTTCGCCAAGAACCTGGACGAAAAAGTTGTGATCACCAAAATTCTGGATAAGGATCCCAACAAGAAGGTAGCTGAGGAAGACAAGGTGGCCCGCGTGGTCACCAATCCAGACGACATTATGGACGATCCGGATATTGAGATTGTCATTGCGCTTCTCGGCGGTATGGATTTTGAGTATGGCCTTATCAAGCGGGCGCTTCAGAGCGGAAAGCATGTGGTAACCGCGAACAAGGCTGTTATATCGGAGTATTTTGAGGAGCTGCTGACCATCGCGGCGGAAAACAATGTGATTTTGCGCTATGAGGCCAGTGTCGGCGGCGGGATTCCCATTATCGGCTCCTTAAAGGAAGAGTTAAAGATTAACCGTGTCAATGAAATCAAAGGAATTCTAAACGGAACCACCAACTTCATTCTGTCTAAGATGACCGAAGAAGGGGCTGATTTTGCGGATACCCTGAAGCTGGCCCAGAGCATTGGCTTTGCGGAGGCAGACCCAACAGCCGATATTGAGGGCTACGATGTTTCCAGAAAGCTGGCGATTTTATCTTCATTGGCCTACGGCGGCATCATCAAGGATGAAGATGTGCGCAAGCGCGGCTTGTCTGATGTGCGCGCTGTGGATATTGAGATGGCCGGCGATTACGGCTATATCATCAAGTATCTGGGCCATTCTGTGCTAAAGGAAGGAAACCAGGTCTATACCACTGTGGAGCCGGTGATGTTTAAGGAAGCCTCTATTATGAGTAATGTCAATTCCGAATTTAACATTATCTCCATTGTGGGCGACATTATCGGAGAGCTTCAGTTCTACGGCAAGGGCGCAGGTAAGGATGCCACAGCCAACGCCGTGGTGGGCGACGCCCTTTACATCATCAACTGCATTAAGGACAATAACTTCCCGAAACCGCTGGTCTTCAGGAAAAAGCTGGACAAAAAAGGTGTTGGCGCCTTTAAGGGCAAGTATTACCTGCGTGTGGACATTGACAGCCACGATACCTTCGAGCATGCTTTAAACGCTGTGGATGAGGTCTGCGCACGCAAAAATATCATTGTCAGCGACAACCGGGTCTTCTTTATGACGGAGCCGGTGGAGGCAGATGTTTTTGACGCTATGGTTGCCAAAATCAAAGAAAAACAGAGCGAGTGCTTCTACGCGCGCATCTATGAATAAATAAAAGAGAACATTGTTAAAGAGGAGTATGTATGGAAGATTTAATTGTGCAGAAATACGGCGGCACCAGCGTCGGCACGGTTGAAAAAATCAAGCGAGTTGCAAGGCGGATCGTGGAGACGAAAAATGCCGGCAATAAGGTCGTCGTGGTTGTTTCCGCCATGGGCAAGACCACCGATGAGCTGGTGGATCTGGCCCTGGCCATTAATCCGAATCCGCCGAGCCGCGAGATGGATGTGCTGCTGGCCACAGGTGAGCAGGTATCCATTTCCCTTTTAGCCATGGCTATCCAGACCATCGGCCATAATGTGGTGTCCCTGACAGGCGCTCAGTGCGGCATCCAGACATCGGACGTGCACAAGCGCGCCCGTATCAGCGGCATAGACACTGCCCGTATCGAGAGAGAGCTCGCCGATGAAAAGATTGTTATTGTAGCCGGATTTCAGGGAGTGGATGAAAACCGTGATATCACGACTTTGGGCCGAGGCGGCTCTGATACCAGTGCGGTGGCCATTGCGGCGGCTTTAGAGGCAAAATGCTGCGAAATTTATACCGATGTGGATGGGGTCTATAATGCTGATCCGCGCATTGTGAAGACAGCAACCAAAATGGATGAGGTCTCCTACCAGGAGGTTCTTGAAATGGCCAGTCTTGGCGCCGGTGTTTTGCACCCGCGTTCTGTGGAGCTTGCTGAAAAATTTAAAATGCCGCTCATCGTAAGATCGAGCTATAATAATAACGAAGGAACGATTATCAAGGAGGATGTTAAAATGGAAAAAGTGTTAGTTAGAGGAATTGCGTTAGACGAAAATATCGCTAAAATATCAATTTTTGAAGTACCGGACCAGCCAGGGATTGCTTTCAAGCTGTTCAGCATGCTGGCCTCCGCCAATATTCACGTAGACATGATCGTGCAGAATGTCAACCGCACCGCGGTCAATGATATCTCATTCACCGTCGATGCCGACGAGCTTCAGGAAGCTGTAGAAGTATCCCAGAAGTTTGCTTTTGAGGTCGAAGCCCAGAAGGTTGCCTTTGACAAGGGCGTTGCCAAGTTGTCTGTTGTGGGTACCGGCATTGTTGCCAATGCGGAAATTGCCTCTAAATTTTTTGAATCCCTCTTTGAGCTCGGCATCAATATCCAGACCATCAGCACCTCTGAAATCAAAATTTCCTGCCTGATCGATAAAGAACGGGCCAAGGAAGCGATGATCCATATTCATAAAAAATTCGATATGTAATATACTTTACCCGGATCGCTTTAAGGCGGTCTGGGTTTTTTTATCCCCGGCTTTTCATCAGAGAAAATCTGCGCTATAATATAGAGTAAGAAATCGTGCTGAGGAGGGAAAGTATGAAAACAATTCAGGATTTTGCGGCACTGTTAGACGGCAGAGAATATAAAAAGGAAATGACAGAGGATGAAATCATACAGGCCAGAGAACTTGGCTTTGTCATTGTCTTTGGCTGCTCCGACGACCGGACGGTTTTTCACGGCGCCATCGAGGAGGAACGCCAGACCGTTGACGGCGGCACCCTTTATATTACGGAAAAGGGCCTGTTTGAGGACTGCCCCTGCAACTGCATCTATTCACAGGAGGCGAAGGCAAAGGCCAGCCCTATCGAGGTACGATGGTGCAAAGGTCCCTATGTCTGGTCCTACAGAACTGAGATTCCCCATGAAAGCTTTGAGATCATTGACAATCAGCCCGCAGAAAACCTCAAGTTCTGCCAGGGAATGGTGTTTGACCTGAAAGGAATAGAATAAGCCTCTGTGCAGCGTGCATATAAGACACGCTGCTTTTTTATTTGTTTCATTTCAGTCTCCTTTGGGTAATCAAAGAATATGATGAAAAAAGGAGAAATTTGAAATGGAAAAAACCATTGGCGACAATCGAAAGCTCAGAAATGGCTTTATTACTTATTTTATTGTACTGATCGCGCTGGGCGCTGTCCTAATTCCTGTGCTGCCAGGAGGGCCGCTGCCCCTGGAAATTGCATTCTTAATTTTATTTCCGGGGATTCCCGGCACTGTGGTGTGGTACATCACCAATAACGGCCCCAAAAAGACGCCGAAGGAGTGGCTGCAGTACAACTGGTATGGTGTTGTGCTGTCCGTTGTCATTATTCTGACCGCATTGCTGCTGCTCATGCCGCGGTTCCGTTACCCGACAGATTACCTGTTCTTCACCCAGACTTTTGATGAGAATATTCCCCGGGCAATCGAGAATGGACGGGCCTTTGAGGGCGTTCTTCAAAATCTTTTTTCAGGGCTGACGCCAGAAAGTGCCTGGATGCTCAGAGCCTTTAATGTGGCCTTTCTCGTACTTTTTGGCCTGCTCTTAGATCAGTGGCGCCGGAGTAAATCCCACAATGATCTGGTGGCCTTTCTGGTAACCACGGTCCTCATGGCATTCTCGGTAATCACAGATTTCACTGCCTATGCGAGTCTGGTTGCTTTTATCCCGGCCGTCTGCTGTGCCGGCGTCTGTGTTATTCTGTATGACCGGTTTGACAGCGCGCTGACAGACCGTGACCTTAAAACCGCTTATATTGCGTTACTGCTGTCACTGGTCTTTTTGCTCGTGACCTTCCTGCTGGCCCAGGTTCCCACCATGGTAACCTTTGTCCTGTTGACCGGTTACGTTTATTTTAACAGGGCGGCCCATTCCTCAGTGAAATATGTTGGCTTTTTTGCTTTGCTCTTTGTGTGGGGGACTGCCATCTATTTCGGCATTGCCCAGGCTCTGGCAGGCTCAGTACAGCGGGTGCTTAATCTTGGGCTGGACCCGGCAGGCTCTCTCGGGGCATTTGGCAGCCGTCTGCTGTGGTTCTTTGGTACCGTGGTGCCGGGATGCCTGAATAAGATCGTAGAGGCCTTTTTCGGTTCAGCCGTCTACTACAAAGATCCCATCAATCTGGCGGTGACGCCTTATAACCAGATGGTGGCCGGTATTTTTGTATTCTGCGTCCTGTTTTTCTTTATCCTGTCGCTGGTTACCTACTATAAAACCAGGCGCAAGGCAGCAGATGTTATTTTGCTGTTACTCTTTGTGCCGCTGGCCTTTATGTATTATCTGGTGCTTCTGCCCACCACCTTTGCCTCCTACGATACCCTCGGTGTCAATGCTGTTATTGTGTTTATCATGGTATTCGGTATTCGGGACCTGGTGCTTGCGGGGCGGGATACACCCAGTAAGCTCCAGAAGCGGGTCTATGTTTCCATCATCAGCGTTCTGATTTTTCTGCTGATCCTCAACAGTAACCTCTTTACCGCGCAGTTTATTACGGGCTGAGAAGTTCTTTCCAAAGCCTCTTTGTCAACGATTTTTAGTGGCAAAGAGGTCTTTTTATGCGCTTTTTCAGCAAAAACTTTGATAAATTTACAACGATGCTTGTTATGTGACAAGACAGATGCTATAATAGTTGGAAAGACTGTATACACGGAGGAAAATTATGAACGAAATGGTTGAGCGGATTTTAGAGCTCAAAAAGGAAAAGGATGTCGTGATTCTGGCCCACTATTACGTGACCGGTGACATCCAGGATATAGCTGATTATGTGGGCGACTCCTATCTGCTCAGCAAAAAAGCGGCAGAGGCCAGTGAAAAGGTCATCCTGTTCTGCGGCGTCGAATTTATGGGAGAGAGCGCGAAAATCCTGAGCCCGGATAAAACCGTGCTCATGCCAGATATGGAGGCCGACTGTCCAATGGCCCATATGGTAACGCCTGAGGATATCTGGCAGCTCAAGGAAGAATATCCCGATGCGGCTGTGGTCTGCTATATCAACTCAACCGCCATAACCAAAGCCTGTGCCGATGTCTGCGTCACCTCATCCAACGCTGAGCGGGTTGTGGCCGCCATGCCTCAGAAGGAAATCTACTTTGTGCCGGATTCCAATCTCGGCCGCCATATTGCTGAAAAGCTGCCGGAAAAAACCTTCTATTTCCACGATGGCTTCTGTCCGACTCATGCCCGCATCAGCGAAGCACTTGTCAGGAGGGCAAAGGAAGACCACCCCGGCGCCAAGGTGCTCATGCATCCTGAGTGTATCCCGGAGGCCCTGGCTCTGGCCGACTATATCGGAAGTACCTCGGGTATCATCGACTTTCCGGGAAAGGACGGCGGCGACAGCTACATCATCGCTACTGAGGAAGGCGTCATGCACCAGATGAAAAAGCAGTACCCGGACAAGGCCTTTTATATGGTCGATGACCTCTGTATCTGCGAGAATATGAAGAAAAATACTCTGGAGAAAATCCTGCATACCCTTGAAACCTTTGACAATACAATGGAAATGGATGAGAAGCTGCGCGTGCAGGCATCCCGTTCCCTTAAAAAAATGCACGAGTTAGCACAGTAAGGAAGTGTGTGAAAATGAAGAATCCTGCCGATGTTATTATCGTCGGAACCGGAGCGGCAGGCCTGTTCTGTGCCCTTAAGCTGCCCCAAAATTTGAGAATTATCATGATTACCAAGGATGAGGCTGAAAACAGCGATTCCTTTCTGGCCCAGGGCGGTATCTGTATGCTGAAGAGCCCTGAGGACTATAAAAGCTATTATGAAGATACCATGAAAGCCGGCCATTACCAGAACGACCCACAGGCCGTATCGGTGATGATCAACAGCTCGCCCCATATCATTGACGAGCTGGTCCGCTATGGGGTGGACTTCAGGCGGGAGGGCAGTGAATTTGCCTTTACCCGCGAAGGGGCCCATTCTACCCCCAGAATCCTGTACCACGACGATGTGACCGGCCGGGAGATCACCAGCAAGCTGCTGGAACAAGTAAAAACCCGCAGAAATATCGAGTTTCACGAGTTTACCACCATGATCGACCTGATCTGCGAAAACAGCCGGTGCTCTGGCATTGTGGCCCGGAGTAAAACAGGGGAAACTTTCCCGCTTTGTGCGGAAAACATTGTACTGGCAACAGGCGGCCTGGGCGGCCTGTTCCGCTATTCCACCAACTATCCCCACATCACCGGGGACGCCCTGGGCATTGCCATCCGGCATGGCATTGCGGTAAAAAACATCAATTACATCCAGATCCATCCCACTACCCTGTATTCCCAAAAGCCAGGCCGTTCTTTTCTGATCTCCGAATCGGTCAGGGGAGAGGGCGGTATTCTGTTAAACGCCAAGGGCGAGCGCTTTGTCAATGAGCTGCTTCCCAGAGATCTGCTGACTGAGGCCATCGAGAAGCAAAAGACCATCGACCACAGGGAGTATGTGCGTTTATCTGTCGTCCATCTCGGGGCAGAGGCCATCAAGGGGCGTTTTCCAAATATTTACAGGCATTGTCTGGAAGAGGGCTACGATATGACAAGGGAGCCTATACCCGTCACACCGGCTCAGCACTATTTTATGGGCGGCATTGAAGTCGATCTGGACAGCCGTACCTCCTTTGAGAATCTGTACGCGGTGGGGGAAACCAGCTGCAACGGCGTTCACGGGGCCAACCGCCTCGCCAGCAACTCCCTGCTGGAGAGCCTGGTCTTTGCCGAAAGGGCAGCCCGGCATATTGCGGCAGAGCCGCGGCACAGCCTGGCCTTTGGCCTGCCATCACCGAGGGTGCTGTCAGCGCCTCGGGTGGTTCCGGATTACAAATCATTGATATTAGAGGAAATTAAGAGAGAGGACACACATTTTTATGAACAATGGTGCAACAATTAAAATAAATGTTGACGAGGCAATACTGAGCGCCCTGCGGGAGGATGTGACCAGTGAGGACATTAGCACAAACGCGGTCATGCGTGAGCCCCGGCAGGGCAGGGCAGAGCTTATCTGTAAGCAGAACGGTGTGATGGCCGGCATCGGTGTTTTCAGGCGGGTATTTGAGCTTTTAGACGATACCGCTGCCTTTGAGCTTTACTATGAGGATGGCGACAAGGTGTTAGAGGGGACCATTATCGGCATTGTCACCGGTGATATCCGCTGTCTGCTCACTGGCGAACGGACCGCCCTGAATTTTCTCCAGCGTATGAGCGGCATCGCCACCTATACCAGAGGTCTGGCCGATGTGCTGGAGGGGAGCCAGACAAAGCTGTTAGATACGCGCAAGACCACGCCAAATATGCGTGTTTTTGAAAAGTACGCTGTCAAGGTCGGCGGCGGCTATAACCACCGCTATAACCTGTCCGACGGTATTCTGCTGAAGGATAACCATATCGGCGCTGCCGGAAGTGTGAAAAAGGCAGTGGCCATGGCAAAAGAATATGCTTCCTTTGTGCGCAAGATTGAGGTAGAGGTTGAAAATCTTGAGATGCTGGAGGAAGCTTTGGAGGCCGGAGCGGACATTATCATGCTGGATAACATGGATAACGAGACCATGAGAAAGGCAGTGGCGTTGGTTGACGGCCGTGCCGAGACAGAGTGCTCAGGCAATGTTACCCTTGAGCGTCTGGCCGAGATTGCCAAGATTGGCGTTGATTATGTCTCCTGCGGTGCGCTGACACATTCCGCACCGATTCTGGACTTTTCACTCAAAAATCTCAGGCCTGTCAGAGCATAGAATACACGAAAAGAAAGGTTGGTGATTATTTGGACGGAGAACAGCGGCGCAGGGAAATTATGGATGTGCTCAACACGACCAAAGCTCCCGTATCCGGGGCCTTTCTGGGAAAAAAGTTTCATGTCAGCCGGCAGGTTATCGTTCAGGATATTGCCCTGATCCGCGCGAACTGCCCGGGCATTATCTCCACACATCGAGGCTATATTATGACCCAGCCTGCCTATGTCAGCCGGGTCTTTAAAGTCTGCCACGGGCCCGGCCAGATCGAGGATGAGCTTAACCGTATCGTGGATGCGGGCGCGAGGGCTGTGGACGTCTTTGTCAGACATGCTATTTACGGCAAAATCGAAGCTGAGCTCAATGTTTTTTCCAGGCGGGATGTGCGCCTCTTTGTGGATAAGGTTAAAAACCACGGAGTAAAGCCTCTGACCGATATTACCGGCGGAGAGCATTATCACACCGTTGAAGCAGATTCTGAGAGTATTCTGGACGAGGTCGAGGAGGCCCTGCAAAGTGCAGGTATTCTCATAGGCGTTGAATAAACATAAAGCAGAAGCAGTTAAATGCTTCTGCTTTTTTCATTGTTCTCAAAAGAGCCGAATGGGTATAAATGACATTAAATAAGGGTTTCTTTTTTGATGAAACCGTTATATAATAGAATCATCAAGGAAAAGAGGTAAGAAATGAAAAAGAGACATTTAATCGCACTTTTTATGATTCTTTTGCTCCTGATCCCGTCGCTCAGCGGCTGCGGAAAAGATCTGACCACAAAAATATCTCTGGAATCAGGAGAATACTATGGTGAACAGGAGATCACCCTTTCAAATGCCGGAACCGGAACGATTTATTATACCCTGGACGGTTCTGACCCAAGGGACGGCGGCAATGAATACAATCCTGAAATGCCACTGAAGATCAATTATGACTCAACCCTAAAGGCCTACACCAAGGAAGGCAGCAGTAAGGGGAAGGTTGTCGAGGCCACCTACACCATTAAAAACATGGAACAGACCGATCAAAGCTCAGGCGCGCTGATGTTTACAGCCTATATTCGAGGCACCTACCAGAGCGGCGATTCCAAAATCATCTTTAACCAGGACCGCTCCCTTGAATGGCAGAACGGTTCGGATACCGGCAGCTCGCCCTATACCATTACAATGTCCAGCGACGAGGACCCGTTAAAAGCGACCCTTACTTACATCAATAATGAAGGTAAAGAGGCAAAATACGATATTGATGCCAATGCCATCTGGGACGATGGTTCCCTGGTCATTAACGGAACCACCTACCAGCCTGT
>CAUEUD010000153.1 GCA_959020865.1 Eubacterium limosum | reverse complement strand
GAATTCCGTATGTTGGGCTCCACGGTTTCGATTGCGTGCCCCAATATGATTTTATGCCCTCACATCCACATATTTCTTACTAAAGCCGGCGCTTGATCTCACCTGTGTCCGACTGTTCCGGTCGTCCGGCACGACTCCTGGTCGTTTACCACAGCGCCTGGACCTTTTTTTCTTATCTGGATAAAAGGCGCAGTCTCGAGCTGGGCCGCTTCTTTGACAGCCTTAGACGACCGTCCGAAACGGACGGTCATAGTCTTACGCATATTTTCGATTACTGATCCGGCGATTTTTCAAAACCGCATTTGGCGCAGTAAATTTTCTTTCGTTTGCCCAGACCCTTTTGGAACATGGTCTGCCCGCATTCCGGACATTTTTCAGCCACCGGCATATCCCAACTCATATACTCACAGTTTGGGTAATTGGAGCAGGAATAAAAGGTACGTCCCTTTTTAGAGGTACGCTTGACAAGGTCGCCGCCGCAGTCCGGACAGATACCGCCGGTTTTTTCAAAATAGGGCTTGGTATTTTTACATTCCGGGAAACCGGGACAGGCTAAAAATTTGCCGTACTTGCCTTTTTTGATGACCATTCTGCGTCCGCAGAGCTCACAGATCTCATCGGATTCAGGGTCTGCAATGGTAACCTCCTCCGCCGCCTCCTGAGCATGGTCCAGTTCTTTTTTAAAGCCACCGTAAAAGTTTTCCAGAAGCTTTACCCAGTCGGTTTCGCCATCGGCTACCTTATCCAGCTTCTCCTCCATCTCTGCGGTAAAGGTCAGGTTGACAATATCCTCAAAATATTCCTTCATGAGGTGGGTAACGGTAATCCCCAGCTCTGTGGGCACAAAGTGCTTTTCCACTACCTCGACATAATCCCGGTTTTTGATGGTGGCAATGGTCGGCGCATAGGTACTTGGCCGTCCAATCCCCTTTTCTTCAAGGATTTTTACCAGTGAGGCTTCTGTATAGCGTGCCGGCGGCTTGGTAAATTTCTGTTCTTTATTGATTTTAACAAGGTTTAGTTCCTCATTGTCCTCAAACTCCGGCAGACGGTTTGCTTCTTCTTTCTCTGCTGAGCTGGCCGTGCGGTACACGGCTGTGAAGCCCTTGAATTTCATGATCTCACCCTTTGTTTTAAAGAGCAGATTTTCACAGGCTACATCCACATCGGTTACGTAATACTCAGCGTCTGCCATCTGGCTGGCGACCATGCGGTCCCAGATAAGCTTGTACAGCTTATACTGGTCCTTTTCGAGGGAATCGCGCACTTCCTCCGGCAGGTTAAAAACCGATGACGGACGAATCCCTTCGTGGGCGTCCTGGACATTTTTCTTTTTCACGGTCTTTTTCGCAGAGCTCTGCTGATAATCTGGACCATAGTTCGTTTCGATAAAGTCTTTTGCTTCTGCGATGGCTTCATCCGCCAAACGTGTGGAGTCGGTACGGATATAAGAAATCAAACCGACCAGGCCTTTGCCTGATACCTCGACCCCCTCGTAAAGCTGCTGAGCAATGCGCATGGTGCGCTGTGTCGTGAAGCCCAAAACCTTGTAGGCCTCCTGCTGCAGGGTACTGGTGGTAAATGGCAGCGGCGGCTTCTGTTTGCGCACACGCTTTTTAACCCCGGCAACCGTAATGGGGTTATGCAGTACTACCTGCTCCAGACGGGCTGCTTCTTCGGCATTCTTGATGGTTTTCTTTTTTCCGTCTTCTGAATAGAAACGGGATAAAAAGATGTTTTTATCCCCATCTTTTTTAAGCTCCAGGTCAAGTCCCCAATACTCTTCAGGGACAAAGGCCGCAATTTCCTCTTCCCTGTCCACAATAATGCGGGTGACAACCGACTGGACCCGTCCGCCACTGAGCCCCTTCTTTACTTTTTTCCATAAAAACGGGCTCAGGGAATAGCCGACAAGCCGGTCAAGGATTCTTCTGGCCTGCTGGGAATCCACCAGATCCATATCCACTGCGCGCTTGTTTTCAATGGCGGCGTTAACCGCTCTCTTTGTAATTTCATGGAATTCGATCCGGCACTTGGTGTCCAGGTCAATGCCCAAAAAGTTGGCTACATGCCATGAAATCGCCTCGCCCTCGCGGTCGGGGTCCGTTGCCAGCAGGACGTTATCTGCCTTGTTGGCTTCTTTCTTGATTTTTTTCAGCAGTTCACCTTTTCCCCTGATCTTGATATAATCGGGTTTAAAGTGATCTTCGATGTCAATCCCGATCCGGCTTTTGGGCAGGTCGATCACATGTCCCATGGTTGCCTGCACTTCGTAGCCCTTAGGCAGATATTTTTTTATCGTCTTAGCTTTTGCGGGTGATTCAACAATGACGAGATTTTTTGCCATTGTATTCCTCCTTCAATATATATTTTACCGTTATAACTTGTTTTTATTATGTATGATAAAAGTCAAACAAGCTTCATTATAACAAAGGAATCCTTTTTTTTCAAATTTTGAATACAGAAATCCATAAGGTTTCTCTCTAAAGAATATATACCTTTCCATATTCTACTTTAACACGGTCGTCAAGCTCCAGCATTGAAAGGGCGCCATTGACAGCCCCAATGCCCATTCCAGACACTGCGACCAGTTCATCCACCGTCGTGTAGCCCTCGGCAACGTAATTTAATATTTTTTTCTGTTCCGGGTCCTCTATTCCCTCAGCGGCTCGCTCGAGACTGATGGGATTATGAAAGTTCTCCGTATCCTGAGGCAGCATGTCCACATAATCCTCCAGCACGTCCTCGGGCTCTGTCACGACCTTTGCGCCTTCCTTGATAAGCTGGTTGCTGCCCGCACTCTGATAACGGGTAATATCCCCGGGTACAGCGTAAACATTTTTTCCCTGCTCCAGTGCAAAGTCGGCTGTAATCAGAGCACCGCTCTTTTCCCGGGCTTCCACCACCAACAGGCCATCGCACAGGCCGCTGATGATCCGGTTCCTTCTTGGAAAATGAAATTTTAACGGCGGTTCATCCATAAAAAACTCTGTGAGGATCAGCCCGCTGCGGACGATCTTTTTGTACAGGGGTTTATGCTTTTCAGGATAGCATACATTGATACCAGTCCCCATGACGGCAATGGTCGAGCCGATTCGCCCGCAGCTGCCCAAATGGCTTTCACCGTCGACGCCCTCTGCCAGGCCGCTGACTATGGTAATCCCCATATCGGAAAAGGTTTCTGCCAGCTTACGGGTCTGCTTAAGGCCTGCCGGCGACGCTTTTCGAGAGCCTACGATTCCCAGATACATCGGGCGGTCCAGTAAATCAAGATTGCCTTTTGCAAACAGCCCGACCGGCGGGTCATAAATATTTTTAAGCCTTGCCGGATAAAGGCTGTTTTCAATGGTTATAAGGTCAATTCTGTGGCGCTCCATAAAGCCTTTTGCCTTTGTGGCAAGGTACAGGTGCTGCTGGCTTCGGATATATTTACAGTCTTTTTCCTTAACCGCACCAGAGGCCATCAGGCTTTTCTCGTCAGCATCGTATATTTTTTCTGGCGTCTCAAAATATTCCAACAGTTTTAGCTTGCGCTTATTCCCAAGATCGGTCAACGACATCAGCCATATCCAGAACAGGTCCCTTTCCATATCAATTCCCCTTTTTAAAAAAAATATGATACTTTATCATAACACATATTTTAACATTAATGTTGTATATTTTTAACTTCTTTCTTAAAACACCCTCTTTTTCATATCTTTTCCTTTTTAACTCAACCTTTTCTTTTTTGATACCCTGCTTTTTTAGTACTTTCGACTATGGTATAATATAAAAAAGTAATCGCATAGAAAAGAGATACTACATGAATGACCGTGGGTTAAAATCAAAAATATGGCGGCCCATTCTTGCCGCACTGCTGCTGATATTTATGATCGTCATTATCGCTTATGTCTACACATCCTATCTGGACCATTTTTTAGAGTCCGAAACTCAGGCCACACTAAAAGAGCTGTCTCAGCAGTCTGCCACCACCATCCAGAATCGGCTGAGGGGTGACTTTAACACGCTGGATGCCATTGCCACCTACATCGGTAATGCTTCACCCGATAATATTTTGAACGCCCTTCCTGTTTTAAAACAGGAGAACAACCGCAACTCTTTTAAACGCATGGGCATCATCACCCCTGACGGTATCGCCCATACGACCGACGGTTACGATGAAGATTTTTCTGACCGGAATTATTTTTACAAGGCGTTAGAGGGCGAAACCATTGTTTCCGGTATTCTGACAGATAAATTCGGTGGAGACCCCATCACGGTCTATGCCGCGCCAATCCGTTCAGACGATAAGGTGCTCGGCGTACTCTTCGCGACCAACGCTGTCAGTCAATACAGCAACGTTCTCTCTGTAACAAGCTTTGACGGCAAGGGCTATTCCTATATCATAAACGATAGCGGAGACATCATCATCCGTTCCAATCATCCCGGCAGTAATCAGGATATTAAAAATATCACAGAGCTCAGCTACTCAGATGATAAAACACGTAACAAAGTGCTGGAGGCTCTGAAAGCCCGTGAGACCTGTGTTGCGGAATACCGTCATAACGGGGAACCTTACTATTTCAGCATCGCTCCGGTAGATATCAATAACTGGAATGTATTAATTGTCGTCCCCAAAAGCGTCGCCTCAGAAAAATCCAGCCAGATTATTCAATCGACCCTTTTAACCTGGGGCGTTATTCTGTTTTTCTTTACCACACTGATCGTGTATATTGAAATCCATCAGAGAAAGAGCCGCCGTGAGCTTAAACGCATGGCCTATACGGATGACATTACAGGCTTTTCCAATTTTAACCGGTTTATTCTTGACAGTGCGCACTGCTTAGGCGGAAAAGAGCATCTTCAATACGCAATCGTCAGCTTCGACATCGATAAATTCAAAGCTATAAATGATCTTTACGGTTTTCAAAGTGGTAACCAGCTGCTGGCCGCCATGGCTGAAACCATCGCCAGCCATCTGGATAGCAAAGAAACTTTTTGCCGTGTCGCCTCTGATGATTTTGCGCTTCTGCTTCACTACAAGACCACTGAGGCTTTAAATGACCGCTTAAAGGCTTTAAGGGAGCAGCTGGCCTGCCAGGATTTTGATATTCCCTTTACCCTGTCCTTTGGTGTTTATCTGATTCAGGAGGACCACCTCACGGTTAACCATATGTACGACCGGGCGGATATGGCTCGTAAATCCATTAAGGGTGCCAACGGCAATGGTATTGCTTATTTTGACACCGTTATGCGCAATCAGATTCTGCGGGAAAAAGAAATTGAAAACCAGATGGATGAGGCACTGGCTTCTGACCAGTTCAAAGTCTATCTTCAGCCCAAGTACGCCCTTAAAACTTTACAGCCCGTTGGCGCTGAAGCGCTGGTCCGCTGGCTTCACCCAGAAAAAGGGCTGATACCGCCAGCCGAGTTTATTCCTCTCTTTGAAAAAAACAATTTTGTCATTAAGCTGGACTTCTTTATGTTTGAATCCATCTGTAAACAGCAGCGTATTTGGATGGATCAGGGGTTGGCGCCGCTGCTCATATCTGTCAATTTCTCCAGAAAGCACTTGAGCCATTCCGATTTTGCTGAGAACCTTATGGCTGTTGTCAGAAAATATGACGTGCCGCCCAGCTGTTTGGAACTCGAGGTAACTGAAAGTGCCGTTTTCGACAATATCGACGTGCTCGCTTCTGTTTTTAAGGCGCTCAATGACTTTGGGTTTAAGATCTCGATTGATGACTTTGGAACTGGCTACTCCTCGTTAAACCTGTTAAAGGAGCTGCCTGTGGATGTCTTGAAAATGGACAAAGAATTTTTCAACGAGACAACCCTGTCCCGCCGGGGAGAAAAAGTCGTGGAGAGTGTTATCCAGATGGCCCATTCGCTCGATATTAAGGTAGTCGCCGAGGGCGTAGAGACACAGGCGCAAATCGACTTTTTGAAAAAAATCGGCTGTGATATTATTCAGGGATATTATTTTGCAAAAGCGATGCCAGTCGAAGATTTTGCCCGTCTGGTTTACAGGGAGCAGTAAAAAAAGGTGAGCATCCAGAACGGTTCTGGATGCTCACCTTTTTAATTATCTTTCTGGACTAAAGCTTCGATATTGTACTGCCTCTGACAGATGGGCAGCATTTATATCAGCAGCGCCCTCCAAATCCGCAATGGTTCTGGCCAGTTTGAGAATACGGTGGTAGCCTCTGGCACTGAGATTCATTTTCTTATAAATCTTTTCCATGAGCTGCTTTTCATGCAGTCCGAGCTTACAATACTTTTCGATATGTCTTGGTGAAAGCTGGGCATTGAAGTAAAGACCCTTTTCATTTGCATACCGCCTGTTTTGCACAGCGCGTGCCGCATTGACCCGGACTTTGATATCCGCAGAGCGCTCACCCTTTGGCGCTGTCTCAAGCGCGTCAAAATCCATGGCAGGCACTTCAATTTTTATATCAATTCTATCCAGAAGTGGCCCGGATATTTTCCCGGCATAACGGTGTATCTCACTGGTACTGCAGCGGCATTCATGGGTTGGATCACCATAATAACCGCAGGGACAGGGGTTCATACTGGCAATCATCATAAATGAGGCCGGATAGGTCAGCGAAGCGTTGACTCTTGAAATGGTAACCTGCTGGTCTTCGATGGGCTGCCTCAAAACCTCCAGTGCGCTCTTTTTAAATTCTGGCAGTTCGTCCAAAAACAATACCCCCAGGTGCGCCAGAGACACCTCACCCGGCTTGGGGATTCGTCCCCCGCCAATCAGTGAGATATTTGAGATGGTGTGGTGCGGCGACCGGAAAGGCCTTTCGGTCATCACCTGCGCATCGCGCAGAAGCCCGGCCACTGAATAAATCTTCGTGACCTCCAGCGCCTCCTCCACCGTCATATCCGGCAGAATTGACGGAAATGCCTTTGCCATCATCGATTTTCCTGCTCCGGGCGGCCCGCTTAACAAAAGATTATGAGCGCCCGCAGCGGCAATTTCAAAGGCTCTCTTCGCGTGCTCCTGTCCTCGTATCTCTGAAAAGTCTGTCTCACAGTTGTGCGTGCCGGTTCTTTTGAACAACGCATCGATGTCCACCGTGCAGGGTGCTTTACAGCACTCACCGGACAGATGCGCTGCCGCCTCTGTCACACTCTCCATCGGAAGAATTTCAATTCCCTCCACCACAGCCGCTTCGTACTGATTCGCCGAAGGAATCATGATTTTTTTAAAGCCGTGATCCCGTGCGGCCAGAACCATGGGCAGAATACCATTAATCGGCTTAATCTCACCGCTCAGAGAGAGCTCTCCCAGGATTACATAGCTTTCAATATCAACGGGTACCAGCTGCTCCGAAGCCATCAGAAGCCCAAGAGCGATGGGCAGATCATAGGCCGGTCCTTCCTTTTTAAGGTCCGCCGGCGCCAGATTGATGGTGATTTTTTTCATCGGATAGCTGTATCCGCTGTTTTTCAGAGCAGAGTAAACCCGCTCCTTCGACTCTTTAACGCCCGTGTCCGGAAGGCCCACCAGCACATAGGAAGGAAGGCCGTTTAGTACATCAATCTCTACTGTAACAATCTGTCCCTCAATCCCTAAAAGGCTGCAGCTGTGAATCTGGGAAAGCATGACCGCTATTCCTTACCGTTCCAGCAATAGGTACAGACCTTACAGGGATCGATACCGATGGACTCGATCATATCCTCCAGCTCATGATATTTGAGTGAAGTAAATTTAAGCCGCTTACAGATCGTGTCGACCATTTCCTTATGATTCTGAGAATTCTGGTCTGCATAATCTGCTACGACCTTCGCGTCATTATCTCCCTCACGTTCACGGATAATACGGCGGGTGATCAAATCATACTCTGACGTTGAACGCGAGAAGTTCAGGTACTTACAGCCATACATAATCGGCGGGCAGGCTGAGCGGACATGTACCTCCCTGGCACCGTTGTTAAACAGGTGGCTGGCGGTATCACTCATCTGCGTCCCGCGCACAATGGAGTCATCAATAAACAAAAGTCTTTTATCCCTGATCAGGGCATCGACTGAAATAAGCTTCATCTTAGCGATAAGATGCCGCATGCTCTGTGTCGGCGGCATAAAGCTTCTTGGCCAGGTGGGCGTGTACTTAATCAGCGGTCTTGAAAATGGAATGCCTGACGCATTGGCATAGCCGATGGCATGTGCGATTCCGGAGTCCGGAACCCCGGCGACTGAATCGACTGGCACATCGGTGTCACGTTTTGCCAGAGCTTCACCACAGCGGTAACGCATTGCCTCCACATTTACCCCCTCATAGGTTGAAGTTGGGTAACCGTAATAAGTCCACAGAAAGGCACAGATTTTCATCTCCTTACCTGCCGGCGATACCGTCTCATAGCCATCGGCTGTGATATAAACAATTTCATTTGGCCCCAGCTCGTAAGCGTCACTGTAGCCCAGGTTTTGATAAGCAAAGGATTCAAAGGACGCGCAATAACCGTCATCCCTCTTACCGATAATCAGAGGTGTTCTCCCCAGGCGGTCTCTGGACGCGTAGATGCCGTCCTTTGTCATGATGAGCATGGTCAGGGAACCATCCACAATTTCCTGTGCTGCTTTAATCCCGTCCAGAAGGTTATCTCTGGCGGCAATGATCGAAGCGACCAGTTCAGTAGCATTTACCTTTCCACTGCTCATTTCCATAAAATGGGCACGGTGCTTGGACAATACCCGCTCCACAATGTCATCGGCATTGTTAATCCGGCAAACGGTGGTCAGTACAAAATTGCCATAATGCGCGCGGACAATGAGCGGCTGCGGGTCGCTGTCACTGATACAGCCAATACCGATCTGGCCTTTCATTTCCTGTACATCGCGTTCAAACTTTGTACGAAAGGGTGAATTCTCTATATTATGAATCGCCCGGTCAAAGCCTTCTTCCTGATCGTAGACGGCCATGCCTCCTCTGCGGGTTCCCAAATGTGAATGATAATCTGTTCCAAAAAATAAATCTTCTACACAGTCTTTTTTAGATACAACTCCAAAAATTCCTCCCAAAGTCTTTCTCCTCCGCTTTATTCATGTTATCAAAAAATCCCATAGTACTATTCTATGCTAAGGGCCTGCTAATAAGAAGCCCTAACCAGAAAAAATCCTCGCCGGTTTTCCAG
>CAUEUD010000152.1 GCA_959020865.1 Eubacterium limosum | reverse complement strand
GGAATAATTAAGATTTTTACTACGAAAGGGAGAGAAAAATGGCTGAAAAAGTTAAACCCAGAGTTTCTCAGTTTATCGTAACAATATTTGGTTTATCAGAACTGACGGCTTTAATGGTAGCAAGCCTATCGACAAGCTATTACTCATACTTTATTACGAATGTTTTGATGGTTGCACCGGCTGTAATGGGAACGATCCTGATTTTCACCAGAGCTTTTGACATTGGTACCCTTCTTCTGTCCGGCGTTGTGGAGGAGCGTATGAACCCCAGATGGGGAAAATACCGTTCCTGGCTCCTGCTGATGTGCCCATTGGCGGCGGTCATTGGTATTTTGCAATATTCCAGTGCCGGAGGAACACAGACCGTACAGCTCTGGATATCGGCAGTCTGCTATATTGTGTTCTTTGCACTGTTTAATTTTGGGCGTACTGCGCAGCTGGCGCTGCTCAACGCTCTGGGGGCCACCCCAGAGGACCGGGCCATGCTTTCTGCCAGAAAGGCCCAGTTTGCGGCTGTGGCAGGGATTGTGCTCAATTCAACTTTTATGCCGCTGGTGCTGTGGTTTTCCGGCGAAACCAAGGATGCCACCTCCTTTGGCTTTCTGGCAGCGGTCGTTATTTTCCAGATCGTATACCTGATTCCTCAGATGGGGCTCTTCAAGGTCTCCAGGGAGTATGACAAGCCAGAAGAGAAATCGGTGGCGGTCAGGAAAAAACTGTCAGCCAGAGAAATGGCTGAACAGGTCTTTAAGAACCCACCGCTCATGCTTATGCTGGTGGCGGAAACCTGCAAGACTGTGTGCAACACCCTGGTGCTGAGCATGGCAGTCTATTATTTCAGAGTTGTTGTCAATAATCTGGAATTTCAGCCGGTCTTTTCGACCGCGATCAGCATTGCGGGCTTTGTGGGCTCCTTGATTGCCGGCCAGTTCATTGTAAAAAAGCTGGGGAAGAAAAACACCTATCTCATCGGCTTTGCTGCGCCGGCCATCGCGCTGGTATGTGCCCGGCTGTTCGGTGGTCAGAATGATATCACTTTTATGACAATCATGGTTATCGGCTGGTTTTTCTTTACCTTTATCGCGACGCCTGGCCCTGCCATGTTTGCGGACTGTGTCGAATATGGAAAATTTAAAATCGGTAAGGAAGGGCGTGCTTTCATCATGTCGCTCTACACACTGCCCATCAAAGTCGGCGTCCTGATTGCAGGAGGATTTTCAGGCTATCTTTTGGCTGCCGTTGGCTATTCAGCGGAGGCTGCGGTAACCCCGCAGGTGGTTTCGGGAATATTCAGCGCCATCACACTGGCGCCGGCCGCAGTGTTGGCTGTCGGCTTCGTATGCATGCTTTTCTATAAACTGACAGAAAAGCGTGTCCGGGAAATTATGGAAGTTAATCGTCAGAATGACGGAATTTAATGAAGCAAAAGGGAAATGGAGGAAAGACAGTTGGATGCGAATCAATTAAAACAGGAAAGACAAGCGGATTTAAAGGCAGTATATTCAGGCAAGGTGCCTAAAAGGGTGCCCATACATTTATCCTTTGCCTTTGAAGCGTCGGTTTCCTATGCCATTGATCAGGGCATTGTGGAAAAGGGGAAGAATCTCCGCAACATCTATTGGGAACCAGAAACCTGGTACGATATCTTTGACCGGGTCAATAATGACTTTTATTCCGATATACCGCTGGGGCCTGGCGCCATACGGTTACCGATTCTATACCAGATACTGGAGGCGAAATCCATTATCATGGGGGCCACAGGCGTCATGCAGCACCCAGAGGTGCATTCGCTGGAGCCTGAGGAGTACGATGCTTTTATTGAGGACCCTTTCTTTTATATGTCGGAAACCCTGATGCCGAGGCTGTACCCGGCGCTGGATACCACGCCCGGACGGCGGGCCATGGTTCTGGCACAGGCGGTCAAGGCCAACGCCGACCAGTTTGCCGTCATCGGGCAGATGATGGGTAAGATTGCTGCAAAATATGGCTATCCAGCCGCGCCCAGTGGCCGCTCCACAGCCCCATTCGATTATCTGGCGGATTTTCTCAGATCCTTTACAGGGATATCAAAGGATATGCGCCGGTACCCGGACAAGGTTGTGCAGGCCTGCGACGCGCTGGTACCGCTGATGCTGCGGGAAGGGGTTCCAAACCCGGACAGGCTGCCGCTGGATTACCGGGTGATGATCCCGCTGCACATGGGCAGCTTTATCAACGAAAAGCAGTTTGAGAAATTTTACTGGCCTTCCTTCAAAAAGCTGATGGATGGTCTGGTAGCGCCAGGAGCCGGTGTTGACCTGTTCGTGGAGGATAACTGGATGCGCCATATGGACTATCTCAAGACCTTTAACGGGTCGGTGAAAATGCAGTTTGAATATGGCGATCCAAAGTTGGTAAAGGAAAAGCTCAGCGGAACCCGCCATGTGATCACGGGCTTTTTCCCAATCTCCCTGCTGCAGTTCGGCAGTGCGCAGGAGGTTAAGGATAAGGCTAAAGAACTCATTGACATCCTGGCCCCAGGCGGCGGCTATATCTTTGGATTCGACAAGGGGCTGTTCTCGCTGGAGGGCAATACCATTAAAAACCTGCATGTGCTGACCGACTTTGTCCGTGATTACGGTGTTTACAGATAAGGAGCAGAAAATGAACGATAGAAATCAAAGCTTTGAGACCAAAAATTACGTTAAATGGGATGATTATTTGAAAGAACACGATCATCTTTCAGATATTGAAAGGGCAGGCGACATCCAAAAGTATGAGGACTTAGTATTCGCGCTGGTTCTCAGATTATTCAGATAGTATAGAAGCCCCGGCAGTGTCTGATTGCCGGGGCTTTTTACTGGAAAGGCAAAAAAATGAAAAAGCGTATTACAGGAATTGTGCTGTCGGCCGCCGTTTTTATCGGATACCGATTTGTGCCGGTTCCGCAGGGATTGGAAATGTCTGGTATGCAGACCTTGGCGCTTCTTGTTATTGCTATTCTTCTGTGGGTGACAGAGGCCATGCCTCTTGGGATTTCGAGTATTTTTGTTTTGGTGCTCCCGATGTTTTTCGGACTGGCAACCATGAAGGATTTTCTGGTGGCCTTTCCCAATCCTACTCTGTTTTTCGTGCTGGCGACCTTTGGCCTGTCGGCAGCCATTTCCAAGGTGCCCACAGCCAAGCGCATTCTGCTCATACTGCTGGAGAAAATGGGGAGCAAGGTTCACCTGTTTATTCTGGCCATGATGCTGGCCACAGCGCTTATCTCTTCCATCATGTCCAACATACCAGCGACCGTGATGTTCATGGGGCTGGCCATCAGCTTTCTGGAGCTTTACGATTCGGAGGAGGAGCGCAGGCGCACTGGCAGAGCCATCATGATCGCCCTGCCCATCGCGGGCATGATCGGCGGGACCATCACGCCAGCTGGCAGCTCCAACAATATTTTAGCCCTTGGACTGCTGGAGGAGTATGCAGGAGTAACGGTGCGATTTGTGGACTGGATGGCGATCTGTATTCCTGTGGTCGTCGTCATGCTGCCTCTGGCATGGCTGTTGATCATTAAAATTTTCAGACCTGCGCCAGTTCATCCGGATAAAATCAGGCAGTTTATTCTGGAACTCAAGACCCTGGACAAGCCGGGCAGGGAAGAAAAAATGGTGGTGTCCATTCTGGTGGTAATGATCCTCCTCTGGATTCTGAGCTCATGGATTCCGGCGCTCAATGTCACCCTGGTTTCCATCTGTGGGCTGACGTTTATGTTTTTGCCGGGAGTTGATATTTTGCACTGGAAAGATTTCAAGGATGAGGTGAGCTGGGACGTCATTCTGATGATCGGCTCTGTCCTCTGCATCGGAAATCTGATTCTGGAAAACGGTGTGGCATCCTGGCTGGCGGACACCTTTTTCAGGGTGGACAATGGAACGAGCATTATCCTGCTTATTCTTCAGCTGGCAGTTTTCATGTATATTATGCAGCTGGTGCTGCCCAATGCCCCGGCGGTCATCACCTCCACCACGCTGCCGGTTACCATTGTGGCGGAGGCGCTGGGGATAAACGCGGCTGTTCTGGTCATTCCGCTCTGTATTTTTTCAAGCTGGACCATGATCTTGCCCCTGTCTGCAGTGCCGATGATGACCTATTCCAAGGGCTACTACAGTATGACGGATATCGGCAGGGCAGGCATCCCTATTCTGGTGATTCTCGCCCTTGTGCTGGCGCTTTGGATTCCTTTTATCTGCGGGATACTTCTCTAGTTTTATGAAAAGCCCTTTCCTTTACTGCAATTTTTCACTTTTATTTCTGCATATCTGTTATAATAACCATATATATAGATAGAATTTGAATTTTAGTGAATCTGAAAAAAGGAGAGGCCAAGAATGAACACGGCTAAGAATAAGGGCTTCTATGCTCTTTTTGTGACCCTGGGTGTTGCCGCGATTATTGTCCTGTTGGTCATTTTCAGCATGAGTGTTGAAAAATATACCGAGCGTACAATGGAAACCTCCCTTGAGGAAATCCGGGATAATGCTATTTTTGTGCTCAATAACGAGCTTGATCAGGTAACCGAAGTGCTCAGCAATGAGGCGAGAACCTTCAGTCTGCTGCAGAACACATCGCCAGACGCCATTGTTGAGGAGCTTCAGGCTTTTTCGGGGAATATCTCCATTGCCCGTGTCATGATTATGATGCTGGACGGGAAGGTCTATTCCAGTATCGGCGAGCCGGTTCGTCAGTATGACCCCGCACAGTACACAGCGTTTCTGACTCAGGCGGAGACTTCTGTATCAGAGCTTCGTTACTCAAACACATTGGATAAAACAGTGCTGGCTGTTTCCACGCCGCTGTATCTGGGTGGTACACAGGTCGGAATGCTGATCGGTGAATATGATATTGCATATTTTGAGAACCTGTTTTCAAAGAATTTTTTACGGGGCGACTGTGCCATTAATCTTGCGACCGCCAATGGGCAGTTGATTTCCCGCAGCGGGGCCTTTGACGCGCCAGAGCAGTTTGGCAAGGGCAATATCTTTGATTTTTATTCCAGTGAAGATGTCGTTTTTGACAAAGGGTCTCCAGAGGAGCTGAAGCAGAAGATGGAGAATGGTGAGAGCGGATATGCCTCCTATACGACTGAGGGGGCTAGCCGCTATCTGTCTTACGCGCCTGTCGGTATTGATGACTGGTACATAGCGGCAGTTACCACCCAGGAGACAATGGGGTCCCAGGTCACAGCCATCCGGACAAATGCCCTTTGGCTGGTGGCGGGAATTGTGGGTGTGGTACTGGTTGCCGTACTGGCGATTTCCCTGCTTCGGATCAGAGAGGAGCGCAGTCTGCAGGCGTACCTGATAGAGATGGCCCGTACCGATGCCCTGACAGGACTGTATAATAAATCGGCGACAGCAGAAACCATTGACACATACCTGAAGGGGGATGGGGCAGAAGGGCAGCACATGCTGCTCATGCTGGATATTGACGGGTTCAAGGCCGTCAATGACCTTCTGGGCCACCTGTATGGTGATGCGGTGCTCAGGGAATTTGGTACTTTGCTCAGGGACACCTTTGGTACCAGCGATATTTTGGGACGCGCCGGTGGGGATGAGTTTATAGTATTTGTGAAAAACTGTGGCAGCCGCGGCCAGATTGTCGGCAGGGCAGCCCATGTCTGTGAGGTCTTTGACATTGTCCGCTGTCCAGATACAGAGACTGAAGCTCTCTGTGCCAGAACCTCTGTGAGCATTGGCATTGCGGTCTATCCGGCAGATGGACGAGATTTTGACGCTCTTTACCACAGTGCGGACATAGCACTGTACGTGTCGAAGCGGGAAGGGAAAAATCAGTATAATTTCTATGAAGCCGGGGACAGCAGGGCATGAGAAAAGCCTTTCAGGATCGATTAGACCTGAAAGGCTTTTCTTTATTTGAGGCTGTCCTTATTTTCTTTACTTTCCTCAACAAGATTATCTTTGCGGACCTCAGATTCCTCGTTTTTGATTTCCCAGTGGATCAGGGCTGTCAGGGCAGCGCGCAGCAGGATGATCCCGCCGACGATGATGAGCTCACTGGGCTGGCGGACAATGACAGTTCTCAGGATTTCACTGCCAAGTTTGAACTCCAGTGCCATAGCCATACCCTTGGCCAGATCCAGACGGGTGGAGGGTCTGCGGCGGATATAACCCCAGATGCCCTTGATGCCCGACCATATCAGCACGCCCACGCCAACGTACTCGAAGAACAGGATCGCGTACTGAACAATGGTATTCAGAACTTCTTCCAAAATTTCCATGGCTATTCCATTGCTACCAGATTAACGTTATGGACGCCTCGCAGCACCACCAGGTCACCAACGAGATCCTCGATGCTTCCCTGAAGGTCTTTGCCGTCAAGCGTCAGGATGACAACAGCAGCGTGATTGATGGGGATGTCCTGATGAATGGTAATGATACTGGTCTTGTGCTCGCGCAGAATGTTCAGCACATTGGACAGGATACCGGGCTCGTCGTCGAGGATCATGGAAATGGTAAATTTCCGCCCAAAATCCTCAGAGGGCTTAAAAATATAGTCTTTGTATTTGTAATAAGTGCTCCGGCTGATGCCGACGCGCTTTACCGCGTCACTGACCGATTTGCACTGGGAGGATTCCAGCAGAATGCGGGCCTCCACCACCTTGCTGTAATACTCTGGCAGTATTTTTTTGCTGACAATCAGATAATCACGTATCATAGGCTCCTCCTTAAGAGTGCTGATCGGTACAAACGCCTGTGTTGTCCGGCTCCAGCTTGAGCAGGGTCCATCCCGGCAGCTTTTCTTTTAAATACTTACCCATTTCGGCATAAAACTGGTCATTGTCTCTGGTGGTAATGGCCAGAAGTGTGGGGCCGGCACCGCTGATGCAGGTATTAAGCGCCCCCAGCTCCCGTGCTTTTTGGGAAACCTCATCATAATGGGCGATGAGGCCCTCACGGTAAGGCTGGTGCAGCTTGTCCTCAACGCTGACCTTAAGGATATCCGGCCGCCCTTCAGTCAGGGCAAGGTAGGTCATGGTTGCGCGGGACACGTTAAATACTGCATCCTTGTGGAATACTTTTTTCGGAAGTGCCTTGCGGGCCTCCATGGTGGACAGGGTAAAGTCCGGGATAAGGCCGTAAAATTCAAAACACTGTGAAACCTCTTTCTTGATATAATGGTTTTCTTCCTTGAGTCCAAGGGAAACCACCAGGCCGCCGAACATAGCGGGCGCCACGTTGTCGGGATGGCCCTCCATTTCAACAGCCATGTCAAAGAGCTCCTTGCCCGTCAGGGGAGCGCCGCAGAGGGTGTTGGCCCCCACGAGGCCGCCGACAATACAGGCGGCAGAGCTGCCCAGGCCGCGGCTTACAGGAATGTTGACATCGGTGTAAATGTAAATGCCCTTTGGCCGGTAGTGGACACGGTTAAAGACCTTGAGCATGGCCTTGTAGACCAGATTGGACTTGCCCTGGTAGCGCCGTTCGACGCCTCGGATGGTAAGCTTGCCGTTGGCCCTTTCCTCAAAGCTGAAGATGTTATATAACTGAAAAGCCATACCGAAGGCATCAAAGCCAGGTCCGATATTGGCTGTTGTTGCGGGTACGCGTACTTTTATCATGAATGGTTCACTCTCCTATTTGTCTAAAAATGCTGTGATGCAGCCGGCCATTTCCTCCGGCTTGCAAACTTTGTCGTGGCGGTTTTCTTTTTGATCCAGATCTCTCAGCGGAACGGGGATTTCCGTTTCGGTCCGGGCGGCCAGCTCCTTGAGCACTGCGTAATCGTCCATGCCTTCAGGCACTTCGCCGAAGATGCTCTCGTAAACGCTGCGGCCAAATTTGTACGGGCTGGCAGTGGACAGGATGATGGTCGGGGTCTCGACATCACCGGTATCCGCGCGGTAGTCGCTGTAGACCTTGCTGGCAACAGCGGTGTGCGGGTCCATGAGGTAATGGTTGTACTCAAACATACGCTTAATGGCCCCGGCGGTTTCTTCCTCGTTTGCGCAGCCAGCGTAGAAAACATGGTCGTCGCCCATGAAGAGCAGCTCGCGTTCCAGCGCGTAGGAGCCGTCTGTGCTTAATTGGTTCATCAGGTCTGCGATCACCTCGCTGTTGCCGCCTGTGATGTCATAGAGCAGGCGTTCCAGGTTGCTGGAGATCAGAATGTCCATGGATGGAGACATGGTTTTATAGAAATCGCGGTTGCGGTTATATTCACCAGTGTGGAAAAAGTCGGTCAGGATGTTATTTTTATTGGACGCGCAGATGAGCCGGCTGACAGGCAGGCCGATGGCGCGGGCGTAGTAGCCGGCCAGAATGTTTCCGAAGTTACCGGTCGGCACCACAAAGTTAACAGCCTCACCCAGGTCGATAACTGCTTTTTTGTAGAGCTGCATATAGCTGTAAAAATAGTATACAATCTGGGGCAGCAGGCGTCCAATATTGATGGAGTTGGCCGAGGAGAAGACATAGCCCTGTTCCCGCAGCTCCTCGATCAGGCCGCTGTTGTTCAGAATTTCTTTGACGCCATTTTGGGTATCGTCAAAGTTGCCGGCCACACCGATGACGCAGGTGTTTTCACCATCCTGGGTTAGCATCTGTTTTTCCTGAATGGTGCTGACGCCGTCCTTCGGATAGTAAACCACAATGTTGATGTGGGGTACTTTGGCAAAGCCCTCGAGGGCAGCCTTTCCGGTGTCGCCGGAGGTGGCGGTCAGAATGACGATATCCTTGCTGATATCGGCGTTTTTCATGGCCGTTGTCATCAGATAGGGGAGAATGGTCAGCGCCATATCCTTGAACGCACAGGTTGGGCCGTGGTAAAGCTCAAGAAAATAACGATCGTCTACTTTTTTAAGGGAAACGGGTTCCTCATTCTCAAATTTTCCGGTATAATAGGCATTGTGGATACAGTCTTTGATCTGTTCATCGCTGAAGTCGTCCAAAAAGTATTTGAAAATCTCAAAAGCCAACTCTCCGTAGGTTGCATCCTTCAAAGCTGTCAGGTCAATTTTTATGTCATGGATGAATGAAGGGACGAATAAGCCGCCATCCTTGGCGATTCCTTTGATAATTCCTTCTGACGCGGACACGTTTGCTTCGCCTCCGCGTGTGCTAGCATATTTTTCTTTCATAGT
>CAUEUD010000151.1 GCA_959020865.1 Eubacterium limosum | reverse complement strand
ATTAATTTAAATATTATCGTTTATATTTCTCTTCGTCAAGGGGCGGCCTGGTATACAATGATTTTTTCAGGTTTTACAAAGCTTTTCAAATCACGCTCTATTTGCCTGATCAGGGATTCACTGTCCGCATATCCGATGCCGGAGGAACTCTCAGCCAGCGGCCAGGCAAAAACCGGACAGATAGGATCTTTTTTATAAAATGTTTTAAACTGCTTGCCACTGATCCGAAAACCGCCGATGTTAATATCCAGTAACTGATTTAAATCAAACTGCTTTCCTAAGTGGTCGATAAAGTCATGATACATGGACACACTGTTGTGAATGGGCATGACGGGCTCGATGGAAAAACGAATTGTCGCGCGGGCATTAAGCGCCTGAGATACAGCCGACATTCGTGTTGCCAGGGAAGGGGTATGGCGTTCGTAGTGGCGGATTACCGGATCTGGGAGCAGCGACCAGGCAAAAATAACATTTTGGGGTGGGTCTGCGATGGAAAACCGCCCGGCCTTTGTCTTTATCTCGATGGTCAGGTTGGCGTGCCTTTCGGCCAATGCGAGCCATGGGCTGAGAAAATTGGTGAGCGGGTCAAGGGCCATCAAATCACTGTCATAGGATATGGCAAGATAGAGCGGCTCATGGCTGGACAATAAATCCTGCTCCACTGCGGCGATGAAATCCTCGTTGTTGACAAAAATAACCATGTGCCCTGACGGATAGATACTTTTTAAATAACAATAGCTGCAGTCATAAAGGCAGTTCATGATAATGCCAGTATAGTAAAAGCGTGCGTGTCCAAAGCTTTCACAGTAGGGAGAACCGCTGTAATAAAAATCCTGCTTTTTTCGGGCTAAAATAAGATTCGGAGAGCGTTTCTGTGCGATGAAATCCTGATGGTGCCGGTTAAAAATCTGTGAGTAGTCGTCAATATAAATAAGACTGTCATAATTGATTTTTTGTAAAACAGCCTGTGTGTTTGGATGATTGGCGGCACTTTTTTCAATGTAAATGTGGGAAAAGGGTTTATCTCCAGAGGGTTTTGAGTAATGCATTAAAAGCGGCGCTCCTTTCTTTTTTGATGGTAATCTTAAGCTCAGTATAAGGGAGAAGAGCATTAGAAAGGCAGGCGGATTCTCTGAGCTTTTTGGAAACACAGGCTTTTGTAAAAGTGATTTTTTGTGATTGGGTCAGGCGCAGCGCAGCCTTTGTTTTTTCCATCAGCAAGGATTCCTCTGGGGTAAAAAAGGGCGCCTCTTCTTTTTCCAACACGGCCTTCCAGTGAGAAAAAATTTCCCGCCATTCGGGGTTATCGTTAATCCTCAGCAGAATGATATGATGAGGCGGAAGTTTTTTAAAAGCTGTTTCCAGCGCAGAGGAAACATCAGCGCTTAAAGCATCCCTGACAGTGAGGCATAAAGGGCCCTCGTCAAAGGGATGGCGATAGAGGATATCCGGAAAATAGCAATGAGTTTTCCCATTTTTTATGATCGAAACCTGATTGACGAGGGTCCAGTTTTTAATATGTTGATCATTAACGAGCAGATAAAAATATTTCATGTCGGCCTCCTTTGAGGTTATTTTACCTCAAAGGAGGTGGTTTGTCATCAGCGATTGCTTTCAATCATATGCTTAACCACCAAAACAGGATGATGAAAAAGCATCCGGGGGCCTGAAAAACGCATGACCTCCTGCACGCGTTTTCGCATTTCCGGTTTGTAGCAGTGGACCGGACAATGGCTGCAGAATGATTTTGAATCCTGAAAAGGACATCGCTCCAGGCGGCCAAGAGCATAATCCAGAAGTGCCTGGCAGTCGGGACACAGGTTTTTTTGGCGGTGCTTTTTTAAGCAGTAGAGGCGGATCATTTCTTCAATAATATGCTGTTCAGATTTTACACATGCCATCAGGAGAGCCTCCCGTTTTCTATGGAATAATCCAGGTCGGTGATACCCATGGTGGAACGCCGGTGAGAAACCAGCACAACGGTATGGTCAGCGGCATGCTCCCGGATGGATTTCAAAATAATCCCTTCATTCAGGCTGTCCAGATTACTGGTAGGCTCATCGAGAAGAATAAAGGGTGCCTGGTGTAAAAAGGCCCTGGCCAGCCCAATACGCTGTCGTTCGCCGCCCGACAGGGATTCACCAAGTTCGCCTACGGGAGTATCATACCCTTTGGGAAGCTGAGTGATAAAATCGTGGATAGCGGCTTTTTTAGCGGCTTCAGCCACTTCTTCGTCACTGGCGTTTAAGCGGGCAATACGGATATTTGCTCCAATGGTGTCATTAAAAAGGTAGGTGCTTTGAGTGACATAGCTTTCATTTTCACGGAGGCTGTGGGTATTGACAGAGCGGATATCATGGCCGGAAAGCCCAAGGCTGCCAGACTGGCGGTCCCAAAAGCGCATGAGCAGTTTAAGAAAGGTAGACTTTCCAGACCCGCTTTTTCCATGAATGCCAATAACCTTTGAGGCTGGGAGTTCCATGGTAATATTGTCGAGGATTATTTCGTCGTCATAGGAGAAAGAGAGGTCTTTACATGAGGCTCCGTCAAAGGTAATGGTCACACCTTTCTCAACCTCGCTAACAACAGGACTTTCGTCCAGAATATCCAGCACACGCTCTCCAGCGGCAAAGGTTTGAAGCGAATTATTTGAAAGGCTGCTGAGCGCTGCGGTTGGACCAAAGGAGCTGAATAAGGCAACGGTCGGAATTAAAATACCATCAAAGCCGACAATCCCCTGACGCATGAGTATAATAGAGGAAAAAAGCATTGCGAGATCAAAAAACAGGATAACTGTATTTGTAACCGCTGCCGATAAACCTTCCTGATTTTTCAAGGCTTTTTGCTGAATATCAAGAGCATCGGACTGGCGTGTGATCTCTTTTAGCCTTGAGGGGCCGCAATGGTATTGGATACATTCCTTTAAACCACGCAGGCTGTCCAGAAAATAGGTGTTAAGCCCGCCAAAAAGACTCCGATAGCTTCTTCCTTTATCTGCCCCCAGCCGTGAGGTGGCTGCGGGGATGAGAAGCCCTACACAAAGATAGGCGACGGCGGCAATAAGGCCGAGCAGGAGGTGAAACTGCCCAATGAAGACGACCATAATTAAAGAGGTGATAACAGCGATGGCAATGGGGGCGATGGTGTGCGCATAAAATACTTCCAGAAGCTCGATATCGCCAGTAATGACAGCAATCAGATTGCCTTTATCCCTGCCTTCCAGTTTTGCAGGAGCAAGTTTGCGAAGGGCTTTAAAAACCTTGTCACGGATAATAGCAAGAAGCTTAAAGGCGATATAGTGGCCGCTGGCCTGTTCAATATAATGAAGCACGCCGCGCAAAAGCCCCAGGATAAGGATGACCATAAAAAGCAGCTTTAAATCTATTTTTTGGATATCCAGAATGGAAAGAATACCATAGCTGCCCAGGATGGTAATAAAAATTGCACATAGATAGCCCGCAACACCCATAAGGATCGTGAGCAGCATGATGTGGATCAGCGGCTTAACCAGCCCGATAAGCCGCATCATGATTGAGATGGGATTTCTGCGCATAGACAGGAGTCTCCTTTCCATAATTTTCAAGAGATGTCTGGGTAAAATACAGATCGGCATAGTAGCTGCTGTTTTCCAAAAGCTCTGTATGCGTTCCGGATTCGATGATGCGTCCTTTATACAAAACATAAATTTGATCGGCAGAACGCACATTGGCCAGTCGATGGGAGATCAGCACAACCGTTTTGGTATGCGCCAGATCCTTGATGACGTCCATAATCTGTTCTTCGCTCTCCACATCGATGTTAGAAGTTGCTTCATCGAAAATGTAGATTTCAGAGTCGTGAAGAAGTGCCCGTGCGAGGGAAAGACGCTGGCACTGGCCTCCGGAAAGGTTTGAACCATTCTCCAGTATCTGTGTATCAAGCCCTTGCTGTTCTATAAGAAAATCATAGAGACAAACCTGTTTGAGTGCAGCGCACAGCGCTTCGTCACTGGCGTTTGGCTGGGCCATTAAGAGATTGTCACGAACAGTTCCCTTGAAAATCATACTGTTGTGACTTACGAGGGTGATATTTTTCATAATGCTGGCTTCAGACAGGAATTTTAAATTTTGCTTTCCAATACTGATATCGCCGCGGTAACTGCGATGAGCACCCATAATAAGCGAAGCAATGGTACTTTTTCCACTGCCAGATTCTCCGACGATGGATACAAATTTTCCCTTTGGAATACTCAGGGTGACATCTTCCAGAACAGGGCGCTCGACATCATAAGAAAACTCAATGTGATTTAAACGAATATCCGCATCCTCTGGATCAATGGCACCCGCGGCGTGGACAGGCTCATCAAGGTCAAGCAGACGAAAAATTTTATCCGATGCGGCCATCCCATTCATTGCGATGTGGAAAAAAGAGCCCAGCAGACGCAATGGGATAAAGAATTCCGCTGAAAGCATAATCAGCGCAAAGGTACCGCCAAAGGAAAGATTTCCTTTCATCAATTCTGTGACCGCCAGAATAATCCCGACGGCAGCGCCCCCGTAGGCGATAATATCCATGACAGTTACAGAGTTTAATTGCATGGTGAGGACCTTCATGGTTATTTTTCGGA
This sequence comes from Eubacterium limosum, assembly GCA_959020865.1. Taxonomy (GTDB): domain Bacteria; phylum Bacillota; class Clostridia; order Eubacteriales; family Eubacteriaceae; genus Eubacterium; species Eubacterium limosum_B. The sequence continues at coordinate 4,533 of CAUEUD010000151.1, read as the reverse complement.
ATTTTTCGGACTGAGCATTCATTTCTACATTTTTATAATGATCCGCCTCATAAATTTTAAGGGTCGTCAACCCCTGAAGATTTTCAAGGAAGCTGTCGCCCAGTTCAGTATAAGTACTCCAATATTTTGATAGAAGCCTTTTGGCAATTTTTTGTACAGCTACAATTGAAACAGGGATAAGCGGCACACAGATCAAAAGGATCAACGCGGTTTTCAAATTAACAAACGAGAGAACTGCAAACAGGGTTAACGGTGCGAGAAGACTATAAAAAAGCTGCGGAAGATATTTGCCAAAATAAATATCCAGTTGTTCAACACCCTCCACAGAGACCTGAACTACTTCGGCTGTAGAAATTTTTTCATTGTAGCTTATGCCCAGGCGAAGAAGTTTTTCATATATTTTTTCACGCAATGTTTTTTTAACACCGGAGGAAGCTGCGTAGGACATTTTTGAAGCCATAAGGGTAGCGGCAAACCGTACAATCAGAGACACACAGATGATTACCAGACAGCCGGATATTTTAATGCCTTCAATACCGTCTGTCAAAATATTCTGCAAAAGCCAGGCGATGGTGAAAATAATCGCCATGTTTGCTAAAAGACAGATCCAGTTGAAGAACACATTTAAAAAAATATAGCGGTTAGCCTTACCCATCATATGTGTCAGGCGTTTATCAATCATTCTGTACCCCCTGAATGGTTTTAATCCTGCAAATGAAGTAGTAGTATTTAAAAACCATTACCGCAATGATGAGGATACGCGCATAAATGACATCGACCAGACAGAACGCCAGGATCAGCATAGCGGAAGCAAAGGACAGAAGCGAAATCTTAGTTTTCAGTGTCATGGCGCGTTCCTTAACGAAGCTGTCCAGATGTTTTTGATAAATTTTGGTACTCAAAAACCAGTCATTAAACCGCTTGCTGCCCCGCGCGAAGCAATAGCTTGCGACAAGAAGGAAAGGGGTGGTTGGGAGCACCGGCAAGATAACACCGATGGCTCCAAGCCCGAAGAATAAAAAACCAATAATAAGATAAAGTGTTTTCATAAAACTCCTTTCAGATAATCGATCATACAGATGGTTTTAAGCAGGGCCGCATACTGGCCGCGCTGATAAACATTGTAGAAAAATTGTGTAAAAAGGCAGAGGTAGCAGGAGGAATAAATCCAATAATAGGACAATAATAACATCATCCTCATCAGGCTGGCTGATGGGTGTGTTTATAAAATAGCCATAACGATCCTGTATTCACAAGTTATTAACATTAACGGACAAGCTTTCGGCCAGAGCAAACTTTGTTTTTTCTTGTATAGTCTTCCAGTAAATCCGAAAGCGACATGAGAAACATAATAGAGATGGCGGTACGACAGGAAGTTCTGCGGGCACTAAAGTACCAGTGAAATTTAAAAGTAAAGAATGGGATCCATCGACATAAAAAATTAAAAGGCTCCCTTTAATACTGGAAGCCTTTGCGTCGGTAACTATGGTTTGTGCCATCAAAACAGAAGTTCTTCATCAAGAGAAAAAGCATTCCGCCCGCAGCGCAGACGAATACGTCCAGTCATATCATGAATGATGGTGTATTTCATAATCTGGCTACCCCTTATTATACTCCTTAGCAATCCGTTCACTCAATATTTGTTTTATTATTTGTACATGATTAGAATAAACTAACAAAACCGTGAAAAAAATAATTTTATTCCACAATAATACTTTCAGCATCTGCTTTTCTAAGGGACAACTCATAGCCTCGTACTGTTACTTCTATCGGGTCACCTAAAGGAGCAACCTTTCGGACAAATATATCGACACCTTTGGTAATTCCCATATCCATAATACGACGTTTGATTGGCCCTTTGTTTTCAATTTTTACAACTTTTACGGTTTGACCACATGGAGTGGATTTTAAAGTTTTCATGTTCATATCTCCTTATTCGTTAATCATTATACGATTTGCCATTGATTTATCAATTGCAACGCGTGTATCTTTAACATTGATGATCATGTTGCCGCCTAATTGAGAAACGACCGTGATATTATCGCCAATAACAAAGCCTAAATTATTTAAGAAACGTTTCGTCTCATCTTTACCATTAATTTTCATTATTCTAACAGGTTCTCCCATACGGGCCATGCTTAACGGCATCATTCATACCTCCTAATTCAGTTAGATGTTTATAAAAATGTTAGTTGCACCTCATATCTTGTTTAAAGTTTAACCTTTTGTGATAATATTGTCAAGAAGAATTTAGCGATTAATTCAATTTTATAGGGAAAAATAGCGTAGCATTAACTAATTTGTAATGATTCCTATTTAATGGAAAGCTATTGACAGAATAAAAAACGCGTGCTAAGATGTTTTCAGTTAGTTAGCTAGCACTAACAATAATTCCAAAGTTAACGCTGGAATCATTGAACACATAAAAAGGGGAAATAAGACAGATGCTGAATGATTTTGATAAATTACTGGGTTTTCATTGTGCCCCAACCCTGATGGGCATAAAAGAAGCGAATCTCATCTGCTGCGCAAAGAAGCAGTTTGCAGATATTTCAGATTTGTTATCTGAGTATAATGCTTTTTTGAATCATAAAGATTTGTACCTTGAACCGTTATGGGAAACAGAATGTCGCGTATTGATTCTGGTTTATCAAAAAAAGAAGCTTGTAGAAAGTCTTAAAGAACCGAAAGTAATAAACTTTTTAAAAAAATATGGTTATCAGGAAAATATGACTTTTAATGAACTGCTGGATAATCTTAAAAAAAATGTGAGTGCAGCAGGAGATTTTCCGCACGAAATTGGTGTTTTCTTGGGGTATCCCATAGAAGATGTTGAAGGGTTTATCCTCAATAAAGGGAAAAACTGTCAGGCGTGTGGTTGTTGGAAGGTATATTCGGACGTTGAAAATAAACTGAAACTATTTGAAAAATATACAAAATGCCGAGATGTAGTTTGCAGTTACATTAATCGGGGAGCCTCAATCAGACAATTAATGCAAGCTGGTTGATAAAATCATTAAAGGAGATTAAAAATGGATAAAATTGCAGTTATTTATTGGAGCGGCACAGGAAATACAGAGTTAATGGCCAATCGTATTGCGGATGGTATTGAAAAAGGTGGCAAAAGCGCAGAGACATTTTTTGTAACGGATTTTAGTAAAGATAACATCGCGGATTATGATCATATTGTTTTCGGATGTCCGTCGATGGGGGCAGAAGTACTTGAAGAAGGCGATTTTGATCCGTTCTTTACGGATATAGAAGCCAACTTAAAAGATAAGAAGGTAGCTTTGTTTGGCTCTTACGGCTGGGGCGACGGTGAATGGATGAGAGACTGGGAGGATCGCGTTCGTGACGCTGGAGCGGTGCTTTATGACGAAGGGCTGATTATTCAGGAAACACCTGATAGTGATGGTGAGGAAGAGTGTGTTGACTTTGGAAAAGGATTTGCGCAGTTTTAATGATATAGGCCGGAAGAGATCCGGCCTTTTGCTATTCATTTTAGAAAGGACAAAATATGAGAACGGCAATCAATAAACAGGAGTTACTTGAAAAATGCAGATTATTGCTTTTGGAAATGCTTGGAAGTGAAAGAGGAGGTAATGCCTACAGGTCTTTTGAGCTCAACTACGATGCTTTGCTGACAAAAGAATCGCCTGAAGATATAAAGGCCGAGCTGCCGCAGCTGCGGGAGATTGTGCTGCGCACAGTAGCGTTGTATCAGGCGTTGCTTAAGATAAAAATTTCATGGCAGCAAACCGAGGAGATATTAAAAGCTCTTATGAAAGGGTATGCTGTTTTAATGTCCGGAGAACTGCAGAGGCTGTCGTCAACGCCGTTCTTTTTTGCAAACTATCGAAAAAAGGTAGCGGAGGGGTATAGCGATTATTTTTCTGAAAAAGAATGGGATATTGAATTGATTGAAAATACACGCAGCAAGTTGTGTTTTGATATTAAAGCCTGTCTATTTTTTGATGTTTTAAAAGCAAATGATTGCGTCATTTTAGCTCCGTTGTTTTGTGAATTTGAAAAAACTGCTTTTGAAAGTATGGAAGATAAGGTTGGATTTAGCCGACCTTATTATAAAGGGAAGGGAGATGATTGTTGCGAGCTAAGCTTTTATAAACTCTAAATAAAAAAGCCTGTCAGTAAAGCCTGCAGGCTGTTTAATGAACAATGAATGACAGCATTCATCAATTCAAGAGAGGTTAATTGGATGTGTTGGGAAAGGAGCCTGCCTGCCCTTGGCAGGCTCCAAAAGAAGGAGTATCATTTCCCGAAACACTTTTGAAGAAATTATTAAGTTAGTTGCAGCAGCTTTTGAAAGTGGATTAAACAATTCATTGGTATTTGAACGAAGTTGATTGTTAAAAGGATTTGTCTTAATAGGAATACTTCTCACATGTTATGGTGAGCGATTATCGCTGTGCTTCGATAATCTTCATCTGATTGGCTGCATTAATCAGAGCGTGTGTTATTATTCGGTTTAGCTGCTTGAGTTAAGTAAAACTAACTTATGACACAAGTATACAA
>CAUEUD010000150.1 GCA_959020865.1 Eubacterium limosum | reverse complement strand
TTTTTCTTTATCCAGTACCGGAGAAACGCTGTGGCTGTCAATGCTTAAGCCTTTCTGATTTAATGCGATTGGGCACAAGTTTTAACATGTTTCTAATGATATCTGTTGGGTAAATATCTATAATAGAAATATAAAAAGAAAGGAGTGCTAAAATCATGTTATACAGTACAGAAATGATGCGGAAAGCAATGTCCCTCGCGAGACACGCTTATTCAGACCGTATCGACAGAAAAGGAAGATCTTTGTTTTTAATGGCCTGCGCAAGAGCAGAAAAAATGAAAACAGAGAAGGAAACCGTCATTGCTCTGTTAAAAATGACAATGGAAGAAACAAATCTGACACTTAATGAAGTGAAGCAGGCGGGCTTTGAGGATGCGATAATCGATGCACTTTCAAGCGGACAGTCTGCAAAAAAATGTTATGTGAAATCCACATTAGAAAGTCTGACAGCTTAAATGTTCGCTCGGAAAGCTCAGGCTTTCTTTTTTTATTTTTTGAAAAAGGGTAATAAGTATCACATGAAGGGAGGCAGGTTTGTGTTTGATGATTTTAAAAAATTTGCGTTTAAGGGGAATATCCTGAGCCTGGCCATTGGTGTGGTCATTGGGAATTCTTTCAACAGGGTCGTGTCCTCGGTGGTCAGCGATATTCTCATGCCCTTTTTTGGCTATCTGACAGCAGGTATTGATCTTAAGACGCTGAGACTGGTGCTGCACCCGGCAACCCTTGAGGGGGATAAAATTATCCGCCCAGAGCTTGTGATCTCATACGGGGATTTTTTGCAGAATGTCATTGATTTTTTTATCATAGCGTTGTCTATTTATATAGTGACAAAAGCCATCCGGAAGATCAGCCGTAAAGAGCAGAATCAGGATCAGCAGGACGCAGTGACAGAGATTGACCTGTTGACAGATATAAAAAATATACTGGAAAAAGAGCAGACCAGCTCGCCAGCAACGTCGGCGGACAGTCTGAAGACTCAAAAAGAAGACCCACCAGCACAAAATGTTCATATTTCCAAAAATGCGCAGAAGCTGCGGCTTGATAAAAAGTATAGAATCCATTAAAATAAAGAGTAAACCTGTTTGGAAGAACTTTTAAAACATAAAGGGGAAGCTATTGAAAGAATTAACTGTGTTTGACATTATCGGGCCAAATATGATCGGGCCCTCCAGCTCCCATACCGCGGGAGCCTTGAGAATCGCGCTGCTGGCCCGAAAAATGGTCAAGGGAAGTATCCGGAAGGTAGAGTTTGTGCTTTATGGCTCCTTTGCCCGCACCTACCGCGGCCACGGCACAGATAAAGCGCTGGTGGCCGGAATTTTGGGCTTTGGCACCGAGGACTACCGCATCCGGGATTCCTTTGAATACGCCAGAAAAGCAGGGCTTGAATACCGTTTTATCACCAATACCGAGAAAAAAGATATCCATCCCAATACCGTGGCCATTACCATCACCGACACAGAGGGACAGACCACCGTTGTCGTCGGAGAGTCCATTGGCGGCGGAGCCGCAGTGATCCGGGAAATCAACGGTGTCGAGATCGCCCTTTCCGGCGAATATAACACCATACTGGTCAAGCAGAGGGACAAACCCGGCGTGCTGGCCCACATCACCCGCTGCCTGAGCGACTGCCAGATCAATATCGCCTTTACAAAGCTTTACCGGGAAAAGAAAGGCGAAATCGCCTACACCATCATTGAAACCGACGAAGAGATCACAGGTGAGGTCATTGCCGCCATCGAAGCATCCGGGAATATTATCAGCGCTACGCGCATCGAGCTGTAGGAGGAAAGCGATGAATTTTACAAATGGAAGTACCCTGTTAAAAAGCTGCCATCGCCATCAGTGCACCATTTCCGAGGCCATGTTCAGAAGAGAAACCACCTATCTGGAAAACACACCCGAGGAAACAGAAGCCCGGATGCACCACGCCTGGGAAATCATGAAAGACGCAGTCAGAATCGCTCTTGAAAAGGAGCTGACCTCCGTTGGCGGACTCATCGGCGGCGAAGCGCGCAAGCTCAATGCGCGCCGCCTGGCCGGTAAAAGCATTAGCGGGCCCCTGACGGCCAAAGCCATCGCCTATGCCATGGGCGTGCTTGAAGTCAACGCCTCCATGGGGCTGATCGTCGCAGCTCCCACCGCCGGCTCCTCCGGTGTACTGCCCGGCGTACTCTTAGCCGTTCAGGAAGAACACGGGTTCAGCGATGCCGAGATGGAAAAAGCCTTATTCAATGCCGGGGCCATTGGCTACATTATTTCACGAAACGCGACCGTAGCCGGAGCAGAGGGCGGCTGCCAGGCCGAGGTCGGCGCCGCCAGCGCCATGGCCGCCAGCGCGCTGACCGAGCTCTTCGGCGGCACACCGCAGATGTGCCTGGGCGCAGCCGCCAACGCCCTTTCAAATCTGCTGGGACTGGTCTGTGACCCCATCGCCGGATTGGTGGAAGCGCCCTGCCAGAAGCGGAACGCCATCGGGGCATCCAATGCCATCATCAGCGCAGAGATCGCGCTGAGCGGCGTGGAAAACCTCATTCCCTTTGACGAGGCTGTCAGCGCCATGCTGCAGGTTGGGAGAAGGCTGCCGCCAGAGCTACGGGAGACAGCCCTTGGGGGCATGGCCGCAACGCCGACCGGCTGCGCGCTGTGCAAGCGAATTTATAGAGGACAGGATGAGGAGGAAAGAGAATGAAAAGAGAAGATTATTTATCCTGGGATGAATATTTCATGGGAATCGCCCTGCTGGCGGCTAAAAGGAGCAAGGACCCCGGAACACAGGTAGGGGCCTGTATTGTAAGCCCAGACAATAAAATTTTAACCATGGGCTATAATGGTATGCCCACAGGCTGTCATGATGACGATATGCCCTGGGAACGGGAGGGTGATCCCCTTGAAACAAAGTATCTTTACGTCTGTCATGCCGAATTTAACGCCATCTTAAACAACGGTGGTCGTTCCCTGAAGGGGGCAAGCCTTTATGCGACTCTTTTTCCCTGTAACGAATGCGCAAAAGCGATTATTCAGTCGGGAATTCAAAAGGTTATTTACATGGAAGATAAATATGCGGATACGGACGCGGTCATTGCCTCCAAAAGAATGTTTGATATGGTTGGGATCACCTATGAAGCTTATGAGGTTAAGCATAAAAAAATTGTCATTGAGCTGTAAAGCTGAAATAAGCTGCCGGATTTTGCCGGCAGCTTATTTTTATTCTTTAATGACAACGCCCAAAAGTTTTGAAAGCTCAGCAGCCTGAAAAAGATTTACAACAGCGCCGCGGAGCTCCTGGCTGCCTGAAACCGTGATCCGGCTCAGAGTATTGCTTGTGAAATCTATACCCTTTAAAGGCGTATGGAGAAAATCGGCCTCGGAGAGGTCACATTGCTGAAACTGTGTGGTTTTTAATTTACAGTCCTGAAAGCTGACGTTTTGCAGGGGACAGTTTTCGAAAAAGACATGCTTGGTTTTGCTGGTGGAAAAGTTCATGAAATTTCCAACGCATTCTGTAAAGTGGCATTCTTCCAAAATACAAGCGTTAAAATCTGTGCCAAGAAGCTTGCAGTTTTTAAAAACAACGCGGTGGAAGGTGGAATCACTGAGGTTAAGGTTCGACAGATCACAGCCCGTAAAAATAACATCAGCAAAAAAAGTATGGGTCAGGCCAGAAGACAGAAACTGGCAGTTCTTAAACTGGCAGTGATGAAATTCAAGCTTTGACTGGTGGAAGGCTTCAAGGCCGGTATCGCTGAATTCAAAGCTTTCAACATCTTCTTCCGCATCAATACATTCATAAATAATAGTGAGCAGATCATCATAAGGCTTTAGCGGGTCGGGAAAAGCCGGTGGTTGTAAGCGCATAAGGACACTCCTTTCGTGATGATTCATTATAGCATAACAAATATCAGAATTAAATAGAAAATTTGTTCTTTTTTGATTGACTAATGGGATCAAATGTTTTATACTGTTTTTAAAGAAAGAACGGATATTTGAAGAGATGAGGGCTTAAAATGGAACTGTTGGACAAATTGAAAATTTTAACCGATGCTGCGAAATTTGACGTAGCCTGCACCTCCAGTGGGGTAAAACGGAATGGGAAGAAGGGTGCTTTGGGGAATACCGTGGCGGATGGTATCTGCCATAGCTTTGCATCGGATGGCCGTTGTATCTCCCTTTTGAAGGTGCTGATGACGAATGTATGTGTCTATGACTGTAAGTACTGTGTGAACAGAGCTTCTCAGGATGTTGAGCGCGCTGCATTTACCCCCAGGGAGCTGGCAGATCTGACCATTGGTTTTTACCGACGAAATTATATCGAAGGTCTTTTTCTCAGCTCATCGGTTATCAAAAACCCTGACTATACCTGCGAAAGGATGATTGAAACCCTGGCACTTTTGAGGGGAGATGAATATAATTTTAATGGGTACATTCACGTAAAAGCCATACCGGGGGCCGATCCAAGGCTTTTGACACAGCTGGGTTATCTGGCAGACAGGATGAGCATTAACATTGAGCTTCCGTCAGAGGAAGGCCTCAAAAGACTGGCGCCGGATAAGACAAAGACTTCCATATTTAAACCTATGGGGATGATTACAGATAAAATTGAAGAAAACAGATACGACGTGGTCAAATATCGTCATACCCCTAAATTTGTTCCAGCCGGCCAGAGCACACAGATGATCATCGGCGCAACCCCGGACACGGACTACAAAATTTTAAATCTGACGGAAGGTCTTTACCAGAAATATTCGCTTAAGCGTGTGTTTTTTTCTGCTTATGTGCCTGTGTCAGAAAACAAGCTGCTGCCAGCCCTTGATACAAAGCCGCCGCTTTTGCGGGAGCACCGGCTGTACCAGGCAGATTGGCTGCTACGGTTTTATGGCTTCCATGTGGCCGAGTTGCTGGATGCCGAGCATCCGAATTTTAACCCTTTGGTTGATCCGAAATGCAGCTGGGCACTGGCGCATCTGGATCAGTTTCCCATCGAGGTGAACACCGCCTCCAGAGAAATGCTTCTGAGGGTGCCGGGCATCGGGGTTAAAAGCACCATGCGCATTATACAGGCGCGGCGGATGGGCAGGCTGGATTTTGAGGGGCTGCGTAAAATCGGTGTGGTTTTGAAACGGGCGCAGTATTTTATTCTGTGCAGCGGAAAAATGGTTGAAGGGCTTAAGGTAACGCCAGACGGTGTGCTGAGAGCGCTGATTTCAGAGCAGGGGCAGCGTGATTTAATTGAGCGAAAATATGAGCAGCTGTCCTTTTTTGACAAGGATCAGTCGCCTGTATTGCACAGGGAGGTTTTAAAATGTCTGACACAATAGGGCAGGTTTATCTCTATGATGGCACCTTTGAAGGGTTTCTGTGCTGTGTTTTTGAAAGCTACATGAAAAAAGAAACCCCTGTCGATATTGTGCCTAACACCTTTGAGCAGTTTTTTCTTTATCCCATTAAGGAAATTGAAACAGACCGCGGACACGCCGACAGGGTTTTCCGTTCGTTTGATATTAAAATGTCTCCAGAGGTGACGGATTTTATAAAGTGCGGATTTTTGACCTGTCATCCTAAAAAGGAAATGCTGATGTATCGTTTTATCCGCAAGGGCTATCGTGTGGGTGGCGGGATCATTGACTGTCTGGCCGACCCGGATGTCCATGAGCTCTATAAAGCTGTAAAGCACCTGAAAAATGAAGCGCATCTCCTTCGCGGTTTTATCCGCTTTGGGGAATATAATAAAACCCTTGTCTCGGTGATCGCACCTAAAAATTGGGTGCTCCCCCTTTTAGCAGAACATTTCAGCGATCGGTATAATGGAGAAACATTCATGATCTATGACGAAGTCCACCACTCAGCCCTTATTTATCACCCCTATGAGTGGATGCTTGTGCCCGTTGACGATTTCACACTGCCAGAGGCAGATGCAGAGGAGCTTCTTTTCCAACAGCTGTGGCAGCGTTTTTACAAAACGATCGGCATTAAGCAGCGTTTTAATCCCAAATGCCAGATGACACATATGCCGAAACGCTATTGGTCTCATACCGTTGAGCATCAGCCTGAGGGCCTTGCCGTATCTGGTGAGAAAAGGCATTTGAGTGGAAGCTAACGGACAGCCAGAAAAGAGCAGATAGTTTCCTGTTTGACTGCTCGGTATAATCCGGCGACGGTTTTATCCTGGCATTTGCTTAAATAAGTTTTCAGTGAGGGCCATCGCAGTCCCTTTTCGACGATGATAGCAGAGATTGCCTGGCTAACGGCTTCTTTGCATTTTTTGCGTGGCTGGCCTTCAAATTGTTCAGCCAGCGACAGGGCTTCCTGTTCTGTCAGAAGGATTGACGCATTATCGTCGTCCAAAAGCTTGCGGGCTACGGCATTATTGAGCACCAGACCAAAAATATTTTCTGTAAGGTCTCTGCTGGGATATCCGACATTGGCAGCAAACTGGTTCAATAGTGTAAGGATCTCGTCCTGGTCAAACTGATTACAAAAGTGATTTTCAAGGTAGAGGTTATTGATAATATCTTTCATATAGTGGATACCGGAAAGATTTTTCTGATAGTAGCAGGGAAGGTATTCCAGCATTCCGGGAGTTTCAGTTGCCTTGAATTCTGGGTTATACTCCTTAAAAAATAATGGGATGCTGTCAATGGTGGTGTTGTAAGCATAGACATCTACCTTCAACCGGTTCCCCTTCAGCCTTGTGTAGAGCAGCTTCGACTGGTTGATTTCCTGTTTGATCTGGGTCAGCCCCTCGGCAAAAAGACTTGGAAGGGTTGAAGTTTGAAGTTTTTCGATAGCGTCTTCGGGATTTTCATACAGCGATAAGATGGTGTCGATGCAATAAAAAATGCCATCTGTCAGGACACCGGCGATTTCTGTTTTGACAGAGCTCTCCCCCTGGGTGTAATGGCTGATTTGGCGGGTAAGCAATGCGCTGAGGTGCTTTTGAAAGGTCTCAAGGTTGTTTTTGTTAATCATTCCAATGCGCACACCTTCGTATAACAGTGTTTTTGTGTACTCGGCAGGGTCTAAATTTTTAATTTTCAGTGTGTTAACGGGCTCCATTTGTTTCATTTTAAATCTCCTGTTTGTGTAATTTGCTTCTGCAAAGTGCGTTAATTTGTCGATCCATCAGGATATCTTCGGCATTTGTCAATCCGCGGTCCAAAGCATCGGCCAGATGCTCGATGATGCAGTCATCGCTGATACGATCCAGAGTATCTTCTTTAATAATATAGAAAGCTTCGACCAGTTCTTCCAGGGTTTGTGCATAGTTTTCAGGCCAGAGACTTTGAGAATGGCAGACCGCGCGAGTAATTTTTGGCAGTATACCTTGGCCAATTTCTACACGTCCATGGCTTTTAAGCTCGCTGATATTGCGCATTATCAGCTCATGGGCTTCGTCGGGAGTGAGGGAAAGGCCGTATTTAGCGGCATCATCATTGGTACTGAGAATAGCATTTTCTTTTTCAGCAAAGTCCAGAGTACCAGAATTCAGCAGTGCAATCTGAAAATTCTTCATAAATATCCTCCTTGCCTATTGACAAAATAACCGATATGTGATATAATTATAAAATTAATACAGATAAATAATTTGAACGCAAACACTAGTATAACATTGATCGCGCAGTGCTGTCAATGTTTTTTCTTTTTTTGAAAAAAAGACGGCCGGTAGATTCTACCGGTCGTCGATAATCTGAAAAAAAGCCGCTGAAAGATGATTGCAGCGACTTTTTTAATGGCTAATCTTCTGTAAAGGGATTTATTTTTAAATAGTCTATGAACTGCTCGGCTGTACGCCCGGAGCGGTTAAGGTGACGCAGCTCCCACTGAATGGCCAAAGACTCAATTCTCGCGGTGGGCATGTCGATGCCCGCTTCCTTTGCGAGTTCCAGAACCATGGAGAGATAACCCTTCTGATTGGGAACCTCAAAGGTGAGCACCAGGCCGAAACGGCTGGAAAGTGAAAGCTTTTCTTCCATGACATCTTTGGTATGGACTGCGTTATCGCGCTCGGACATGGTCTCAGTTACCAGGTGGCGTTTGTTGGAGGTTGCATAAATCAGCACATTCTGCGGGTTTTCCTCGAGGGAGCCCTCCATAACATTTTTAAAAATTTTATAGTCGGCGTCGTCCTCGTCAAAGGAGAGGTCGTCGATAAAAAGAATGAACGGGTAAGGCCGCTTTTTAACGTATTCGATGACCGAGGGGATATACTCGAGCTGGTCTTTTTTTATTTCGACCATTTTGAGTTTGGTATCCTTAAAGGTATCCAGCAGTGCTTTGACCATCGTGGATTTTCCGGTACCCATATCGCCCTGAAGCAGTACATTCAGACCAGTATAGTTGTTTATAAAGGAGGCGGTATTGGCAATGAGCTCCTTTTTCTGCATATCATAGCCGACCAGGGAATCCATAGGCTTATATTTTTGATTGGTAATGGGGGAAAGGCGCCCGCCGTCCACAATTTTAAAGCTGACGTTAATTTCAAAAATCCCGAGACCGTGATGGTTGATGTATTCGTTGGTGGCGGTGAAGGCTTTGTCGATGTCCTCGGTTGAAAAGGCCAGGTCGATTTCATCACAGGGCGGAACCGGGAAAAAGATATGGGCAGAAAAGATATTGGTGTCGTCAAGATTTGTTTCCTTTAAAAAGGCATCCCAGTCAAAATGATAGAGCTTCATGAAAATTTCAAATTCATGGTACATGCTTTTGGCAAAAGGGTGTTGCTTGGTGACCGGCCCTCTTTCGAACAGAAGCGTCAGAGGATTCTCATTCCCGACGATCTGAGTGATCAGAAAATCCTTCCAGGGAGTTTTGGCATAATTGGTATCCTCGCTTTTATTAAAGGAGTAACCCAGCATCAGAGATTTCAAATGATAGTAGGTATCCAGATATTCTCTCCGGTATTCGGCGCCCCTTAAACCAGATTCATAGGCTCTTGAAAGAACCAGGAAATCCTTGAGGATTGGGTGTTCCAGAACGGGACGGTAAAAGGAAAGCGTGTTAAAGATATCTGACGGAATTACACGATTTATATTATCAGAGCTTTCAGTTGTCATATTTTGTTCACCTCAATAGTAAATTGTATTTTGTATTCTATTATAGCATAAGCAGTTGCGTGATGGGACTAAAAAACAAAAAATCTTAAAGATTCATCTTTTTTGTAACGAAAAAGTTACGAAAATCTTGAGAAAAGT
>CAUEUD010000149.1 GCA_959020865.1 Eubacterium limosum | reverse complement strand
ATTATACAAATTTAATAGGGAATAAATAATTTTTACAGTAAAAACCCCAACCCAAAATAACGAGAAAGGAACTGTTAATGGTAGCTAAATCAAAAAAAGGGACGCTCACCAAACAGAACATTATTAATGCAGCCAAGCAGCTTTTTTATGAAAATGGCTATAATAAAACAGGTATCCAGGATATAGCAGACTATGCTAATGTAAAGCTGGGAACAATCACATATTACTTTAAGAAAAAAGATGATATGATTTCTGATATTTACAATACCTTTTTTATGGCGCTTTATGATTATGTTTCTGAAGCGTCAGAAAAAGACTTGAACCTTTACACCAAGTATTGCTTTACACTGGTGCTGTATTACAATGCAATTCTATCCGACCCCCACAATACGCTGCTGTATTACGAGGTGCTGGTTAAGGATGTGGATAATGGCGGACGCCTGTCCATCACCAAAACGCTTAACCGCTCATGCCTTGATTTTTTAAACAAATCCTATACAGACGAGGACCTGGATGTTATTGCAATGGCTGAGTTTGGTTCCCGAAAAGAACTGTTCATCAATTACTATGAACGCGAAATTGAATTTGGAAAAGACCAGATGTGTTTTTATTTTGTAAAAACACTTTTCAGACTGATGGACCTGGACGGAGATATGATCCAGAACACCATCAGGCAGGCCTTTGATTTTCTGAGGAATAAAAATCCGGAGCATATCCGGTTTCTGGTTTAAACAAAAATCAACCCGTATCGCCACGATACGGGTTGATTTTTGTTTATGGTCTGAGTCTTCTAGTAAAGGCCGTTTTTAAACTGCATCATCATCTCATTGGTGAGGCTGAAGCCGTCAGCCTTGACCGGCATCTCACCGCGCGTAAACCATTCGGCAACCGCCAGTTCATTTTCATCCAAAGTGATGGTATCATCACCGTCCAGGTCTGCAAAAAAGCCAAAGAGAAGAGAATCTGAAAAGGGCCACGGCTGGCTTTTGTAATAGCGGATGTTCTTCACCTTAAGGCCGACCTCCTCCATGACTTCGCGCCTGACCGTTTCCTCAATGGTCTCGCCGATTTCGGCAAAGCCGGCGAGCAGCGCATATTTTTTAAAAGCCCGCCCGGCGTATTTGGACATGAGGATACGGTCGCCGTCTGTCACCGCGACGATGACAGCAGGGGAGATTTTTGGGTATTCCAGATTGCCGCATTCTGGACAGTAAAGCATGCGCTCGTTGGCGGCAGGTTTCATGGGCTTGCCGCAGCGGCCGCAGAAACGGCGGTTCCGGTACCAGTTATACAACTGGTAGCCGACCAGCCCGGCATAGGTCAGGTAGCGGGGGCTTGTGCGGCGCAGGGCCTGCATGTTTTCGAGATAAAAGTCCTCATTAAAAGCGGCCTCAGGCGCTTCGGAGAGGTAGAAGGTGTCCTGGCCCACTGAAAAAAGATAGGCGTAACGCCCGGCCATGTCCGGCGGAATATCCGAAAAGCGGGGAAAGGAAAGGGCTTCATCGCTGTGCCTGAGAAGAATGTAATCCTCCTTGTACCATAAAATATAAGCATCCTTTTCCGGCGGGGCTGGTTCGTATTCATTTGCCAGCCGGTAAGGTTCAATGTCCTGTATCATGATTTTACTCCTTTGATGCTGTGAAGTGGCGCAGGGCGGTGCCGCTGCGTCTGCTACTAACTATACCACAACAGCGCCTGGACGACAATGCAGCCATTAAAAAATAACCCGTATCGTGGCGATACGGGTTGCTGTGGATTACAGGAGCGGATAGGAGACGCTCCTGTTCGATTGGTTAGGAGAGGAAAACATCAACCGGTTTTGATGTTCTTATTAGTGCGTAAAACCATATACGCCCTTGTTGTTAACCTGGTCGCCGCCGTGTGGCAGAATGTGTGCTTCGTCCAGTTCCTTGATCGCACGGTTCATGTCTTCCATGAGCAGAACGCCAAGCTGTTCGCTTAAGTCAGCACGGACAACGACTCTCTGGATAATGTCGTCCTGTAAGTTTTCCGGCAGTGGATAAGCCGGTACCTGCCAGCCCTTCATGCGGATACGGTCAGCAAGGTCATATAAGTTCCATTCTTTATTTGCGTCTTTTTTCATCTTCCAGCAGACGATTGGCAAGTTGGAGCCATCGTTGTAGATTTCAAACAAACCGGTTTTTTCCAGTTCTTTAGAGATATACATGGCAACGTCTCTGGTTCTTTCATGAATCTTCTTATAGCCTTCATAGCCGTAGCGTAAGAAGTTGTAATACTGTCCGATAATCTGGCTTGCAGAGCGTGAGAAGTTAATAGCCATTGTCGGCAGGCTGCCGCCTAAGTAGCTGACGCTGAAGATCAGTTCCTTCGGTAACCATTTTTCATCTCTCCATAATACCCAGCCAATACCAGGATATACCAGGCCGTATTTATGACCGGAAGTATTGATGGAAACAACATTTTTAAGACGGAAGTCCCATTCCAGGTCTGGTTCAATAAACGGTGCAAACATACCGCCGGAAGCGCCGTCGACATGGATGTAGATTGGGAATTTAGGGTTTTTCTGGTTGTAGTCTTCGACTAACGCATCCAGAGCTTTGATATCGTCAAATTTACCAGTGTAGGTAATCCCCATGATACCGACAATACCGATGGTGTATTCATCAACGAAGTCCATAACAGTATCCATGTTCATACTCATATGCTGTTCATCCAGCGGTACGAGACGCATTTCGATATCCCAGTACACACAGAATTTTTCCCAGCATACCTGATAGCCAGAGGAGATAACCAGGTTTGGCTTTTTAGCTTTTACATCTAAGCCCTGTTTGATCGCATTATTGCGCCATCTGAATTTCATGGCCATACCACCGAGCA
This sequence comes from Eubacterium limosum, assembly GCA_959020865.1. GTDB lineage: Bacteria > Bacillota > Clostridia > Eubacteriales > Eubacteriaceae > Eubacterium > Eubacterium limosum_B. The sequence continues at coordinate 6,368 of CAUEUD010000149.1, read as the reverse complement.
TACAAGCTTCGGAAGAACCTACGGTAGAGGTGCCTAAGAATTTTTCATCATCTGGTGCATGCCACAGATCAGCAATCATATTGACACAACGGTTTTCGAGTTCAGTTGTCTGAGGGTATTCTGATTTATCGATCGCATTTTTTTCAAGTGTTTCAGCCATGATCTTTGTAGCTTCTGGTTCCATGTAGGTCTGGCAGAAGGTGGAAAGGTTCAGTCTGGCACTGCCTTCATCCAATAAGTCATCCTTGATTAAGCGATAAGCAACTTCCGGTTCAACGGGATCCTTGCGAAGTTTGTATTTTGGTAAGGGTTCATCACTTGCCTCTGTACCAAAAATTGGGGTTAAGTAGCGATCCTTTAATTTGTCCTGATCATCTTTTGAATATAACATTTTGATTACCTCCTAAAAATGTTTGAATTAAATTTATTTATGTCAAGCCAATGATAATTGACGACACAGCGTAAAATAAGTTATTTTTTAGTGGACAGCTTGTCCACTTTGCTCGTTTGAGCAGTCTGCGCTGCAGCTGCGGCCTCCTGGGCTGCGTCAGCGATCGGCGCGGTATCCTGATTCATGTAATCTTCAGGATCTGGATTAATATGATGCTCGCCACGGCCTCTTAAACTGATGTAATTGAAATGACCTGGACGGTCTGCCATGGTAACATGCTGTGGTTCTTTAATCTTCTTGCCCTTCTTATCATGCAGTGCGTAAATGATGAATGGTACGATAACAGCCAGAATAAAACTGATCATCAGAACGGTTTCGTATTTTCCATCGTTTGTCGCTGCAAGCTGAGATGGCGGGAAGAAAGAGATAATAAAGGTAGCAACCGACATAATCAAGCCGATGCCTGCCAGAATGGTCTTACCGACGGTGCCGCCAGGTACCTGGTAAGCACGTTTGAGATCCTTGTGTTTGTAGACAAGAACAAAGTAGCCGATAAAGAAGAGAATATAACCGACCAGATAGAGCACAACGGTCAGTGAAATTGCCGTTAAGAATGAAATGTTTGCGCCGCCGCCGCCAAAGGTCAGAACAGCTGCCCAGATAGTAACGATAGCGCCCTGTACCATAATCAGGGGAACAGGAACATTGTGTTTGTTGACTTTTTTGAAAACACCAGGTAAGATACCTTTTTGTGCTGTGGTGTAAAGTCCTCTTGAAGGACCGACAACCCAGGCGCTTACTTCGCCCATAACGCCGACCGCGATCATGCAGGCAATGATTTTAACCAGCCATCCAAGATGTGGATTAACATGATTCATCAAAGCGGCGAACGCCTGGACAACACCAGAGTTCATGCTTAATTCGCTTGCCGGGACGGAAGCTGCAACCGCCATACCACCGATGGTGTTTAAGATAATGGCCATAATGACCAGCATAAACATGGCCAGCGGATAATTCTTGTTGGCGTTCTGGAGCTCATTGACATGTGAGGCAGACGCTTCGACACCCATAAAGGCCAGAACGAATGAAGCGAAAATGACCAGCGTATTGATTTTAGAAAAATCAGGAATGAATGCTTTTGCGCTGATTTCGACATTCAGCGGACCGCCGGTTGTAAAGTAGGCAATCGCCAGACCGAAAAGAATAATGGCCGGAATAATGATCCCGACAATCAGGCCGACTTTTGAAATGATCGCGGTGTACTTGGTCCCGCCGAGCTGAGAGAAAGTCAAGGCCCAGAAGACAACTAATACGCCGATAAACTGTATGGTCGGATTGCTGCTGAGTGCAGGGAAGTCAAACACATACGAGAATGCGCCGAGAATGAAATAAATCATGGTGACAAAACCGACGGTTATTTGGAACCATTGAAAAAAGATTGCGGCAAAACCCCATCGTTCACCAAGTGTATTTCCGACCCAGGCAAAAATACCACCGTCCTGCCAGCCATCGACCGTCGCCATTTCAGCGGCGCAGAGAGCAACAGGAATGAACCATAAAAATCCACCAAGTAATAAGAAAAATACAAGCTGGAAACCAGATGATGCAAAGGTTGGATATTCATAGACCGTCATAACCATTGAAGCAGTAATGGCAAAGAAGCCAAATAAGGTTAAGGTCTTTTTAGGTCCAGTGCTTTGCGAACTTGGTTTATTCATGTGAGAAACACCTCCTAAAAAATGTTCTTTTGGTTTACGGTTAATTACTTACCCGGCAAAATTTTGGTTTAAACAAAAAAGGCGAAAAAAGTAAAAATAAAAATTTTTGTTTTAAGAATGACTGGAAAACGACAAAAATCCTTAAAAATCGCACTCAAGGCGATTTTTAAGGATTTTTTTGGGTAATTCGTCTCAATCTTCATGAAACAAATCAGATTCTTTCTCATAGATGGCGTAAGCGGACGTCTCATCATGCTTGGCATCGTACATGGCCTCATCAGCCTGGCGTATCCACTGGCTGCGGTTGATGGTATCATCCTTGAGGAAGGTGATACCCAGACTGGCAGAAAGATTGACAGGGTGCTCTCTGAGATTTTTAATGTTTTCGATATTCCGCAGGATGCTTTCCGCTAAATCCAAAACATCCTTTGGATTTGAATAATTATTGATAAATACCAGGAACTCATCACCGCCCAGGCGTGCAGGGAAAACATTATCGCTGGCAATGCCCTTTAGAATTTTGGCGACAGCATTGAGTGCGGCGTCGCCCATATGATGTCCGAAGGTATCATTGATGGTTTTAAAACCGTTAAGGTCAAAAAGAAAAAGAGCCTGATTATTGTATTTTCTGAACAGCGTATCCATTGTGTGATAAATAGACTTACGGTTTGGGATGTTGGTCAGCCCGTCAATATAAGCCGACTTCTTTAAAAGTTCATTGGTTTTTACCAGCTCATGCTTGCTGATTTCCAAGGTTTCAGTCATCTGATTGATATTGTCGGCCAGCTCGTGAAATTCATCGTCTCCTGGAATTTCACAGCGCACAGAAAAGTTTCCATGCTGAATCTGTTTGATCTTTTCGGTCAGGTAGGTAAGAGGGTTCGTGATGGTTTTGGCAAGCTGGATTCCGATAAACAGAGCGACCAGCGTGATCGTCAATGTAGTGAGAAGCAGCATGGTCTGCAGGGTATTGGCCTCTTTAAAAACCTCGGTCTGCGTCATACAGACAACCACGACCCAGCCGGAGGTAGGGATTTTTTCATAATTGGCAATAACAGGAGTACCATCGTAGTTATAGGTAAAGAATCCAGTATTGTTCTTTAATCGGTTGTTTTCAACATCGGAGATGAACTTTTTCAGATCTGCGTCATTATTGAGGGCGTTTTCCTGACTTTCTTCTGAGGAGAGCCCTTCCTCCATAATTGTAGAAAGCTGCTTGGCCTTGGAGTCCAGAATATAGACATAGCCGCTGTCGCCCACCTTGCGCTGGCTGATCTGCTGGTTAATGCTCCCAATACTGACATTGCGGTTTAAAATTCCGATGGGTTTTTGGGAAGTATCATAAATCTTTATGGCCAATGAAAGGCATTTAGCGCCATTGGACGGCGTATCGACAACTTCATTGTAGGAATCCTTGTTTTGCTCAATCAATGCCTTGAACATGCTTGAATCCCTCACGTTTGTCCCCTGATCGTCAGGGTTCGATGAAGCCACGACATTCCCGGACAGGTCGATGATTGAATTGCGATTGACAACGCTGTTTGTTTTAGCGCTGATGTTCAGAAGCTGCTGCGCCGGCTCCAGGAGCCCAGGGTTTGACGGATTGCTCAGACACTCGGCAAAAGCGGGAATCTGCGCTGTGAATTCCAGATCATCCATTTGCGTTTTGTAAAACTCTTCCAGATAGTTGGCGATGGATTCAGAAACATCCGACAAGGCCTGCTTTCGCATCTCCAAAGAGCTTCTTGACATATAAATGCTTATAATGGAAGATAATATTAAAAGCGGTATCACCACTAACAGAATCATTAAAAGGGGGAGCTTTCTCTTTACTTTCAAAATATGTGTCACCTCCAGGAGATTTCTACCCAACTCTACTTTATTTTAACACAAGTTTAACGAGAGTAAAAATAAAAAAAGATTGACATTATTCTCTCAAACACGTATAGTAGGTAGAGGGCACAATCCTAAAGAGTACCTTCATGTTTTATGTGAAGGTTTTTTCTTTGCGATAAGCCCTTAAGATATAAAAAGGAGTGATATTATGGACGCAGACCCTGGAGAGAAGCGCTTACTAAAATTGAATAATCAAGCGGTCATAATATCAGCATATATTTTGGCCGCTTTCTAACGAGGGAGGTCAAAATGATCAATATTTACAAAACGATTGATGGAAAAATTGTAGAAATTGATGAAATTGAAAAGCATGCCTGGATTAACATGGTAAATCCCACAGAGGAAGAGCTTCTGTCAATTTCAGATCAATTAAATGTAGAAGAGGATTTTCTTCGTGCCGCACTGGATGAAGAAGAAATCTCGCGTGTCGAGCTTGATGAGGATATGAATCAGGCATTAATAACCATCGACGTACCCATAGTGGATAAAACCTCACAGATGGTTTTATACAGTACCATACCAGTTGGGATTATCGAAACCCATGAGAATATTATAACAGTCTGTCTGCAAAGCAATACCATAATCGACGACTTTGCAAAGGGCCGGGTAAAGCATGTCTTTACAAATCTGAAAACCCGGTTTATTTTTCAGATGCTTTACCGTGTTGCGACCCGGTTCCTGGTTTACCTGAGACACATTAACCGAATGAGCACCGAAATCGAGAAGGAACTGCACCGTTCGATGAAAAATAAAGAGCTTATCCAGCTATTGGATTTGGAAAAGAGTTTGGTGTTCTTCTCCACTTCATTAAAAGCGAACCAGTCCGTGCTTGAAAAACTTCAGCGGGGCCGTGTCATCAAGCTTTACGAAGATGACCGCGAGCTGTTGGAGGATGTGCTGATTGAAGTAGAGCAGGCCATCGAGATGTCCAATATTTACAGCAATATTTTGAGCGGCACGATGGATGCTTTCGCGTCGATCATTTCAAACAACCTGAATATTGTAATGAAGGTTTTAACCTCCATCACCATATTGATGGCAATACCAACAATGGTCTCAAGCTTTTATGGAATGAACGTTTCAGGCCTGCCGTTCGCTAATTTTGGAGCAGTTGTTATTATCGTTGTGATACTAACCGCATTGGTAGCAATGATATTATTCAGAAAAAACATGTTCTCATAGCAATAAATTGTTCAAGCTGCTTGACAATACAGGCGAATGGCGCTATAATGTATACAGAAAATTAAATGATATGTCTGTTTCAGGGCGAGGTGTAATTCCTCACTGGTAGTGATGTGCGAAGGAGCAATAAGTCTACGAGCCGAAAGGCCGATCTGGTTAGAATCCAGAACCAACGGTATAGTCCGGATGAAAGAAATTAGCACAGTTGATGCGCTTAGTATTGAGCCCTTAGGTACACAGACCTAAGGGCTTTTTTAATGCGACCTGACAGACCCACAGGAGGTATCATCATGAACGTCAAAACGAAGACGATCACCCAAATGGCGGTATTGGCAGCGATGTCCATACTATTGGTCTACTTAATTCACTTTCCAATTTTCCCGGCCGCTCCTTTTTTAGAGTATGATCCGGCGGATATCCCCATTTTGATCGGTACATTTATGTTTGGGCCGTTAGGTGGTCTGATTTTAACAGCTGTTGTCTCTGCTTTGCAGGGACTGACGGTAAGCTCGGCCAGCGGTATTATCGGCATTATGATGCATTTCTTTGCGACGGGAAGCTTTGTCCTGGTGGCAGGCAATATTTATAAGAAGCATCGTACACGGAAGGGCGCTGTCGTTGGATTGTTCTTTGGAGCTTTGGCAATGACAATCACAATGGTTATCTGGAATCTGATTTTCACACCGCTGTTTATGGGAACACCAATTGAAGCGGTTATGGCAATGCTCATTCCAGTCATTATACCATTTAATTTAATTAAAACAGGAGTCAATGCGCTCATTACATTTATTGTCTACAAATCAGTATCAAAGGTGTTGGGCATGGAAATCAAAGAAACAAAGTTGGCTGAATAAGCCTGAATAAACCATTAAGAAGCGAAATCTTCACGGATTTCGCTTTTTTTATAAAAAAATTCAAATAACCTATTGACAGTTCATAAAAAAGCTGATAAACTATGTCAAGTCGTCAGCAATAAGGCGCCGCTGATCTTGAGTAAAAGTCTTCGAAAAAAGATTTTGAAAAAAGTTAAAAAGCGCTTGACAACAGCATGTGAGATGTTGTATCATATACAAGCTGTCAACGACGGCAGATGAATCTCTTCATTAAAAGATAGATAAAGAGGTTCGGGTCATAGAAAAGAGAATAGTACCATAAAACCTGAAATTCCGGCTGATGAGAAT
>CAUEUD010000148.1 GCA_959020865.1 Eubacterium limosum | reverse complement strand
AACCTAAAAGGCCAATAATGGAAATAATCCGCGGGCCAAATTTGTCAAAAAGCATGCCGCTCAAAGGGCTCACGATAATGCTGGCTGCAGCACCGGGCATCATAAGCATACCTGTCTGGAAGGCAGACAACCCTAATACATTTTGCAGGTAAAGAGGAAGGACAATGCTTCCAGCCGAAAGCGCTGAGTTAATGACCGTTACAATAATGGCCGAATAGGCAAATTTGGGTGTCTTTAAAACTCGGAGCTCAAGTAAGGGTTCTTTGATATGAAACTGTCTGCGGATAAAACATATCAGTGCAATAGCGCCGATAATCAGCGGCAAAAGAACAAGCGGGCTTACCCAGCCCATATTGCTGGCGTTTGAAAAGCCGTAAAGCAAACCGCCAAAGGCCAGTGTAGACAAAACGACAGAAAAAATATCCAGATGAGGGTGTTTTAGTTCCCCGACATTGGTCAGGAAAATAACACTGACGACCAAGAGAATGACGGCCAGAGGAAGGATAGACCAAAACATCATCCGCCAGCCAAAGGCATCGATAATCCAACCTGCAACAACGGGTCCTACAGCCGGTGCGCAGCTCATGACAATACCTGCCATCCCCATGGCGGTGCCGCGCTTTTCGACAGGGAAGATAATCATCGGTATAACTGCCACCAGAGGAAGCTGTACACCAGCGCCGATGGCCTGAAGAATCCGGCCGATAATTAACAATCCAAAGTTTGGCGCGCCGCCGGTCAGGGCTGTACCCACAATAAAAGAAAGCAATGAAACAATAAACAGCTTGCGCGTGGGGTAGCGGTCGATTAAAAAGGCTGTAATGGGAACCATGATGCCATTTACCAGCAGGTAGATAGTGGTTACCCACTGTGCGGTTCCGGCAGTAATTTGAAAATCTTCCATTAATTTGGGCAGTGCCGGAGATAAAACCGTCTGGTTTAAAATGGCAATAAATGCGCCAGCGATGACGATCGCCAGAACAAGAATTTCTCTGCGGGTTACCTTAGAATGTTCGGAAGAAGCTGCGTTTTTGTTCTTCAAAAAATAACATCTCCTTTTATTCGTTGATATTAGCCAGTACTTTTTGCAAAAGCATTTGAAGCTGTTCTTTCTCGGATTCTGTTAAGCCTTTTGTCATCATTTCCTCAATATTGTCAAGAACGCCGAAGAACAGCTTATGGCGGGATTTACCCTTTTCGGTGAGATAAAGACAGTTGGAACGGCTGTCCCGCTGGCTTTTTTTACGGATGATCAATCCGTTTTCTTCCATACGGTTGAGCAGGCGCGTCACAGTTGACCCCTTTACATACAGGTAATTTTCAACATCTTTCTGGCTGATTTCGTGGTCGTCACCATAAAATTTTTGCGTCTCAAAAAGAAAAAGAATCACCATGGACTGGGTATAGGTTACACCGTATTCAGAGGTTCCAAGGTTCAGCAATACCTTTTGTCTGTTGGCGATTTTTTTAAAAAACTCTGTATAATAAAAATGATCTCCTTGCATTTGTCTAACCCTCCTGAATTATAACTTTAAACAATATACTTAGCTTACTAAGTATATTAATCCAAATGTTCTTTTTTGTCAAGCAGCGAATAAAAAAACGGGCTGCCAGTGTAAAGTTGGCAGCCCGCAGAAGCAGTCCTTCTGGGTTTATTCAGGGTAAATCAGGTTGTCGTCAGTCAGATTCATTAAAATTTCATCGAGAAATTTTTTGGATTCATATTTTGCCATGCCCAGATTCATATCCAGGTAATTGCCACAGTCTCTCGGGGCAGCGCCGGGGACATCTCCTTCAAAATCAGCCATAAACTTAAAAAGATCGATTACCAGAGGCGCCACATCCTTTGAGGTCAGGTCACCTTTCATCAGTAAGTAATAGCCGGTGCGGCAGCCCATGGGTCCAAAATAGACGATTTTTTCACTGAGTTCAGGGTCATTGCGCAGATAAGTAGCACCGAGATGTTCGATGGTGTGAAGCTCGGCGGTATTGATAACTGGCTCGCGGTTTGGCTCCTTCATGCGGATATCAAAGGTGGTGATGCAGTCATCTCCGCAGTAATCCTTACGTGAAACATAGATTCCACGCAATAAATCAATATGGTTAACAGTAAAGCTTGCGATTTTTTTCATGATGTTTCTCCTTTATCATTTAAATAGACATTAAGCGTCTCAAGATAATGTACCAGAATATTGCCGCAGGAATGAATCTGATATTTTTTATCAAAGGCGGCGTAGGGAATGGATTTGCGGCCATCCTTTTTGGCTGCGTCCCAGTAAGCCTTTAAAGTCTCATAGGGCAATAAGTAGTGTTCATCAAATAGTTTAAACCAAACGATGAGAAAAGACAAGCCCTCCTGCCGATTAAAGGCATCCATAAACTCGATCTGATGCTCGTGAATATTGGCGATAGGGAGCCGTTTCTGGTTGGTTTCCTTGGCGTCAAAACAGATGGGAATACCCTGGACATTGCCCATATAGTCGACGGTACTCTTTTCTTCAAAATAAGCCAGCTTAATAGTTCCTTTGCCCGGGTCCAGCTCTATGGGTTTGATGGCGGTTGGAAGTTTTTGGACAACGGCCAGCCCCTGCTCAAGATAAATTTTGTTGGTCTGGTTGATACATTCCTCAAGATAACTGCCGCGCAGACCGCGGCTGTGCCAGTATCCCATATTAAAGTGCCTCCCTGTCCAGCTTCAATTCCCTTAAAAGCTGCTTAAAAAGTTCCGGATAAGGGGCTGTAAAGTCATATTCAAGGTCTTTTATGGCATAGTGCCGGCTGTGCAGCAAATGGTGTTTTAACCCATATTTCTGATTGAACTGCCGGTTGATGGAGGTATCGCCATACTTGTAGTCTCCGATGATGGGAAAGCCGTAGTCGGCAAGCTGTGTGCGAATCTGGTGTGAACGTCCGGTGTGAAGCGTTATTTCCAGAAACGTGAATTTACCGTTATCAGCGAGAGGGCAGTAGTCCAGACGAACCTCCTTGGCTCCCTTTTCAAACTGGCTCTGGATCGCTGATTTGTTTTCAGAGGTGTCCTTGGTTAAAAAACCGGTAAGAGTACCGGGCTTTTTTAATACGCCCAACACAATGGTATGATATTCCTTTAAAGCCTGGCGCTCCCGGATAGCGGCATTTACAGTCTGTAAGGTTGGATAATCTTTTGGCATAAGGATAATGCCACTGGTGTTGCGGTCCAGCCGATTGGAAATGACGACTTCAAAAGCTTTAGCATTATCAGGCGCGTTTTTTTTCAGGTAGGTCCGCGCCGCGTCGATCAATGAAAGATCGCCGGAGGAAGCTGCCTGGCTTAAAAGGCCGGCGGGCTTGTTGATAACCAGCAGATGGTCATCCTCATAGACCGGAGGTTCAAATATTTTTTTGATTTCCGGCGTCAGGTCAAAATGCCGCTGTGTCTTTTTTTCCTGAAAGCCCGCAATGGTTTCTTCGGAAAAATAGACCTGGACGGTATCGCCGCTGTGGACTGTGTCTTTGGGCTCGGCCCGGCCGCCATTAAGCTTTATTCTTTTTTTGCGCAGCATCTTTTGTAAAAAATTTCTGTCCGCCAGGGGCATCAGTTTGAACAGATACCGGTCAAGGCGCTGGTTTCCTGAGTTTTCATCGATGGTATATTGTTTCATTAAACTTCCTTGTTTTTTTATAGATTATAGAATGATTATACCATAAAAAAATCCGGAATGCGGGCATTCCGGATTGGATATTCAGTTTTGTTTAAAGCTTGCCTGCGCAGCCCAGGACATCCTTCAGCTTATGGGCAACCATGGCTTTAATGGCGGTGCGGCCTGGTCCGAGGTATTCTCTTGGGTCAAAGACCTGTGGCTGTTCTACAAAAACCTTGCGGATAGAGGCTGTCATGGCCAGTCTCAAGTCTGTGTCGATATTGATCTTGCAGACGCCCCATTTGGCAGCTTCACGAAGCATATCTTCCGGTACACCCTGTGCGCCTGGAATGGCGCCGCCGTACTGGTTGCACAAATCGACAAATTCTTTGGGAACACTGGAAGATCCGTGGAGTACCAACGGGTAGCCTGGCAGCAGGCCGGAGATTTTTTCCAGTCTTGGAAAATCCAGCTTTGGAGTGCCTTTGAATTTAAAAGCACCATGGCTGGTGCCAATGGTAATGGCTAAGGAATCACAGCCTGTTCTTTCGACAAACTCGACAGCTTCATCCGGGTCGGTAAAGGAGGCTTCATGGTCACCTACATTTACAGCATCTTCAATGCCTGCCAGTTTTCCAAGCTCAGCTTCTACGACTACACCGTGATCATGGGCATAGTCGGCTACTTTTTTAGTCAATGCGATATTTTCTTCAAAGGGATATTTAGAGCCGTCGATCATGACAGAGGTAAAGCCTCCATCAACACAGGATTTACAGATTTCAAAATCTGCGCCGTGGTCCAGATGCAGGCAGATATCCAGATCTGTGGTTTCAACCGCTGCTTCAACAAGCTTTTTTAGATAAACTGGATTGGCATATTTTCGGGCACCGGCGGATACCTGTAAAATTAAAGGGGCCTGCTCTTCCTGCGCTGCTTCAACGATTCCCTGGATGATCTCCATATCGTTTACATTAAAAGCGCCTACCGCGTATTTGCCTTCATATGCTTTCTTAAACATTTCAGTAGATGTTACTAATCCCATTTCAAACCTCCTGAGTCGTAGCTCGTTTAAATTTGTTTGATTTATTTCACTTACTAGTATACTCTTGTTGGGTCATTTTAACAATACAAAACTTTTAAATTAATGAAATTTTAATAAAAATCCCGGTAAAAACAGGAAAAAAAGACTGTTTTTACCGGGAACATTTTTGTCCGCAGCGGGATTGAAAAAGCGCATAAGATTCCTATACTTCAGACTTTTTTAATTGCTCCATAAGCTCAGTCATGCTTTTACCAAGCACAGGATGAATGTACCAGGGAGCAATTTCCACCATGGGCTCCAGTACAAAAAGCCGGTCCTGTATTCTGGGGTGTGGTAGGGTGATGTGCGGATGGTCATATACTATTCTGTCATAAAACAAAATGTCGAGATCCAGTGTACGTGGTCCCCAGTGGATAAGGCGTTCACGTTTTAAAAGTTTTTCAGTATCTAACAGCAGGGTCATCAGATCAGCGGGGGACAGAGTAGTTTCTATTTCCATCACGCCATTTAAAAAGGTGTCCTGTTCGGCATATCCCCACGGCTCAGTTTCGATGATGCTGGATTGATTAATCAGGCGTATATCGCTTCGGTCGGCTAGCGAATCAATGGCGGTTTGAATGTTTTTTTCACGGTCACCGAGGTTTGAGCCAAAGGCAATGAAGGCGCGGTGCCAGCTTCGGTTAATTTCGATAGCTGCGTAATCAAGGGGCTTATGAATCGGCGCCCAGGGCTTTTTCACCAGAACAGTTACGCCTTTTATCAGATCATAGCGGCTTAAAATATAGTCTGCCAGTTTTTCACCAGCAGTTTCGATGAGGTCATAGCTTTCCCGCTGGAATTCCTTTTCAATTTCCGCGCAGAGCTCGCCATAGTTTACGGATTCGGACAGGTCGCCGGTAACCGCGGCGGCATGCATATCCAGTTCCAGAGTGACAGAGATAACGAATTTTTGTCCCAGTTTTTTTTCTTCCTCAAATACACCATGGTGGGCAAAGATCTCCAGGTCTTTAATATAAAGCTTATCCATGATTAGCCTCTCATGATGGCTGCGGTCATCAATGCAGCGCGTCTGTTTTCAAGAACATCATGTACACGGATGATGGAGCATCCCTTCATCACCCCTACAACAGTGGTGGCCATGGTTCCTTCCAGGCGTTCATCCACCGGCAGATCAAGGGTATTGCCGATAAAACTCTTTCGTGAAGTGCCGAGAAGTACAGGACAGCCCAGCTTTTGAAGCACCTCCAGATGGTGCATGACGGTCAGATTGTTATCACTGGTTTTGGCAAAACCAATGCCAGGATCCAGTATGATGGCATCTTTCGAGACACCGGCCTCCAGGGCAATGTCGATGGATTCCTGAAGATCACGAAGCATGTCAGCCATTAGATCTGTGTAATCCATATTTGTGCGGTTATGCATCAGGCAACAGGGAATCTGGTGTTTTGCCGCTACTTCAGCCAGGCGTCGTTCCCGTTTAAAGCCCCAGACATCATTGATGAGGTCTGCGCCTGCTTCAATGGCGGCTTCACCGACTTTTGCTTTGTAAGTGTCGATTGATATGGGGATATCAAAGTGTTTTCTGATGGATTCGATCATGGGGATGACGCGTTTCAATTCATCTTTTTCGCCAAGGGGGGTGTGGGAAGGTCTTGTGGATTCACCGCCAATGTCAATCATATCCGCACCGGCTTCAATCATTTCCTCTGTGTGGCGCAGGGCCTGATCCAGAGAATCAAAACGTCCGCCGTCTGAAAAAGAATCGGGCGTAACGTTTAAAATCCCCATTATATATACATGGTTCTTTAAATCAAAATCTTTATTGCCAATTTTCATTTTTTCTCCTTGGGGTTAATAGGTGATTTCTAAATTTTTCTTTTCATCGTTCCAGTTGCACTCTTCCTGGGCAGCACAGCCATAACAGGCCCGGGATTTCTTATCGGCCTGATAAAAAACAGCATTAAAGCCCCGGTTGCCGGCAGTGCGGTGAGAAAGGATCGCTTCCAAAATAACCGATTGTTCTTCTGGTGAAAAATCCAGATGTCTGAGAAGGCTGATGGCAAGATCATGGGAAGCCTGATCATGGGGTGTGCCGTTTTCATACTGGACAAAACGTCCGATATCATGCAGCAGTGCGGTAGTATAAATGAGATCACGGTTCAGGCTAAGTCCCTCTTCATTCGCAATAATGGCGGCAATTCTGGCAACGTCCAGAAAGTGGGCCAGGTTATGGCGGCAGAGACGGCGATCTTTTTCATGAGCCTCGATTCGGTGTAAATAATCCTGGTACTCCGGAAGATGCAACAGTCGATTGGTCTGGGTGAGTTTTGAGCTCATGCTCTTATTCCTAAAAGATTATAGACATCGTTTTTAAGGCTGGCGTCTGTCTTTAAGATACCATCGCTCATAGCGGTTACAGTTTTTGTGCCGGGTCGCTTGACACCGCGCATGTTCATGCAGAGGTGCTCGGCCTCAATGATGACCATTACGCCCTGGGCGTCCAGATATTCCATGATGGCGTTGCCGATTTCTGAGGTCAGCTTTTCCTGAAGCTGAGGTTTCCTTGCGTAAACATCCACAGTCCTTACCAGTTTAGAGAGGCCGGCAACCTTTCCGTTTGGTACATAGGCAATATGCGCCTTTCCGTAGAAGGGCAGAAAATGATGTTCACACATGGAATAAAACGGGATGTCCCGCTCAATGACAAGATCATTGGACTCAATGGTAAAGGATTTTGACAGGTGTTCTTCGGCCGTCTGCCCGATACCGGCAAAGATTTCTTCATACATTCTCGCAATGCGGTCGGGTGTGTCTACAAGGCCCTCACGCTGGGGATCTTCGCCGATGGCTTCAATCAGCATGGTAACAGCTTCCATAATTTTTTCTTTGTTCATTTGTGTTCCTCCAATATTGAACGCTATAGATTATTAAAAATAAACACAAAAAGCACTGCTCGGTAAAAAGAGCAGTGCTTCCCGCAACCTACAATCCCCATCGTAGGGCACAGCGGAAGCGATAAGACACCGCAATGACCTATTTTCGTTTAAAGGCAACTTCCCATCCTTTAACACTTCACGCGTCTTATCTACTCTGTTTATCATTAATTGTGTCTATCTTACCACTATTGCAATAGGTTTTCAATGATAAGATTTAGAAATATAAAAAGAGCTGTTTTTACACAGCTCCTGAAACCTATTTTTTTACAAATTTTGGCAATACCTTCAGTAATCCCACTAAGGCGATTGTGTAAAGTGGTATTAGAAAAATATTGGTAATAATCCGTGCGGGTAAAAGCACAGTTACTGCCTGACCATACAGAATGGTTAAAAACCAGGTGTTCAAAATAATGGAAGTTATCAGTTGGGTCACACTGACGATGAACAGAATATAGTCGCTTCGATATTCCCCGAGCACCTCGGAACGCCTGACCGTGATGATGGGAAAGATCACAAAGCCGACCATTAGAGCAATAAATAACACTAAAACAAATGGATTTAGCGGTTCACCGGCATAGTAGATTGTGCCATTTTCAAAGCTGAACAATCCGGTTAATACTAAAACACCAACAGACAACACGATAAAACCAAGGTTAAACCATTCCAGGTGCTTAATTTCCTTTTTTCTTAACAGCATCCACAAAAGGCCGGGAATCAGCCCTGTCAGGCCGCTGGCAACCGTGAAGCCGAGAAAAAATGGACCGCCGGGCTTAATGAAAAAGCACAGCAAATCAGAAATAAAGCCGACGATAAAACCGGCGAGTGGCCCCAATAAAATGCCGGAAAGCATAATTGGGAGAGATGTCAGATTGATTCTGAGGGATGGAAAACCACCCAGCGGAATATACATCTCGAATAAAATTTTCAGCACAATGCTGATGGCAATGAGCAAACCACAATTGACGACCAGTTTCGTACGGGTGGTGCCACGGGATAAAGCATTACTTTTCATGAGAACCTCCTTCAATTTCTGAAAGTAATGCTTCCGCACGCCTACAACTATTGTATCCCGGAGGATAAGACTTGCCTGCATCTGTGGGACAGCCAGGCTCCCTGCGGACAGGGTTGTTGATTTGTACAAGCGGAAGCGACAAGGTACCGCAATGACCTATTTTCGTTTAAAGGCAACTTCCCATCCTTTAACACTTTACGCACCTTGTCTACTCTTTGTATTGATTAGCCCCATCATAGCACAGGTTTATATATTGTGCAATGATTTTTAAGGGTATTATTTAAACATTTACGGTGGGGAAAAAACGGCTGTTTATGCGGTTTTCAGATAGCAGTGAAAAGATTGTAGACCCGTCGGGATAATAAACAGTATAACCACTAAAAAAGCGGGTCTACCAGTCTGGTAAACCCGCCCTGCTTTTTAATGGAGCTGAAGAGGGGAATCGAACCCCTGACCTATTGATTACGAATCAATTGCGCTACCATCTGTGCCACTTCAGCTTAAGATTTCAGCTCTCATATAATAACACAATGGAGCTGTTTTGGCAATCCTTTATTTTCAATCTCTGAGACGCTTTTTAAAAAAAGTGAATCCGGCGGCAATGCCTGGGTATATGATTAAGATATAAAGTGAAAAAATG
>CAUEUD010000147.1 GCA_959020865.1 Eubacterium limosum | reverse complement strand
CAGGTAGATTTGATTTGTCAAAATGAAAAAGAAATTGTAGAAGCCGAAAAAATAGTGACGTTATATCCTTGCAATTGTAGGAAATGAGCCATCTTATTATTCCTAACACGTGTCTCGTATTCTGGTAGTTCAGCAAAATGATTAAATATCCAAATATTTTTTTTCATTATCAACTATAATCTCAACCAAACTATCTACTTTTTTACATAAAAAATTAATATCATTCAAAGAATCTGTTTGAATGATAAAACACCCCATTCGTTCGGAGCTGCTTTCTATTGTCGAGATTTTTTCTCCTTCTTTTTTAGTAAAAAAAACATTCTTTACTCCTGGGACTTTATTTACTTTATTTATTCCTTTTATCTTTTTTAGTACGCCTTCTTTAGAAGAAAAATACCGGACTGCTGCCGCTTTTGAATATTTTCTCTCTACATCTGGTATAATCCCCAATGAAGAATCAATCGCTGCTTTTACCATATCTACTCCAGTTGATAGTGGAACAAGATGGGTTGTTATATTATCTCCACTTAATCTTGCTCCTAGCTCGACAATTTTTACGCCATCTTTGGTGATTTTAACTTCTGTACTTGAAGGTCCATTTTGAATACCAATAGCCTTTATCGCTTTTTTAGTAATATCTATAATCTGATTTTGTATCTCTATTGGGTGGCTGCTTGGTTGTGTATGTCCCATTTCTACAAAATAGGGACTTCCTGTCGTTATTTTATCCGTAATCGCAATAACGTGACTCTCACCGTTAATAGTTACTGATTCAACACATACTTCAGCGCCTTCCATATATTCTTCCATTATAATTACACCATTCCTGGAGTTACTTTTACTATGATTATATGCCGTTTCAATATCTTCTTTCTTCTCAACTAAGAAAACGCCTCTACTTCCCGAATTATCTACTGGTTTAACAATAAACTTTCCTTTAAACGGCTTTATAAATTTAAGATAATTCTGATAGTTATTTGTATAAGCAAACTTAGGAATTGGTACACTACCTATTTTTAATGCTTCACGCATCATTGCTTTATCGGTAGCATTAAAAGAGGTTGGTATGTCTAAGCCTGGCAAATTTAATGTTTGCGCAACTCTAGCAACTGTCCTTACAGGCATATCACTCGCTATTGTCAGGATACCGTCGATATTATATTTCCTTGCAGCATTTAGGACTTTTGGTATATCAATTGTACTTATTACTAAAGAAATATCTGCATCTTCAAAACCGACCGCATTTTTATCCATATCTACTGCTATTACTTTCAAACCGAGCTCTTTGGCTTTTTTTATTGCAGGGACTTGAAGAATACTTGCTCCTAGGATCATAATTGTTTTATTTTTATATTGAGAACACATTTTTACTCCTTATACTACAAAATTCAAATATTTGATTGATATATATTTTTTTTTGAAATTACATTTTTAAATGTCATTAAAACTATTTTTAAATCAAATTTAAACGAATAACGCTCAACATAGAAAACATCATTTCTAAATTTTTCATGTGCTCCGATCGAATTTCTAAAATGTGCTTGACTATACCCAATAATACCCGGACGAATACTAAGTTTTTCCTTTTCGTACTCTGTGTATATTTCTAAATCTTCTTTTAGGTCCGGTCTTGGCCCAATAAAGCTCATATCGCCTTTAAGCACATTCAGCAGCTGTGCTGTCTCATCAATACTCGTTTTGCGGATAAACTTGCCAATCTTCGTCACTCTTGGGTCATCTTCACCGTTGTATGTCGAGCCATCTTCCAGTCGGATATCTGGTGCGTTGACTTTCATCGACCTGAATTTATACATTTTAAAGGTTTTGCCGTCTTTTCCTAACCTCGGGGCATTGTAAAAAACCGGTCCACGGTCTTCTGCCTTAATGGCGATGGCTGTGGGGATAAAAATCACGGCAAAG
Organism: Eubacterium limosum; assembly: GCA_959020865.1. Classification (GTDB taxonomy): domain Bacteria; phylum Bacillota; class Clostridia; order Eubacteriales; family Eubacteriaceae; genus Eubacterium; species Eubacterium limosum_B. Next base: position 7,470 of record CAUEUD010000147.1, on the reverse strand, counting down.
AAAGGAAGACCAATGATGGATAGCATTACATCACAGCATCTTTTCCCATACTTTTTATAAATCATGACGCTATGGCCTCGCTTTGCATTTCTCTTTGAATGATCTCTTGTATATTTTTTATGATATAATCCACTTCCTCATCGATCAGACAGGTATGCAGCGGCAGGGTGATCTCATTCTTATACATTGTATAGGCCCAGGGGTACTGCTTCATATCAAACCCCAGGTTTTTGTAGGCGGTGTGCATGGGCAGTGGCTTATAGTGAACGTTTGTGGCAATGCCACGCTCTGCCAGCTCGGTGATCAGGGCGTTGCGGTAATCGCTGTTTTTATCCTTTAACCGCAGGAGATAGAGATGGGCGCTGGAGTGCTTGTCTTTGGTGTCGTGGAGCATCACTTCGACGGGCAGGTCTGCGAATGCATTGTTATACTTTTGAATGATCGCTTTTCTTCTTTTGATAATCGCGTCGTATCGTTCCAGTTGTTTCAGGCCTAAGGCGGCCTGCAGGTCGGTCATATTGCATTTATAACCGGGATAGATGATGTCGTATTCCCAGGCGCCTTTTTGTGTTTTTGCCAGGGCGTCTTTGGACTGCCCGTGGAGGGACCAGAGCATGAACTGGTGATAGATGGTTTCATCGTCAATGCCTTTGGTGGGTTTCCAGGTCACGGCTCCGCCTTCGGCGGTGGTCAGGTTCTTGACCGCATGGAAGGAGAAGGTGGTGAAGTCGGCGACTTCCCCGCTCATTCTGCCTCTGTACTGTGCTCCTAAGGAGTGGGCGCCGTCGGCGATAACAGCTACCCGGCCGATGGCTTTCTGAAGGTCGTTTTTTCCGGGCTTAAACAGACTTCTTTTGGCCTCAACGGCTTCAAAGATTTCGTCGTAATCGCACATGACGCCGCCGATGTCCACGGGGATCACGGCTTTGGTTCGCCTGGTAATGGCTTTTTCGATGGCTTTGGGATTGACGTGAAAAGCGTTCGGAGCACTGTCGACCAGCACGAGCTTTGCCCCCACATGCGCCACCACGCTGGCGGAGGCGGTGTAGGTGTAGGCAGGTACAATGACCTCATCGCCTGGGCCAACGCCAAGGATTCTCAGGGTCAGCTCCAGGGCAGTGGTGGCCGCGCTGAGGCAGGCGGTCTTTTGGGTATGGCAGTATTCTGAAAGCTTTTGCTCAAAGGCTTTTGTTCGGGGGCCGGTGGTGATCCAGCCCGATTTAAGGGCTGCGATGACTTCGTCAATATCTTCCTGTCGGATATCCGGTGGTGAAAAGGCTATGTTCATTTCAAGATTTCCTTATACTTAAATTTAAAACTCGTAGCACTCACGATCAAAATTTGATCCTTTAATCCTTATTTTCATCGCATTGCGCTTTGTTTCTTCTTTATATATAGAAATCAAACACAATGGCGATGTGAAATAAAAACAGGCGGTGCTAAACCCGTACTTTTGACCTGATAGGCGAAAAGCACACCTGTGCATTTCTTCATAGGATTTAAATATTATATTTTATAATATCACTCATCTAAATTTAAAATATTTTTTTAAACGGCCTCTCCATAAAAAGCCTGATAAAAGCTTTTTCCGATGTTTCGGGCCGTGTTAAGGGCCGTGCTTCCACGGTGTTGGTTTTTACACCTGAAGTTCTTGCCGCCTAAAAAGTTTGGGCTTGGCGGCTGATACTCGGTGTTATACTTGTATATCACCTCGCCGCACTGGTAGCATTGTCTTGTGGCCTTGCCCATGCTGTTAAGCTGGACGATGATGCCGGCCTGCCAGGCTTTATATTTGGTATAGCGGATGATCCGGCGGCCAATGAAGGCCATGATGTCTGTTTTAAGATAGGACAGGGTGCCTTTTTCAAAGGTATCGCCGTAGGCTGGCATGACAATGATCTTTACGCCTTGCCTGACTGCGTAGTCTACGATTTTTCTTGAAACCTCATGGGCGTAGTGGTCGGTGACGCGAGTGATTTTATCGTAATATTTGGCGTTTGGTCGATGCTCTTGCGGAACGCTGAGGGCAGCGTTCCCTACAGTGTGCGCCATATCGTTCCCAGCAGTGCCGCGTTTGGCATACCCTGTCAGCTGCTTCCTACGGTGGGCCAGCTCTTTTCCACCCTTGATAAAATAAGGGTGGGTGGCGGTACCGTCAGCTTGGAAGGTGGTACAAACGGCGAGACTGTCGGAGGTGGTGAGTGCGACTGAGACAAACTTTTCTTTTTGCCGGACGCGCTCTTTGGCGGTGCGGATATCCTCTACTTTTTCTTTTACCGGCACATGCAGCATGACCTTTTTCTTTTTGATGACAATGGTAGGGCTCATGTGCTCGGCTTCTTCTGGAAAGGGTCTGCCGGTGTAGCGGTGCTTCACCCACGACCAGGATTTGCCAGTATAGAGCTTGAGCATGATGCTCTGATCATCGAAGTCTTTATACATGCCTTTATAATAGCGCATGGACATATGCAGCCGTTTTGGCCTGCCGGGCTCTGTGCCTTTACAGCCCCCCTCTTCCCATGCTTTATGAATACCGCTGTAAATCCGATACAGACTGATAGAAGCGTTGATGGCTCCGCGTCTGAAATACAGGGGAACCTTTTCGTAAGGCAGTGGGGTTTCTGGCTGACTGCCATTTCTCTGCCGGATGGTCTGAAGCTCCAGGTGACGCAAAAGATTCTTGTTGGACAGCTCCAGTGCTCCGGGCTGTTCTTCGAGCAAGTGATAGTAGAATGCCAGGACAGCGTCAAACAGAGACTGGGTTTGTTTAAACCAGTCGAGATGCTTGTAATTCAGCTGTATTTTGTATGTCGTAATGGCGTATCCGGCACTCATAGTTGACCTCACCTTTGTTCGTGGACTTTTAGTAGTCTGCGAGTAGATCGCTGTACACCGGGAGAAATAAAAGCCTGAGAAGATTCTGACCATATAATTGACCAAAGCAGAAAGAAAATATCAGAAAATCATAAATACCTGAAAGCCGCATAATACCTTAATATATATAGAAGAAAGCTGACCAGATTTTGACCAGTTTGGAAAATTCATTAAAAATAAAAATATTCGGGTAGAAAAATAATTTATTGTTAAAGTTTAGACATAAAATTGATTTTAAAGAAAATTATTTAAATTTTTTAAAAAAGGGGTGCATTTTTCATGAGGGAATGTTATAATAAATCACGCAGTTGAAAAACAAATCATTTTCTTAAACGAAAATTTTAAAAAAGTTCGCAGACTACTAAAAGTCTACGAACAATTCCGCCGCTATTTCAACCATCAAAAACACGCGTATTCCCTGATTTTATCACGGGATACGCGTTTATTTTTACACTTTACACATTTTCTTCCTTTTCATTCCAAAAGGCCCTGGTCTCCTGCCGGACGTCCTCTGCATTTCTTACCTTTACATAATGGGATAAATGCGGCGGGAAGAGCCTGCGGTAGCCGCTGCTTGAAAACCGGCTGTCGATAAAGAGCACCATGCCCAGGTCAGCCTCATCCCTGATGACGCGTCCAACAGCCTGAAGGACCTTATTCATCCCGGGAAACTGGTAGGCATAGGCAAAACCGCTGCCCTGCTTATCGTCATAATAATTCCGGATGATATTGCGCTCATCGCCAATTTGAGGCAGGCCCACGCCCACGATAACGGTTCCGATGAGACGGTCACCCTTGAGGTCAATCCCCTCGGAATAGATACCGCCCATCACACAGAATCCGATGAGGGTTTCGGGATTTTCAGCATCGAAAGCTGCCAGAAAAGCATCTCTTGCGGCCTCGTCCATATCCCGCTCCTGGGCCATGGACCGGATATCTGGAAAACGCTCTCCAAAAACTTCATAGACTGCATTCAGGTAGGCATAGGATGGAAAATAAGCCATGTAATTGCCCTTTTTCCCTGCCGCAAAGGCGGCGATCATTTCGGCGATAGGGACATAGCTCTCTTCTCTGTCCACATAGCGGGTGCTGATGGTATCTGCCAGCAGAATACCAAGCTTTGACGGGTCAAAGGGGGAGGGCAGCTCGTAGCGCGGGGTTTCCTCCTCGCCGCCCAGCACAGCGATAAAATATTCCAGAGGGGTGAGGGTGGCTGAAAAGAGGACGGATGCCTTGCCGCAGGCCAGCCTTGCCCTCAGTAACAGCGCTGGGTCCAGGCACATCTGTTTCACGATCACCTCGCTGCCGTAGGTGTGAATGGTAGTGATATAGTGCTCATCGTAAAACTCGGCGATCTTTAAATAGGTCCGGGCTTGAAAATAGAGCTCTAGCACCGCGTCGGCCGCCGGATGGTCCGGGTGTTTTTTCTGCCAGTCCTCACAGGCAAAGCAGAAGAATCCCAGAAGCTCATTAAAATCTCCCAGCTCCTCCCTGCTGATGCGGGACCGGCTGTCCGGGCAGCTTTTTCGCAGGTCGATCATGGCCTGGTTCACCTTGTTCAGGGGCTCCTTCAGGCGTTTGTCCGTTTTGATCAACTGCCTTTTAAGGTTCAGAAAATCGGATTTCCTAAGCGCAGCCGAGTACATTTCCCTTGCCCTGTCTACCAGATTGTGGGCCTCATCCACCAGAAAGACGTAGTCCCCCTTCTCGTCCATAAAAAAGCGCTTCAGGGCCACCAGCGGGTCAAAGAGATAGTTGTAATCGCAGATAATGGCGTCGCACCAGAGCGTAAGGTCCAGCGAAAACTCAAAGGGGCACAGATTATTTTCAAGCGCGATGGCCTCGATATTCTCTCTTGAAAAGACGGTTTCCTGCTGAAGCACCTCATAGAGCACATCGCCCACACGGTCAAAATAGCCGTCGGCATAGGGGCAGTCATCAGGGTTACATCTGCGTTCGTCCAGAAAGCAGATTTTATCTTTGGCCGTCAGGGTGACCGTCCGGAGCGCCAGGCCTTTTTCCTTCATGAGTGTGAAGGCGTCCACAGCCGCCTGGCGGGTGATGGTCTTGGCTGTCAGGTAAAAGATCTTTTCTGCCATACCGCCGCCCAGGGCCTTGACAGAGGGAAACAGCGTGGACAGGGTTTTTCCGATGCCAGTGGGCGCCTGGCAGAAAAGCTTACCGCTCTTTTTGATAGTGTTAAAAACTGCCACAGCCATCTCCCGCTGGCCTCTGCGGTAGGTTTTATAAGGAAATTCTAAAGCATGGATGGATTGATCCCGCTTTTCGACCCACTGGCGCTGCATCTCTGCCCAGCGGATATAAGCGTCTAACAGGGCGAGATAGAAATCCTCCAGCTCGACGACGGAAAAACTTTTACGGAACCGGCGGATCTCTTTTGTATCCACCTGGTAGTAAGTAAGCTGGATATCAATGAAGTCAAGCCCCTGCTGGCTGCCGTAGATATAGCCGTAGCATTTAGCCTGGGCCCAGTGTACCGGACGGCTGTCTTCATCCATATCCTCCAGACTTCTGGTGATAGTTTTGATCTCGTCGATGACGGTGATGCCATCCTCCTCAAAAATCCCGTCTGCCCGGCCCTGTATTTTAAAGTTAAAGCCCTTCACATCTGTGGTTTCGGCCAGAGTGACCTCTGCCCGATAATGCTCTCCGGCTTCTTTCTGCAGCTTTCGATGGATACGCGCCCCCTCCGCGGCCCGGTCAAAGCCGCCAAAGCGACTGTCAATGCTGCCTGAGCGCATAATAAATTCTACCAGCTCCCGCACCGAGAGCTCTACCACCTCATAGGCCATGCGCATCCCTCCCTTCTCAGTAAAGCTATTGTAGCACAAACCCACCACAATGTGAAATTGCCTCTGCTGCTCCGGCGTGCTATAATGAGCATAACTTACAAAGTGAGGTATCAGACCATGTACGATTATATGAAAAGCCGCCCCGAGGAGGGTGCCTACCGCGGCGCCTTTGATGAAAGCCGGCGTAAGCTGCGCGCCCTTAACCCTTTGGTTATCGAAAAAAACACCGGCTGCGCTTATGACGAAAAAACAAGGTGCTTCAGCCTTGTCTGTTTTGGCCAGCCCCTGACGATTCCCTATCCGGATGGTGATGTGTTTTTTGCAGGCACGGCCGAAAAGCCTGAGATCAGCTGGCGGCTCATCGCGCTCAATTATTTTTCCCGCGCTGTGGAGCTCCCCCTTTCGGGCAGATGGATTTCCTATAAGGATCAGCCCAGGGGCGCTGTTTTTTACCCGAACATCCGGAAGAATGTCATTGAACCCATGGGCGTTTTCTATGACCGCTGTGATCCGGAAATACTAAAGGCCGCTCTGCCTGAAATCGGCTTTTCGATCTTCCCGGATAAGGCGGATCTCTGTGCACAGGGGTTCTTTGCGCCGCGTATTCCTGCCCGCATCCAGTTCTGGGCGGGTGATGAGGACTTCCCGGGTGCTTTCCAGCTTCTTTTTGACACCACCATCAGTGAGCAGATGCACATCGAGGACAGTGTGGCACTTTGTAGCCTGGTGGCGGATCTGGTACAGGAGCATTACTACCTGAAGCTTAAAAAAACTGATGATGATGACCGGTAATTTTTACCGGTCGTCAAAATGTCTGCTTTATTTTCATAAGGGCGGGTATATTTATACTATAAAAATAAATTTCAATCAGGAGAATGCCATGATTTTTTTAATACCTGCCATTATTATCCTTATCCTGTTTTACCGTCTGTATTATAAGCAGAGGCGCCCCATCGCCGGCGGCATTTTGATAACGATCCTCCTTGCCTTCTTTCTGCTGGGGCTTTGTGGTTATGCGATGATGTCCCCTCTCAGCCCGGTTATCTGGGTCATACTGGGAATGGTCGCTTTAATATTTTTAATGGGGCCCCTGCTGCTGCTTTTCTCAAGCATTGCGCTGATGATCAATGGGCAGCGGATGGTATCGCGCGAGGGAACACGGGTCAGCAATTTTCTACCCTTATTTCTCGGACTCATCATGCTTGCCGCGCTGATACTGTTCTACACACTTCCCTTTTTTATGAATGTCAATCCTGTCATTCCACTGATCTATTCCATGCTGGCGATTGTCGTTTTGTTTTTTGGCTTTCTGTTTATCAGCTTTGCCAATGCTTCGGCCCTTTACTACTTCAACAAGCCTTCCTATGACGAGGATTTTATTCTGGTCCTGGGCTGTCGGGTGATTGACGGTAAGGTTACACCGCTTCTGGCCAAGCGCCTGGACCGGGCTATTGCTTTTTATGAAAAACAGATAGAAATGACTGGAAAGAAAGCAAAATTTGTTGTCTCTGGCGGTAAAGGAATGGATGAATCGGTTTCGGAGGCTTTCGTAATGAAAGATTACCTTTTGTCCAAAGGCTATAACGAATCGGACATTTTAGTGGAGGATCATTCCCGAGACACCCGGGAAAACATGCTGTTTTCCAAAGCGATCATTGACAGGCTTAAGCCGAATGCCCGGGGCGTATTTGTAACCAGCAGCTTTCATGTTCTCCGTGCGAGTCTTTATGCCCGTGACGCTGGGCTTGACTTTGCTGGCATTCCCGCAAAAACGGCGTTTTAC
>CAUEUD010000146.1 GCA_959020865.1 Eubacterium limosum | reverse complement strand
AGCCATCAGGGCTGAATAAGAAACACATAGGACGGTTGGAAAGCAGCCGTCTTTTTTATGCCTTTAATTTATTTAAGGTACCTGTATAAAATCCTTGACATATATAACAAGTACCTGTATAATATAAAGTATAAGGTACCTGTTATAAATTAAAGGAGGTCACAAAATGGACGAAAAAGAGATGGAATTATATGAGAAGCTGTCAAGGCTTCAGTGGCTGATACAGCGCAGCCGCCTGAAAAATCATGTTAAAAACGGCCCGGTGGGGGACCCGACACGGGGCCAGGGCAGAGTGCTGGCCATGCTCAAGATACAGCCTGAAATCAGCAGTAAGGATCTGGCCTATCTGCTGGGCATACGGCAGCAGTCCCTGAACGAGCTGCTGAACAAGCTGGAAAAGAAAGGCTATGTGACCCGCGTACCCTCTGAGACAGACCGCAGGGTCATGCTTGTCCGCCTGACCGAGCAGGGAAAGCAGGCCCAGGACCAGAACAGCGCGACAGATGACGCCGGAATTTTTGACTGTCTGTCGCCCGGGGAACAAGACCAGTTTAACGCATACCTGGACCGGATGATCGCAGCCTTTGAGGAAAAGTGCGGCGACAGCATGGATGATGGCACCAGAGAATGGATGCGCGGCGCCTGTGAGCGTATGGGTAAAGACCAGTTCGAGCGGCTCATGAATATGCGGATGGGCGGCCGCTCCTTTGGAAATCACTTTGGGCAGGGCGGCCCGGGCTTTGGGCCTTTTGGCGGCTTTGGCAGACCTGGTGATCCAGAGGATGAATGATCCGGCAGCTCCACGAGGCAGCTGTTTTTTAAAGCCGAAAAGGAGGGATGTGTATGTTTTCAGCAATAGCCCTGTGTTTTTACGGCGTTTACCTGATCTGTGAAGCTTATAAGGCGGACAGAAGCCAGGTTCAGCAATAATAATCATGATGAAAAAGACGATATGCCCAATAAAGCAGTATTGTCACACCATACGGCATGGCCAGTTTTTGGCCATGCCGTTTTGCTGTTCACGCTTTGATTTCGGCGTGCTTTCTGACAACAGCGGGGGAAGGGGCGGTAACAGAATAGACGGAGGCGGCGGCTTATGGTAGAATGTGGGCAGGGCAGCAGTCTGCGCTGCGCTGGCCTGCTCTGCCGATGCGTTGGACAGGCGATTGTATGCTTTTGTGATTGAATAAAAAAATGATAGGATGGTGGAAAGATGATAACAGGATACTACTGCACAAATATTTTTTCTGAGCAAGCGAAAGAGCTGATCGCGTTTTATACGCAAATGCTGGAGATCCCCTTTATTAAAACCGATGATGACAATTCAAATGGGGTTTATCTTGGTTTTATCGAAAACGCGCCTACTCTTTGTATATGGGATTGTAAAAAATGCGGCGTAGAGCCGACCGGGCGTCAATCCTTTGTATTTCAAACAGAAACCCTTGATTTAACAATGGAAAGCCTGAAGAAAAAAGGGGTCTCCCTGTCGGAAGCTGTCCGGTATGATTGGGGAACTTATGAGGTCCGTTTAAAGGATATCGACGGAAACGAGATCGTGATCGCTGAGTTTGTATAAGCGGTGGACGGTCAGCACAAAGCTGATCGTCTGCCTTTTATTTTGCGTTCAGGTGTGTTTGAAAATGCTTAAAAATGATCAAATATGTTCTTTTTGAATTGACAACACCCTGAAAATGCGTTATGATAAACAAAAGAAAGCATAGATAATCATAGTTAAACAGAATGACCGGTTCAAGTGTGACCGGATAATGAGGGAAGCCATGTTTCCAATAGAGAGAAGAGAAAAAATAATCGAAAACCTCGAGAAAAACGGCAGCATCACAGTTGAGGCGCTGGCCCAGAAGCTCGAGGTCACGCCCACAACCATCCGAAGGGATCTGAAATACCTGGAGGATAACGACCGCATTACCCGTACCTTTGGCGGAGCAGTGGTAAAGGAAGGGCTGGTGGAGGAAATCGCGGTTTCCAAAAAAGCCAGCGCTTACCAGGCCGAGAAAAAGCGCATCGCCAGGGAAGCCGAAAAACTGGTGGAGGACGGACAGACCATTGTGCTGGACGCTGGCACCACCAATATGGAGCTGGCTCTGCTGCTGGCCCGCGGCACGAAGCAGATCAGCGTGGTGACCGATGATATCCTCATTGCCGCCAGACTGCTGGATGCGCCCCTTGTGGACGTTCACTGTACCGGCGGCCATGTCCAGAAGGATGTGGGGGTATGTCTCGGCGGACACGCCGAAGCCTTTTTTGAAGGCATCAACGCAGACATCGCCTTTCTGGGGGCCAGCGCTGTGGATGTGGAAAAAGGCGTGAGCTCACCGTCCATGGAAAAGGCGGCGCTGAAGCAGCAGATTCTGGAATGTGCCAGAGAAAAGGTGCTGCTGTCCGACAGCTCAAAGTTTGGCCGGGTCAGCTTTGCCAAAATCTGCGGGATTGACCGTTTCGACCGGATCATCACCGATGCGGGGCTGGACGCCGAGAGCGAAGCGCGGCTTATGGAAACAGAAATCGAATGGATTAAAGCATAGGAGGAGAGAGCAGATGACAAGGGCAGTAATCATCGCCGACGATTTGACTGGGGCCAATGTTACCGGGGCCCTGCTCAGAAAAAACGGCTACCGTTTCGCGACCTTTCGGCACGGCGTGCCCGTCGGGCCTAAGGTTTTAGCAGACTATGACGCCGTGGCTGTCAGCACAGACAGCCGGGGCATCGGGGCGGGGGCGGCCTATGACAGGGTGAAAAGGACTGCGCAGGCCTTTGTGCTGCCTGAGGGCTGCTTTTATCAAAAACGGATCGACAGCACCCTGCGGGGCAACATCGGCGCCGAGACAGACGGCCTGCTGGACGCCCTTGGCGGTGAAGCCGTCGCTCTTGTCTGCGCGGCCTACCCGGATGTGGATAAGCTGGTGGCCGGAGGCTATCTCTTAATTGAGGGAAACCTGCTGGAGCGTACCGGGGTCAGCAAAGACCCTAAATGCCCGGTGACCCTGTCGTCGGTCCAGGCTATACTGGAAAAACAGACCCGCTACCCGGTCGGCACTGTTGGTATGGACGTCGTGTCCAGGGGAGCGGAAGCCATCCGGGGAGAGGCGGAAGCGCTTATCCGGCAGGGCGTGCGGATCATCAGCTTTGACGCGGTGGCGGGGGAGGATATCACCGCCATTGCCCAGGCGGGCACAGCCCTTGGCTGTCCCTTTATAACGGTGGACCCGGGGCCGCTGACGCTGGCCTGCCTGAACGCGGGAAAAAAACAGCGCACCCGCAAGCGCGTGCTCATGGCCATTGGCAGCGTGGTGCCCATTGTCAGACAGCAGGCAGCAGCCTTTGAAGCTTTTTTCAAAACCGAGCTGGTGCAGGCCGATGTGCTGGCCCTGCTGGATGAAAACCGCAGAGACGCCGAAAAACAGCGAATATTCAGAGCTTTGGACGCCTGCGCGCAGCACAGTGACTTTGTGGGTTTTATGACCGCCAGAGCGGAAGAGGATGTGCTGGACCTCAGGGAGACCGCAGCGCGCTTTGGCTGTGATGTCGAGACCCTGTCCGAGCGCATCGGGGCAGCCATCGCAGAGCTGGCCGCCGCGTATCTCGAGACCCACAGCCGCGAGATACAGGCCCTTTATACCAGCGGCGGGGACATTACCCTGGGCGTGTGCGAAGCCCTGGAAAGCGCGGGCATCTGCGTGCTGGATGAGATCGAGCCCTTTACCATGTACGGAGAACTGATCGGCGGCCCTTACAGCGGCCTGCCCATTGTGACAAAAGGCGGACTGGCCGGAAGGGTGGATACCCTGCGCAGCGCCATGTCCTATTTACAGATAAAATTAGCCGAAAAGGAGTAAGAAAATGAAACCAATCATTGCAATACCTATGGGAGATGCGGCAGGCATCGGACCGGAGATTACCGTTCGGGCCCTGGACGATAAGATGATACAGGAGATTGCCCGCTGCGTGGTCGTGGGCGATAAAGACGTGCTGGAGGACGCCATCCGCTTCAGCGGTGTGGACTTAAGGATCAAATGTATCGAGGAGCCGGCAAACGGCGACTACACACCCGGTGTTCTAAACCTGATCGACCTTGACAACATTGACATGAACGCCCTTAAAATCGGAGAAATCCAGGCCATGACCGGACAGGCGGCCTATGAGTATATTAAAAAAGCCACAGAGCTGTGCCTGGCCCACAAGGCGGACGTGCTGTCCACCACAGCCATCAACAAGGAATCCCTGAAGCTGGCAGAGGTGCCCTACATTGGGCATACCGAGATTGTGGGCGCGCTGACAGGGACAAAGAATCCGCTGACCATGTTCCAGGTCCGGAACCTGCGTGTGTTTTTCCTCACGCGCCACGTCTCACTGAGAAAGGCCTGTGATTTGGTGACAAAGGACAGCCTGCTCACATTTATCCGCGACTGTGTGAAAGCGCTGGAGGTGCTGGGTGTTAAGAACCCGAAAATCGCCGTGGCAGGTTTAAATCCCCACAGCGGTGAGCATGGCCTGTTTGGAACCGAGGAGGTAGACCATGTGATTCCGGCGGTTCTGGAGGCAAAGGCCAGAGGCATTGACATCGAAGGCCCCATTGGCGCGGATTCTGTCTTTTACCAGGCCCTGAACGGCCGCTACGACGCGGTGCTCTCCCTGTATCATGACCAGGGGCACATCGCCACAAAGATGGTGGATTTTGAGCGCACCATCTCCATTACCAACGGGATGCCCATACTGAGAACCTCAGTAGACCACGGCACAGCGCTGGACATTGCGGGTAAGGGCATTGCCAGCCCGGTCAGCATGATTGAGGCCATCCGCCTGGCCGTAGAGTACGCGCCCAATTTCAAGCGCGAGTCCTAAAGTTTGCAGGCAATGTAAGCATTGCAAAAATATATTAAAATACGGGGGTATTTATGATGCAGAAGTTTGAAAAAGTGTTTGACATGTCACAGCCGGTATTTCACAATTGTCCGGGATGGCCCACCTATGAGCTCACAGAGGTGACTTATGAGGCCATTAACCCAAAGGACGGCTTTACGGCAGAAGTCTTTAAGATGAACGCCCATACCGCCACCCACTTGGACGCGCCTTTCCATTTCTTCCCGGAAGGCAAGAAGATTGATGAAATGCCCATCGAGGGCTTCCAGGGCGAAGCGGTAATCATTGACCTCCGGGGCATTGCGCCGGATACAGGCATTACCAGCGAGCACCTGAAACCCTACGCGGATAAGATCAAAGAAGGGGACATTGTCCTCATGAACACGGGCTGGTGCAAGAAAAGAGCCATGACAAAGGAATACTATTACCAATGGCCTTACCTCACTGGCGAAGGCGCGGAATGGCTGCATGAAAAAGGTGTAAAGGGCGTTGGCATCGACGGCCTGAGCATTGGCGGATGGGGACCGGATAAGGGACCGCAGCCCCATGTGGTTCTGCTCTCAAAGGAAGTATGGCTTCTGGAAGAGATCGACTTCCCCGATGAGGTGATGGCATACGAACGGGTTTACTTCTGCTGCTTCCCGCTCAAGCTTCAGGGCTTTGGCGGCGCACCGGCAAGAGCTGTAGCCATGGTGTAAAACCGGAGATACAAAAAGATCGGCGCAATTTTGCGCCGATCTTTTTATGACTCTTATGCTTCGGGTGTTTCCATGGATTCAAGGATCGCGTCCACAAGCATGTCGAGCTCTTTTGCTTTTTCAGGATGGAGAGCGGAGGCCATGGACAGGCGGTCATTGATGACGGTCATGTCCTTCAGTTCATTTTCGACAAATTCCTGCATTAAATCGCCGGAGCAGGGAGCCCAGGAGCCGTTTTCCACAATGGCGACCGTACGGTTCTGCACGTTCAGGGCCTTCATGTCCATCAGGAAGTTATGCATGGCCGGGTAAATGCCGAGGTTATAAGTCGTAGAGGCGAGAACCAGGTGGCTGTATTTGAAGCTTTCAGAAATAAGCTGGGATACATGCGTCGAGGACACATCATACATGACCACATTGGTCATGCCCTTATCGCAGAGACGGGCAGCCAGGGCCTGGGCGGCGCTTTCCGTATTGCCGTACATTGACGCGTAGGCGATCATAACGCCTTTTTCCTCCGGCACATAGCGGCTCCACAAATCGTATTTTTCGATAAAATACATCAGGTCCTCGCGCCAGACCGGCCCGTGAAGCGGGCAGATAAATTTGATCTTGTCAAGAATGCCGGCAGCCTTGCCCAGCAGAAGCTGTACATGGGGGCCATATTTTCCGACAATATTGGTCAGGTAGCGGCGGGCGTCGTCAAGCCAGTCACGGTCAAAATCCACCTCATCAGCAAAAAGCTTGCCGTCCAGGGCGCCAAAGGTACCAAAGGCGTCAGCGGAGAACAGGGCCCCGTTTGTCACATCAAAGGTGACCATGGCTTCGGGCCAGTGCACCATGGGCGCAAAAACAAAGGTGACGGTGTGCTTGCCGAAGGAGAAGGTATCGCCCTCTTCCACGACAATGCAGTCATGGTCGTCGACGTGAAAGCCGAACTGGCGCATGAACAAAAAGGCTTTTTCATTGCTGATAATCTTAATCCCCGGGTATCGGATCAGGATTTCTTCTATACTGGCCGCGTGGTCGGGTTCAAGATGGTTGATCACAAGGTAATCCAGGGATTCGCCCTCCAAAACAAACTCAAGGTTTTCTAAGAGCTGGCGGCAGGCCGACCAGTCGACCGTGTCAAAGAGTACATTTTTTTCATCGCGCAGGACATAAGCGTTGTAGCTGACGCCGCGCGGAATGGGATAAACATTTTCAAACAGGGCCAGGCGGTGGTCGTTGGCCCCAACCCAGATTAAGTCCTCGGTTACATTTCTAACTGCATACATTGATTAGGCCTCCTTTTTGGCGATAATAAATTCAGATTTTTCGGCGCCGCACAGCGGGCAAACCCAGTCTTCCGGAACATTTTCAAACAGTGTGCCCGGAGCGATGTCATTTTCCGGATCACCCAGATCGGGAACATATTCATAGCCGCAGCCGCCGCAGATATAAGATGGGCCTGCCGGCGTCGGCTTTGGCGCCTTTGGCCGTTTAATCTTGACCATTTCGGGGGCTGGCTTTTTCTCGCCGGTTCCCAGAGCTTTGGCTAAAACAGGCAGAACTTCGTTCACGTCGCCCACAATACCATAGTCACAGTTTTTAAAGATCGGCGCGTTGCCGTTTTGGTTGATGGCGACAATGGTGGAAGCGTCCTTGATCCCCTTGAGATGCTGGATCGCGCCGGAGATACCGCAGGCAATATACAGGTTGCCTGAGAACTTCTGTCCCGACATTCCGACATAGCGGTTAAGGGGCACGTATTTTAAGGTTTCAGCCACGGGCCTGGAGGAGCCAATGGCAGCCCCGGCGGCCTTTGCCAGATCTTCGATGAGCTTCATGTTTTTCTTGTCGCCAATGCCCACACCGGCCGAAACCACACGTTCAGCGTCGACAATAGGGGTGTCGATGGGAATCCCGACAGAGAAATCATAGCCGTCTTTTTCAAGCGCCGCGACCAGGGCGTCAACCTTTGCCTGAATATCACCGTCTTTCAAAATAATGTGCTTGCGAACGCCGGTGATGGGCGCGGGCTTTTTAGGCGCGCTGCCGGAGCCGCCGGCCTTTTTTGGGGGCTTTCCCAGAATATGGGAGGCGATGACAACGCGCTGGATTTCGTTGGTGCCTTCATAGATGGTCGTGATCTTGGCGTCGCGGTACATCCGCTCAACCTCCATGCCCTTCAGGTAGCCGGTGCCGCCGAAAATTTGAAGGGCGTCATTGGTGACCTCCAGAGCGATATCGGAGGCATACTGTTTAGCCATGGCGGATTCCATGCCGTAAGGCTCGTGGTATTCCTTCAGCTCAGCCGCCTGGTAGATGAGCAGGCGGGCAGTGTGCAGCTTGGTGGCCATGTCTGCGATTTTAAAGGAGATGGCCTGCTGGAAGCCGATGGGCTTGCCAAACTGGACACGTTCCTTGGCGTAGGCTACCGCTTCCTCAAAAGCGCCCTGGGCGATCCCCAGCGCCTGGGAGGCAATGCCGATCCGGCCGCCGTCCAGGGTTGCCATCGCGATTTTAAAGCCCTGGCCCTCTTCGCCTAAAAGGTTTTCCCTGGGAACCTTCACATCATTGAAAACCAGCTCAGCAGTGGAGGAGGAGCGGATCCCCAGTTTGTCGTAATGATCCCCGAAGGTGAAGCCTTCCCAGCCCTTTTCAACAATAAAGGCGGAGATGCCGCGGGTTCCGATATCAGGTGTGGTGACAGCGAAAATAACGTAGGTGTCGGCTTTTGGCGCGTTGGTGATGAAAATCTTATTGCCGTTGAGCAGGTAGTGGTCGCCCTTGTCAATGGCGGTGGTTTCGGTTCCGCCGGCATCGGAACCCGCGTTTGGCTCCGTCAGGCCAAAGGCGCCAATTTTTTCACCTTTACACAGAGGAATTAAATATTTTTGCTTTTGTGCTTCGTTTCCAAAGGCGGCAATGGGCCAGGTCCCAAGTGAGGTATGCGCCGACAGAATAACGCCGGTTCCGCCATCGACGCGGGAGAGCTCTTCAACGGCAATGGCATAGCTCAAAACGTCCAGGCCCTGTCCGCCATATTCCTTTTCAAACGGGATGCCCATTACACCCATTTCGCCAAGCTGCCTGACGGCTTCGTCCGGAAACATATTTTCCTTGTCCATCATGAAAGCATGGGGTTTTACTTCTTTTTCAGCAAACTCACGAATTTTTTTGCGCAGGGCTTCATGCTGCTCGGTCGTTTTAAATAACATCATAGATCCTCCTTGAAATATAAATGAATCAATACCACATATTGGATAATTTTTGTCCAATATTGCCGAAAAAACCATGCGGTCACCCGCATTTTAAAATTTCTTCTAAGCTACTGGCCTTCAATCGGTCGTTGAGCTCTTCCTGGATAACCATGAGGTGATTATGAAAGCAGCAGCTGCCGTGTTTTTCACACCATTCGCAGCGATAGCCCGATTCCATGCAGGGGGACAGAGAACAGCTTCCATCAATGGCGCACATCAGATCATACAGGGATATGGCGCTGGTCGGCTTATTAAGACTGCAGCCGCCTTCGCTGCCGCGGGCGATGCTCACCAGGCCGGCGCGTTCCAGCTTTTTGATGATTTTGTAGGCAAAGGCCTTCGGAATTTGTTCCTCGTCCGAAAGCTGGCTCACAGAACGGCGCTCGCCGTCGGCCAGAGAACGGACAAGTCTCAATGCATAATCGGTTTCTCTCGTAATCAGCACAAATGTAATCCTTTCAAATTTATAAACTCATTATAGCAATGTGGATAAAAATAGTCAAGTATAAAAAATTGTCATTTTCTTATCTGGATAAAAGGCGCAGTCCCGGGCAGCGCATTTTTCTGACAGCTTAAAAAAGATCGG
>CAUEUD010000145.1 GCA_959020865.1 Eubacterium limosum | reverse complement strand
CTATGAAAAAGGCGCTTTTACAGCGCCGGATATGAGTATGGAAGAAATGATTGAAATCTGCGTTGGGCCGATGGTGGAGAACAATGCTGAAATGACAGAGGAGCAGGCGCGGGGAATGATGAAAGAGTTTTTTCCAGGCCTGAAGCGCTGGAGAGTATAGCCAAAAAAGAATGTCACATCGCTTTGTGGCATTCTTTTTTTATTTGCAGCAAGCCTTTTCATTTGACAAATGGACGGCAACGCCATAAAATTAGAGTAACGCCAGAAATTTGAAGGAGGCACCAGTATGGAGCTGCCGACCCAGGATGAAATATTAAAGCTGATCTCCATTATTCAGAGGAAGACGCAGATGTATTTAAATAAACAGACCAGCGAGCTGGGGCTGACCAGCGGACAGGCGCCCTTTATCATGATCACCTGTGAAAATGAGGGCATACCGCAGAACCGCTTTGTTGAGCTGCTGGACATGAATAAAAGCACGGTGACTAAAATGGTGGCAAAGCTTGAGGAAAATGGCTATCTGACCCGGGAGGCAAACGCCTGTGACAGTCGTTCCTTTGACGTTTACCCCACCGAAAAAGCCTACGAGGTGCTGCCGGAGCTGCAGCGCATTGGCACCGGATGGGTCAATGAGATCACAGCAGGCATGACAGAAATTGAAAAAGCCGTTTTTTTTGACCTCCTCAGAAAGAGCGCCGAGCGGGCAGGAAGATATTTTGATGACCACTAAAAAGCCAACATTATGTTGGCTTTTTTAGTGGTCAAAGGCCTTTTAGTGTTTAGCTGTGGCGGTATTTATATTTTGATAACGTTGGACAGAAAGTGCCCGCCTAAAGGATACCAGCTTTCTGGGATAAGAAACCGGTGGTAAATTCAGCCCAGCTGTAATTGCGCATGTATTCGCCAGTGTAGCTGTTGATGGCGCGGATATCGCCCTTTAGAAAATTATAGTAATCACAGTCCAGCTTTTCGGTATCCACAGACAGGTAATTGCGTTTTTTGATCAGGACATCCCCGGCATTGACGGCTTTAAAGGTCTTTATCATGTCTGCAGCAACGGTCTGGAACTGGCTCTGCAGGGAATGGGACAGGTCCCGGTCTTCCCACAGAACAGAGATCAGCTCAGCGGTGGTAGAGCCAGAGCCCTTTCGGTCCACCAGATAGGCGAAAAGCTCTTTGGCCTTTGCACGCCCAAAACGCAGAGGCGCATTGTCCACAAAGACCTCGAAATTGCCGAAGGCTTGTACCCGCACCCGCTTTTGGCTGTCGGCTGGCGGCAGTCCGAGATTGTCAATCTCGGACTTTACAGCTTCGACGGTGGGGGGCTTCAGGAGATAACCGCTGGCGTGTACCGAAAAGGCATCCAGGGCATAGTCGGGAAAACCGGTGGAAAAGATGATTTTGACCGACGGGGCAGCCTCCTTGAACCGTTTGGCCAGCTCAATGCCGTTCAGACCATACATTTCAATGTCCAGAAAAGCAATGTCCACTGGATTTTCCCTGAGATAGTCCAGTGCGGCAAAGGGGTCTTCAAAGCCCTTAAAACGGCTGCCGGGCGCAGCCTCTTTTAGGATTTTAAGCATGTACCCCAGAGCCAGGGCTTCGTCGTCGACGGCGATGATATTCATTGGGTGCTACCTCCTTTTTTAGGCAGAATAATGGTGGCGGTGGTGCCGTTTCCCGGCACGGTGCTAACTGTCAGGTGGCCGCTGCACTGGTTTTCCAGACGGCTCCGGACATTGTCGATGCCGATATGGCTGCGGCCGTCCTCTTTTTTGGCGGAAGGGTCAAAGCCCACGCCATCGTCAGAAATGGTGAGAATAACAGCGTCCTCTGTTTCCCGGGTGGACAGGGTAACCGTACCGCCTGAAGGCTTTTTGGTTACGCCGTAGCGCACTGCGTTTTCAACTAAAGGCTGCACCGTCAGAGGCGGCAGAGAAAAGTCGCTGACGTCAATGTCGTAGGCGATGCTGAGCCGTTTTCCAAAACGCATTTTTTCCAGAGACAGGTAGTTTTCAATGTGGGTCAGTTCCTTTTCAAAAGGAATGGCGCCGGTATGGGTCAGTGAGTCCAGGTTGCCCCGGAGAAATCCAGCGAACTGCCCGACAGCCTCCTCGGCCTTTGCGGGATCAATGGCGCAGAGCTGTTTGATGGCGGTCAGCGCGTTAAACAGAAAATGAGGCTGGATCTGGCTAAGCATAATGGCGATGCGGTTCTGTACCAGCTCTTTTTCAAGCGCCTGCGTTTTGCGGGCAGCGGCCAGTGTGTTCCGGGCATAGCGGATCATATAGGAAAACTGTGCCAGGATAAAGAGCGTGAAGCCAAGCTTGAAGAACAGGTTAAAGGGCAGGAATCCCAGATAGTAGTTGACAATATCCCCAAAGCCGATGAAGCAGATGCCGCAGGAAAACAGAATAAAGCGGGTGTCGCGCTGTGGGTTGTGGGCATTCTCATAAATCAGGCTGAACAAAATAACGATCACGGCCGCTGCGTCGAGCAGGGTAAGCGGTGTGAGGAGCTCATAGCCGTCCCAGATTCCCAGAGACTGGACCAGCAGAAAGAACAGAGTGAAGGCAAGCCCGGCGTAAACGCAGCCCGAGATCGCATGGCGGGCCCTGCTTTTTACAAAGTCCAGGAGGTAGAGCCCCAAAAAGGGCATGATAAGGCTCAGGCTCAGAATATCCAGAATGTTGGTAAAAACATTGGTGGTGACGAGCAGTGAGATGATATGAAAGTCGAGAAAGATCCACAGGCCGCTGGCGATGGTAAACAGGGACAGGTGAAAAGGCGCCCAGCTTAACGGTGTTTTGATGATCTTTAAAATAATGACGGCTGCCAGCAGAACCAGTCCCATGAGCAGGATAAAGCCGCCCAGCAGCAGGGATGAGCCTGAGGTGGTGACCAGATCTCTGAACAGGACGCCGGAGTCACCCATGAAAAGATTTTCAAGGAAAAGGTTAAAGGCCTGCTCGTTGTTCCTGGGGTAAATGTTTTCCAGGCGGATGGTGATGGTATCGCTGGCCGCAACGCCACCGGGCGCGAGAAGCACATCCCATTGGTTGCCTGGCGATTTTGAAAAAGAAGGGTAGGTTCCTGGCTGACCGAAGCTGTAAATTTCAGTGTCGTTTTTATACAATTGCACCCGGATATTGCTCACGCGGAAAAGAATGGGGGAGCCGTCGTTAATAGCCTGGCTGAAGTGGCCGGTGAGAATAACCGAAGGGTTTTGGTCAGAGTCGATTTTTGTATCTGCCGTCAGCGGCTGTGGTGCTGCGTCGTCACTGGTCTGCCAGGTGCCCGTGAAGGTCAGCGGGTCCAGCACAGTGTTCAGCTCATCTGTCCGGTGCTCCTCCATGATGGTATAGGCGAGCAGCGTAACAGAGAACAGCGTGATGACCAGTGCCAGGATCTTGAGTACAATATTGGATTTCATAGAATGTGCCTTTATCCCTTCTGTTTTTTAAGTTATACCCCGCAGCCCAAATTAAAAAGCAGTGTCCGACGTGCTCAGACACTGCTTTTTTCTAATCCGCGTAATTGTCAAAATATCCCTGGATTAAGACAATGGGTGTTCCCTTGTCACCGCTGCCGGTGGTTAAGTCGCACAGGCTGCCGAGCAGATCGGTCAGACGGCGGGGTGTGGTGCCCTGGGTTTCCATTTTTCCCACGAGGGATTCCTTGGGTTTATTGGCAATGTATTCGGAGATCGCTGACTTGAGGGCGTCGCCGGATAGATCAGCAAAGTTGTTGTCTGCCAGATATTTTAGCTTGACTTCGTTGGGGGTTCCGTTTAAACCGTCGGTGTAAGCCGGGCTGACAACCGGGTCAGCCAATTCCCAGATCTTGCCGACAGGATCCTTGAAGGCGCCGTCGCCAAAAACCATGACCTCAATATTTTTGCCGGTAGCCTGGTGCAGTCTTGCCTGTACCTCGTGGACAAAATGCTCACACTCCTTTGGAAAGAGCTTGACCTTTTCCTCGGTGGCTTTGTTTGAGCCCAGGAGACCGTAGTCAGCGTTGTAGCCGCTGCCGTCCACCGGTTCGGTCAAAAGGTCGTCCAGGCCCAGAACGGTTTGAGCGCCCGCTGCCTTTAACAGCCGTTTGGAGCGTTCGCGGGTATGGATATCGCAGGTGAGTACATGCTTTTCATAGGGCAGAATGCTGCGGCAGTCATTGGCAAAGACAAAACGGACCTCGGCGTTCTCCTCTTCGCAGAGCGCCCTGTAGTAAGAGACATAATCGACGCCGGTAAAGGTGTGGGGGTTGCTTCCGAACAGCTCGCGGTAGCGGGCTTCGTCCAGCACGTCTGTCCAGGGGTTTACACCCTTTTCATCAAGCTGGTCGAGATCGACCAGATGATTGCCCACCTCGTCTGAGGGATAGCTCATCATAATGGTCAGCTTTTTAGCGCCCCGGGCGATCCCGCGCAGACAGATGGCAAAACGGTTGCGGCTCATGATTGGAAAAATCACGCCGAACTCGCCGTCTGGGAATTTAGTCTTTACATCCTTCGCGATGGCGTCGACGCTGGCGTAATTACCCTGTGCCCGGGCGACCACAGCTTCAGTAATGCCCACAACATCACGGTCGTTTAAATCAAAGCCCTCGTTCTGAGACGCCTCCAATACAGAATCGACCACGATGCCCGCAAGATCGTCGCCTTCTCGAATGATCGGTGCCCGTACGCCTCTGGATACGGTGCCGGTTGCTCTTGTCATATTGTACCTCCCGCGGCAGTGCCGCTTTTTTTCAGAATAAATTAAAATGAAAGCTGTGTCATATCCCCGATGCTCATGCGCTTTCAAAAAGAATTATATTATAAAACCTCCGGCGTGTAAAACAATTATTGCGCCCAATTTAAAAAAGCGGCTTATCGGCCGCTTTTATTTCGTCTCTTTTCTGCATACATCCGCCTGTCCACCTGGTCAAAAAAGTCGGCGGCGTTCATTTCTCCGGGATGGTATTCCTTAATTCCCATGCTCGCGTTGACGGAAAAATGGGAATCACCTTTATAAAAAAGGTGCTCTTTAATGTCCCGGGACAGGGCGGAGAGAACGGGTTCTGCCTGTTCAAGGGAAAGGTCAGGGAAAATTAAGATAAATTCATCACCGCCGATACGGGCGGCCCAGCCTTTTCCGTTGGCCGCGGCGTCTGTCAGCAGGGAGGCCATCTCGCGCAGGACAACGTCGCCGGTCTGGTGCCCGTAAGTGTCATTGATAATTTTGAAATCATCAATATCCATCATGGCGGCGGTAAAGGATTTTTTATCGTTAATACAGCGTGAAACCTCGCGCTCTGCGTAATTTTTATTGTAAAGACCAGTGTAGAGATCACGGACGGAAAGATTGTTGAGCTCAGCGATGACATCGGTGATGCTCGTGTTGTCACAGTGGCGGTCATCGTTGATCATCAGGCTGGCAGTGACATCCTTGGCCAGCTCCAGAACGCAGCGGCGTCCATCGACGGTGTGCGGGGTGGAGAGGATCAGAAAGACCTTGTTTTCCAGATATTCCAGCTTGATGACAGGCTCCTTGAGGCTGAGTGCCCGGATGGAGGAACAGTTGTGGCAGGGGGTGTCGCGCTGCCAGATTGCATAGCAGGGAATATCTTCGGCCTCAAGACAGGCTTTTTTACAGTTATAGACACAGTAATCCGCTGGTGTGACAAAGCGGTACTGGTCAAAAAATGCCGCGGCAGACTGGTCGATCAGATTGTGCAGCATGGGGTCAGAGTCTTTTATTTTAAACATGATCTTTTCACCTCGTGACCGTCTTTGGCAGACGGACTGTTTTTTCTGAGATAATAGTATCAGTGCGGCTCTCGATTGTCAATTAAAATCATTCTGAAAATCAAAGGTTTCGCTTTTACGAGTTTTACCAAAAGGGGCGTATTTTTACCAAAGTGGTTGCGGGTATCCCTGCTTTTCGTGATAGGATAAATAAAAAGCTTATGATTCAGGAGGAAAAGAAATGGAACCAAAGGGAAAAGCTCTTTTAAAGAGCGCGGGTATTATTTTTCTGATATGGGGTATCCTTATCACAATTTTTGGCGTCGTATTGTTTTCAACCGCGGCGATGCTGCAGCAGCTGGGCGACAGCCATGAAATCCAGCAGATTGCCACAGAGGGCGGCCTCACAATGGAAGGCCTGGTGCACACGGTCAATATGATGTCAGTATCGCTGATCGCCAATGGCGCCTGCATCGTTATCCTGGGGATTTTGGGGATTGTTTTCTGTAAAAGCATTGGGAAAGCACGCTTTTTAAGGTTCTTGAGTATTCTGGTCATTGTGTTCAGTGCGGTAAATCTGGGAATGAGCATTCTCTATGGTTTGACTGCAATGATTCCGCACATGGTCAGCATTGTTTTGGGCATTGTCTATTTTATCGGCGCAGACCGAAATGTCAAGACCATTGATCTGGGCGCGGAGGAGATAGACGCTGAGGACGCCGATGCCCTGGCGGAGGAAGTACAGGAGCAGGAAACAGAAGAGAATGCATAAAAGCCTGATAGGCAGGTGGCGCCGGTCGTATTTTGTACCCGGCGTTATTTTATTGCGGCCGATTCTGTTAAAAAGAAGGAGATCGTGTTAAAATAAAAGATAATAGCTTGTATCGATATTAAAAAAAGCGTTTTGAAAAGGGGAGGTAGGATGAGCTTATTATCGATTGATCAAAATCCGGAATTCCGAAGTCTGGCAAATGAGATTTTAAACCGCCAGCTTGAGCTGGACCCGCAGCTGGGCAGAGAGCTGGACGAGATGGCAAAAAAGAGAATGTACCAGGATGTCGTGTACAATTTGGATATGTTATACACCGCTTTGGCGCTTGAGGATGGGAAAATTTTTGAATATTACGCCCGGTGGCTTTACCAGCTGATCTGCCCCCTCCTGCCTAACTGCACAGGGGAGAGAGTCAGGGACCAGCTTCTGGACAGCTATGCCCTGATGGAGGAATGTATGGAGCAGGCTGTTGCGCCTGAAAAGCGGACTGCCATGAAAGAAATGCTTGACCGCGCGTCCCGCGCAACGGTTGAGGAATGTGAGAAAAGCGGAATGGCAGAGGAGAAGCCACCGAGAAAATACGAGACGGAAATTCAGCAGTATCTGGACTGCGTTTTAAAGGCAGATACAAAAAATGCGGTGTTCTTAATCCCGGAATATGTAAAGAGTGGTATCCCTCTGCCGGACGTCTATGTGGATATCGCAGGCGAGTGTATGCGTGAGGTGGGTGAGTTGTGGCACCGCCATACAATACAGGTGGATAAGGAGCATTACTGCACCTCAACCACGCAGATGGCGCTCGCGCAGCTGTACCCGGTTATCTTCAGCCAGAAGCGCAGGCCAAAAAAGATTCTTGTGGCCTGTGTCGGCAGTGAGCTGCATGAGCTGGCCGCGCGTATGGTGGCAGACCTTTTTGAATACAGTGGGTGGGACAGTGTTTATCTTGGGGCGGCGGTGCCGGCGGAATCCATACAGGCCGCGGTAGAGGCACATCAGCCGGACCTTGTAGCGCTTTCGGTGACAATGCCCCAGCATTTGTTAACCTGTAAGAAAACTGTGGAACGTCTGCGGCACGTGTACCCGGATATCAGGATTGCCGTTGGCGGAAAAGCCTTTGAATGGACAAATGAAATATGGAAGAACTGGAGAGTAGATGTATACACTCAGGATGCCAAATCTTTTGTAGCATGGGCAGAGGATACACTGCAATAAAAAAACATGATTGGATATTTTGCGCTGTGCGATGCACAGGGAAACGTCAATAAAGTCATCCGAAGCACGCCGATGCGCTTTGTGAATGAAGGGCAGAATATACGGCAGCTTTTTTCAGAGGATGAAAATATGGAGGCACTGCTGAATCCGGCGGCCGGCCAGGTGGCATCCGCGAGGCTCAGAATCCGCGGGGAAGACCAAAGCGTTTGGGCGGCGGCAAAGCGAATCGCAGGTCAGCTGTTTTTCATGATGTGGGATATTGAGGATGAATCTGAGGTGCCGGAGCTGATGAAGCTGTATATTTCCATGCCCGATGATCTGGAGCTGGTGCAGCAGGAGCCCTACGAAGCCAGCTACTATGAGATACAGAAGGTCAATAATCAGCTGATCAATTATCAGAGAGCTCTGACAAAAGCCAACGAACGGCTGAAGATGCTGCTGGAGGAAGTGCGTGAAGCCAAAAGCACCATTGAGATTCTGGAACGTGACCCGGTAACCAGTCTGTATACTCAGAATGCGTTTTTTGACAGGGCAGCCGCCATGCTGAAAGAAAATCCCGAAACAGATTTTGATATTATCGCCGCGGATATTGAGCGTTTTAAAATGGTCAATGACGCTTTTGGCAACGCAGCCGGTGACAAGCTTCTGTCAGAAGTGGCGATCTGTCTGCTGAGTGTGCGCAAGGAGGGAAAATCACTGTTTGCAAGGGACCGAGCGGATAAGTTTTACGCGCTGGTGCCCCGGTGCACATCCGTCTATGAGACGCTGGAGCGGCACATTGGGTTTCTGGCAGAGAATTATCCGCTGCCCATGCGTCTCCAGATCAAGTTTGGTGTTTATCCTATAAAGGATCGGACGATCAGCATTCCCAGGATGTGCGACCGCGCTGCACTGGCGGCATGCAGCATCAAGGGCTTTTTTGATAAAAGGTTTGCTTTTTATGACGACTCGATCCGAAAAAAGATGATCATGGAGCAGAATATTATCGACACCATGACAGAAGCGCTGGAGTGTGAGGATTTTCAGGTGTATCTTCAGCCAAAGGTAGAAATTGGCACCGGACGGCTGATGGGAGCAGAGGCGCTGGTGCGCTGGCAGCATCCGCAGCTCGGCATGATTTCACCGGGAGACTTTATCCCGGTTTTTGAAAAAAACGGATTTATCTATGCCCTCGACCAGTTTGTGTGGCATAAAGCCTGTGAGATAATGGGCCAGTGGAAAAGGGAAGGAAAAAATTTCATACCCATCTCAGTCAATGTGTCCAGGGTGGACATCTACCATACTGACCTGCCTGGAATTTTGCTGAAAATGGTTGAGGAAAACAATCTGGAACCAGAGAACCTGCATCTGGAGATCACCGAGTCGGCTTATGTGTCCGATTCGCAGCAGCTGCTCTCCGTTATTGAACAGCTCAAGGCGCTTGGCTTTATCATTGAAATGGATGATTTCGGCAATGGTTACTCTTCGCTCAATACGCTTTCGGAGCTTCCCATTGATGTGCTGAAAATTGATCTGGAATTTTTGAGAATGCGGAAAAATGTCATGCGCAGAAAACAGATCATGCGATTTGTCATCAATCTGGCCAACGAGCTCAGGCTCCAGGTTATCGCGGAGGGGGCAGAAACAGAGGAGCAGATCGCGCTTCTGCGTGAAATGGGCTGCGAATACGCTCAGGGATATTACTATGGAAGGCCCATGCCTCAGGAAGATTTTCAGGAATACCTCTCGAGACAGGCGACCCGCTGAGGTATTATGAGTAAA
>CAUEUD010000144.1 GCA_959020865.1 Eubacterium limosum | reverse complement strand
TGCGGTTGCCGGAACCTTTATTAGAACAAATTGAAATTTTTATAATGGCAGTAGATATGGTAGAGACCGCGCGGTTAAGGGCTGAAAAAAAGGTTTTACTACAGGAGCGTAAAGAAAAATGACTCTATACGAAACACTGACAACGGAGGAAGCCTGTGACTTTTTAAAATGCAGCCGCTCGATGATTTACTATTATATTAAACATGATAAGAAATTTCAATTTACTTATTACCAGGAAAAACGTAAGGGACGCCTGTTTTTTCTGCCAGATCAGTTAAGGCAGTGGCAGAAAGAAAAAGCTAACGAGCATGGACAAAAAACAAAAGGCGCTGTTGATTCCTGAAAGAATAAAGGAGCGGGAAACCGCTCCTTTAAGATAAGATAACCGATATAAACATGGAAAAATATGTTAGTCAGAAAACTCCTGGACAATCCAGGGATCGCCGGTGCAATTCCGACTTTTTCCCTTCATTACTCGGTATTCTTACGTCGCAAACAAAGTATACCATAAAGAAAGAACTTTTTCATTAATAAGTGTAGTGAAGAAGGTCTTTGAAAATTTAATACAAATTGTTGGAGAAACGCCTTTCAGTCGGGCAGATTTTATCTGTATATTGGTTTATTAGCGAATGGGGTTCAGGAGATACTTATGTATTTTCATCTTGAAATGATAAAGTCAAGAACGCGATGACTGACTGTTAGGTAGTACTCGGCAACCGATGACTGTACTGTTTGTTTGAAAAGAACGAATAGATAAAGCATGATAGGTTGACCTATCTGGAAGGTGGGTAGCATGAAGCTTCGGGATGTTTTATCAGCATGTTTCAACAATTTATATTTTTTTATAAAAAGAATTTGTTTAGAAACGAAAATTTAGCAAAGTAAATTAAGGGCATTCGTTTATTTTGCTAAATTGTCCATGAACAATGAAAAACAAATCGCTTGTTTTTTAATTTAGTGCTGGAGGAGAATATGTTTACAGATGACCAGATTCGTTATGCAAATGATGTAAATATCATTGATTACATGGAATACCGCGGTCTTGACCTCAAACGCAGCAGCCGCCGTGTGAAAGTAAAAGGGTGGAACGGTCTTGATGTCACGCCTGACGGGCGTAAATGGAAAGACTTTGCATCCGGTCAGGGAGGGTACATTATTCAGTTTGTCGCCTGGCTCAATGCCTGCAGTTGGAAAGAAGCCGTTCAAGAGCTGCTGGACTTCAGCCATCACGCCCCACCCGCCCATCGGCCCATCCCGCAGACGGAGCCACCGCCGTCAAAGCCTTTTTGTCTGCCGCCCAAAGCCAAAAGTTACCGCAATCTCTTTGCCTATCTGTTAAAAACCCGCAAGCTTGATACGAAAATCATTCAATACTGTGTTGATCAAAAACTTATCTATCAGGATGAACGCTGTAATTGTGTGTTTGTAGGATATGATGATAGCGGAGAACCCGCGTCTGCTTTCCTGCGCGGCAGCAACGAATATGCCCCATTTAAGATGCTTGTGGAAGGGAGCCGGACCGAATATGGCTTTACCTTACCCGGTGCCAATCCGCGGCTTTTTATCTTTGAATCGCCCATCGACTTACTTTCCTATATGACACTCAAAAATATACACAACCCGCTTTACTTCGAGAATCGCCAAGATCACTGTCTTTCCTGCAACGGCCTGAAATATCTTCCCATTCTGCACTACCTGTCAATACACCGGGAAATCCGTCAGATTGTGTTTGGCGTGGATAATGATCCGGTCAATGAATACGGGAACCGTCCCGGTCAGGATTTTATTAAGAGTGCCATGCAGGAAATCATGGAAGCTTTTCCAAACCGATTCACAACTTCAAAACAGTTCATCGCAGATTTACCGGGACAAAAAGACTGGAATCAGGAACTTGTCACATTTAGAAAAAATCAGGAATACAAAAAATCGAATAGAGCACGGCAGCCATGCCGCTGAAAGCAGCTGATCAATCCCAATTGAAAGCTGCTTTTTCTTTGCCCAAAACAGAAAACAAACGCCATAAGGCGGTTGAGATAGATATTTTTAAAAAGGAGGTTCAAACGTGAAAGAACAAAATTGTAAAAGGAGGAATCAGCATGACACACCGATTTAAACAGGCTGTCGTTTTGCTCATGGCCCTGTTGATGCTGATTTATGGCTGCGGCTTCAAAACAGAGGTTTTGGCAAACACAGAGCCGGAAAGACCATCAACAGCCACAGAGCCGACCGTTCAAACCGATCCGTCACCTACCGGAGAGACTGAGGATACCAAGAAAAAAAGTCCCGATCTTGATGCCGGAGAACAGGCGATTCTGGATGCAAATGGCATTACCGCCACCGAGGATACCGGAAAGATGGATGCTTCCGGCAACTACATTTTAGGCGAGACGAGCATAGGCGGAACGGTGAGCTGTTCCACCAGTCTCAGGACATTGGCGAGCCGAAGCTTTGGGGATGAACCCCACTACAAAAAATTTCAGCGGGCCGCAGGCTGGGATGATGGCGTGATCTACAGCAGCGACTTTGCCAGCCCCGATGGAACGGACATTATTACCACCACAACACCCATTATCCGAATATCCGATAATGGCGTGGATCAGATCGCCTACTGTGCTGATCCATCGCTCAATATTCCTTCAGAAGTTGTCGGCCCAAACGGTCTGGTCACCTACAACCAGGAAAGCTGGAACGTGCAGAGCTGGCGCATCCGAAACGTCATGTGGCACGGCTTTCATGATGGTCAGAACGGCGAGTATTATGTTCAGACATGGGCAGCCATCCGCGTTATTGCAGGCATCGGCGCATATACCGATTACTATATGACCGACCCCACCGTTGCCAACCTTGTGAATACCCTCAGTTACCAAAATCCCAATAACTGGGATGCCAGCTGGAGCATTGTTCCAGAACGGGAGGAAGCGGTCTGGAACGCGAGTACCAAGCGGCAGGAAACCGGATGGTTTCAGACGTACTGCAGCAATATTGCCGATCATGGAAACTATACGGTCACTTTGCCTAATGGTGTACACGCCATAGCCCGCAACACATCTGGTCAGACCTACGGGGACTATACCGGTTCCATGACCATTTATGACGATGATGACTTTATGCTGTATGCAGACGGCAGCTATCAGGGCGAGGTCTCCGTGACCATTACCCCGACAACCGTTAAACGGCACAGCAGTGATGCCGGAAATCCGGATGCCTGCGTCATTTACGCCCCGGATGTCCCGGACACTCAAAGACTTTTCGTATCCCTTGCCGTCGGTCAAAGTCCGTTAGTCGGCAGCTTTCGGGCAAATTTCATCGGGGCCACCGGGGATGCGCAGCTGCAAAAGACTGACAACCGCACCAAAGAAAAGCTCGCCGGAGCCACTTTTGGCCTTTACGATACGAAAGACAACCTTTTGAAGCAGGGCGTGACTGATGAGAACGGGCAGTGGAACGTGACGGATTTAGTTTTTGGAGACTACTACTTTAAAGAAATTGCCGCGCCAAAGGGCTATGAGCTGGATCAGACAAAGCTTCACTTTACCATTGACGGCATCCGGGATGTGGTGACTGTTTCTAAAACCAATGAACCGAAAAAAGTTCCCTTTATCTTTAAGAAGCTGGACACGGAAACTCAACAGCCCTTGAAAGGCGTGACCTTTGTACTGTATGGCTGTGATGAAAAGCATGCGCATAACAACCTACAGGATGACAAGATCAAATCCTGCTGGCAAACCGTTGTCGGCACCCGGATCAGCGGTACAGACGGTAAAATCGACTTTGGCAATCTCTATGCCGGAGAATACCAGCTGGTAGAAACCAAAACCCTTCCCGGTTATGCCAAGCCCATGGGGCAGTGGCGTGTGACCATTGATCCCGAAGCGGCTGAAACCGTAAAGATCACCGCCAAAGGAACGGCCCCTTCATTTGTTAAAGACGGCGGTGTTCTGAAAGTCGATAATCAGAAAAATTATAAGCTGCCTTTCACAGGGGGAAACGGTGATCACCGCGCTGCACTGATACTGTCCGGGATTATTTTATTCCTTGCGGCAGGCATTTTAGCCCTTGTCCTGAAAAAGAGAAACAGCAGAAATTCAAAAGGAAAAAGAAAGGATAAACAAAATGAAATTGAAAAATAACCCATTGTTTAAGAAATTAGGCGGCCTTGCCCTGAGTATTGCCGTTTTATGTACAAGCTGCGGCCCTGCTTTTGCCGCCGCCGGATCACCCGATACCAATGCGGCGCGGAGCCTGACCATTCACAAATACCGGATGGAGGACATCACAAAAGCCACCACCGAAGGAAGCGGGCAGCAGACGGACACTGTTCCAGCTGATGCGATCCCTTTGCCGGGCATCCAATTCAAAGTTACGAAAATGCAGGATACCGACAATACCAAGGTGGATACCACCTGGAACATCCAGACCATCACCACCGGAGCCGATGGATCGATCACAATTCAAGGCAATGACAACCTCCCCATGGGCGTGTACCGCATTGAAGAACAGACTAACCCGGCAGTGGCCGAAAAGGCCGACCCGTGTCTGGTGTCGGTGCCCCTCACGAATCCGGCAGGGGATGGCTGGATTTACAACGTCCACGTATTCCCCAAAAATCAGATCAAACCCGGCCCGGACATCGACAAGTTTGTTACGGAACTGGAAAACAAACATGATACCGCAGACATCAGCGAGAGCGTGAAGTGGATTGTTGAGACAACCCTCCCGGACGATGTGGCGACTTGTAAGAACTACACAATAACAGACATCATTGACACCCGGCTGGATTATGTACCGGGCAGCGTCAAGGTCTATCGCGTCGATACGGGAAAGAACCGCGTGCTCATGACACCGGACTGCTACACGGTCACAGAGCCAAGTACGGCCAATAGCCGAACCTTAACCGTATCCCTGACGGATGCAGGCAAAAAGACCGCGGCCAAGTCACTGCCAAACACCAAAGATAAAAGTGCTGCCCTCAACATTGAGTTCAACACCTTCGTAAACAAAACCGCCGAGGGCAGCTTAGGCAAGCCAATCCCAAACGGCGCGACGATCCACTATACCAATAACTTAGATATTTTCTTTGAACCACAGACCGTTCCCGATGACAAAAAGCCCGAAGTGCACACCGGAGGAATCAACCTTTTAAAAGTGGATGCGGACGACAACGCCCTTAAGCTTCAGGGCGCAAAATTTAAAATTTACCGAACAGAAGCCGATGCGAAGAAAAATATCAACGCCGTCAAAGACCCGGCCAATAACGCCATTGACTGGGAAGTGACCACGGACGCAAACGGCATTGCCCATTTCTGGGGCCTGGCCTATGGACAGAAAGGGCAGGATGCTTATTATGGCGACAGCACGCATTACTGGGTAGTCGAGACACAGGCCCCGGTAGATGGCGAAGGGAAACCCTACAATCTTTTGAAATACCCTGTAAAGGTGACCGTCAATTCAAACAGCCATGCCGAAGCCAACAAGATCGTTGTGGAAAACATCAAGCATTATGACCTCCCCTACACAGGCGGCACCGGCAGTTTAACACCTCTTTATATGGGCGCGGCATTGATTCTCATGGCAGCCGGGATGAGCATTCTTTTCATCCGGAGCAAGCGAAACACAGGGAACAAATAGACGAGAGGGGAGCTGGAAAATGAGAAACAAAGCAATGCTGCTGCTGATCGTTGTTCTGATCGGTGCAGGGATTGGCTGCATCCTTTATCCAGATATGGTTTATCTTCTGGCTTCCCAAAAACAGGGACAGGTGATTGAGGATTATCAAGTGAGTACAGAGGAGATGAACCAACAGCGCATGGATGAAGAATATCAAAAAGCCATCAGCTACGATGAAAGACGGATCAATCCGATCATTGGAGATCCTTTTTCAGAGGACGTACAAGAGGAATCAGCGGATTACACGGAGATTCTTAACGTCAACGGGACAATGGGAGTGCTTGAGATACCAAAAATAAAAGTGAATCTGCCCATCTATCACGGGACATCTGAATCCGTACTCTCAAAAGGCGCAGGACATCTGAAAAATACTGCCTTGCCCGTTGGCGGCACCGGGACACACGCGGTGCTGACCGGACACCGGGGCTATGCGGGAGCGAAGCTGTTTACTGATTTAGATCAGCTGGTCATGGGGGATCGCTTTTATCTGCACGTCCTCGATAAGACTTTAACCTATGAGGTGGATCAGATTCTGGTGGTTACGCCCGATCAGACCGAAGCACTGAAACCCGTCGATGGGCAGGATTTTGTAACCCTGCTGACCTGTACACCGTACCAGATCAACAGCCATCGGCTGCTGGTTCGTGGTAAGCGAGTGGAAGAACACCAAACAGCAGTGAAGCCTGAGACGATGGAAGAACCGATACCTGTTAAGGAATTGATTTTTTCTTTTGTATCCTTAGTGGGGATTGCGGCGGGTATCTGGTATTTAAAAAGGAGGAAGAAATGTGAATGAATGGGATTTAGGCGCAGTGCTGACACTAACCGGGATGCTGACTTTTGGCTTGATCCTGTTATGGGGCATCCGAAAGCGGGAGAAAAAATGCCGAAGCTACCCGCCGTGGCTGGCGGTGCAGATTGTGAGTGTTTTAAGTTTCCTACTGTGCATGCCGGTTTATCTGATACTTGAAAATGGTTATTCTATCACTCCAATGCTTTTAGCATCGTTGAGCCTTGCGATTGTAATCATTGCTTTGGAACGGGCTGTTTTCCAGATACAACGGCATTACTTTCACTGGAAAGACAGAAAGGGAGCGTTTTAAAATAATAAAACAGATCAATCATATTATTGAGTTTGTCGAAATCGAAAACCGTGACAATTTGTCACAGCTTGTTGTATGGTTGGTTAAAAAGCGTTATATCATTAAGATGAACAAAAAAGCCGCCTGAAAAATCAGACGGCTTATATACAGCAGATAATCGGCAGGGCGGCGTATCCTGCATCTCAGGTACTCCAAAGAGTGTGTTGGGAGCCATTTCCAACCTCAATTACCTGCTGGTATAATCTATGTACCCTTTATTCTTTTATACTCTCATTATAAGGCTTTTCAAAGGAGACGTCAAGGTCTGAGGATAAAGAGCAGACAGGTTTAAGACGACCACTGTTTAGATGCTTCTTTAGCTTTCCATCGCTGATGGCATACAAAGAAGCAATAAACAGATAATCATTTTTCAGATCAAGTTTAATTGCAACCATAATATTAGCATCATAATATTTTACAATTTCAATGCTGTTGGGTTCTTTTGGATTTTTACCGATATAATCCGGAAACTCAAGCATTTCAGAAATATGGGGCAAGTAGGCGAGACAATCGGGATGCCTTTTTTCAATATGAACGCGAAGTCCTTTTGACTGGTAAATCGGCCCGCATGGTAAATTGGACTGTGTGACAAGATTAAATTCTGGTGGATATTCACCAACTTTTATCATTTTGTTGAAATCAACCATATGCCGCCTCACTTGTTTAAGAGAATAAGAATATTATACTAAAGAATGTAAAGAAAAGCAAAAGAAGCAAGTGTACGAATTTTGCGTACAATTTAAGGCTATATGCAGAAGGAGAAGGATAAAGCCGTCAAAAATCAGACACGAACAGATCAAATTTTTATAGCATTTACAGACAAAAACGCGAATACGCAATCAGTATTCTCTTTTTTATTACGGCCCGCCGCTCAAAAACCATTGAGCGGCTTTTTTATTTACAAGGAGGTGCCAATTATGGCAAAAACCAAAGTCATCACAATCTCGAATCAAAAAGGTGGCGTCGGCAAGACCAACGTCACAGTGAACCTCGGTGTTGGTCTGGCAAACGAAGGAAAGAAAGTGCTTCTGGTGGACAGCGACCCACAGGGAGATTTAACCACTTCCCTCGGATGGTACGACCATTATGCGCTTGACGCGACACTGACTACCATGATGCAGGGCATTGTTGCAGACCAGCCCATCGACCCCAAAGCGGTGATCCTGCACCATCCGGAAAACGTCGATTTAATTCCCGCGGATTTAGACCTCGCAGGCATGGAGATGTCACTGCTGGTGGCCATGAACCGGGAATCCGTACTGCGCATGTGTCTGCAGGACATCAAGAAGGACTATGACTATATCCTCATCGACACCATGCCGAGCCTGGGAATTTTATCAATTAACGCCATGGCCGCGGCGGACAGCATCATCATTCCCGTGCAGGCCCAGTATCTGGCCCTCAATGGAATGACCCAGCTGATCCAGTCCATCAACAAGGTTAAGCGGCAGATCAACCCCAATTTAAAGGTTGAAGGTGCACTCATTACCATGGCCGATATTAACACCAACATGACCAAAGAGGTGGCCGAAGCCCTCCATGAGCAGTACGGAAAACAGCTTTATATTTTCCGCAATGCCATTCCGCGGGCTACAAAAGCAGCAGAAACCAGTGCAGCGGCCAAAAGCATTTACACCTATGACAAGGGAACAAAAATCTGTGAAGCCTACAAAGCTTTGACGAGGGAGGTGATTACCCATGGCAGTAAACAAAAAGATAAACATGCCGCTTCCCAGTGCCGATGACCTGTTTAAAACCGATGCGGAAAGGCAGAACGATGGACTGGAAAAAGTCATGGAAATCCCCATCGAGGAAATATCAAGCTTTCCTGACCATCCTTTTAAGCTTCAGATGGATGAAGCCATGAGCGAGATGGTCGAGAGCATCAGAGAATACGGGGTACTGTCGCCCGCATTAGTCAGGCCGAAAGAAGGCGGGGGATACGAGATGGTCTCCGGCCACCGAAGAAAAATGGCTTCTGAGATTGCAGAAAAAACCACGATCCCCTGTATTGTCCGAAATCTGACGGATGATGAAGCCATTATTCTGATGGTGGATTCCAATCTGCAACGGGAAAAAATCATGCCCTCAGAAAAAGCTTTTGCCTACAAAATGAAACTTGATGCCATGAAAAGGCAGGGAGCGAGGACAGATTTAACTTCATCCCCAGTGGGGATGAAGTCTGACGGAAAACAATCGTTGGATAAAATGGGGAAAGAACTAGGGGAAAGCAGAAATCAGATACACCGTTATATCCGCTTAACCGAATTGGATTCCCCCATTTTGGACATGGTGGATGAGGGAAGAATCGCGTTCCGGCCCGCGGTGGAACTGTCCTACTTGAAACCTGCCGAGCAAAAACAGCTTTTAGAGGTAATGGAGAGCGAGGAGTGTACCCCTTCACTGACACAGTCCACCAAGCTGAAACAGTTCTCCAAAGAGGGAAAGCTCACAAACAACGTTATTTTATCCATCATGAAAGAGGTTAAGCCCAACCAAAAGGAAACCATCAAAATCCAGAAAGAAAAAATCAGCAAGTATTTCAGGAAAGGAACCACTGACAAAAAAATTGAAGATACCATCATCAAGGCGTTGGAGCTTTATCAGAAACGCCAGAAGCAGATGGAGCGGTAACAGGATTCCGGGCGGCAGAAATGCCGCCCATTTA
>CAUEUD010000143.1 GCA_959020865.1 Eubacterium limosum | reverse complement strand
ATTTCTTGTCCAGGGCAATGCACAAAATTAACGCTAATTTTGCCGTTGGGTTAAACTGGCCCGTCTCGATGGAGCTGATGGTGTTGCGGGAGACACCAACCAGCTCGGCCAGAGCGGACTGGGACAGTTTCTTTTCCTTTCGGATTTCCTTTAAGCGGTTTTTTAGAATTAATTCCTCGTTCAAGACCCTTTACCCCAGTACAGACAGTACAAAGCTTGCGAGTGATGCCAGAGAAGCCACCCCGCCCGCGATGGTTGTGACAAGATAAGCCTTTTGTTTTGTAAAACGGTATTTAGGATAGGCCTCTGCTGAGAGGAAGGCCCAGAACATGGCCATGGGTGCATAATTTGGCTGGCCATTGAACAGGTTAAACAGCACAATAAAGATAAAAATAGCGGAAAATGCCATTACCCCAATTCTGCGTCCTCTGTTTTCAGCCTCAGTCATGCCCTCATCCTTTTTTTCCTGACGGCTTTTAGCTAAAATTTCTTCTTTATCCATAATGCTCATCCTCCATCTTTCTGCCAAGTTTTATTGGCACTATTATCATATCACCGCCAAGTGTACTTGTCAATCATTTCACCGGATTTTCTGAACAAAATAAAAAAGCAGGAGAATGCTCCTGCTTCAATGTGTCAAAAACCTGAGAGACAAAGCCTTTTACCTAAGGAAGAAAAAAAGAGAGCTGCGGGCATTCCCTCTCATAACAGTATCCTCTTCTCTAAAGTTGATGTTTTATCTCACCAGTGTCCGGCTGTACCGATAGCGGCGTATAGTTGATGTGCCCCTCCTCGTCAGTGGCTTCCAGCTTGAAAATAACCGGCCGCAGCCCGTCATTACAGCTGCAGATGGCTACGCCGGGTTTTTTGATCCAGTCGCCGTAATAAAACAGCTCTTTATCCGCGCCGTGGGCCAGAGCAAAGGCATACTGGTAGATTGCTTTCCAGGCCTCATCACAGAGCCCCTCAGGCTTTGCATAGTCGGCATAAAAGGTCTGTCCCTCCCTGAGCATGGGACAGGCGGTAAGGCCCTCTACCCCGTACTCCTCTGCCAGATCCTGATTCAGCATTGTTCTGAGAACAGTGATCTTTACTTTTTTCATGATGATTTCCTCCTTTAATTTTAGAATACAGTTATTTACTCAGCTTTTTTAGCGCCCCTTCTGTTAGGCCGGGCAGGCTTGCTTTTGCATGTCAGATTCGCCTGATAGACACCGCCGATGACAAAGAAAGCTCCCGCTGCCTGAAGCGTGGAAAATTGTTCCTTCAGGAAAAACACGCCCGCCAGAATGGAAACCACGGTGGATATGCCCACAAAGGACGCTGAGCGGTTGGTACCAATCGTAGCGATCGCCAGATTGTAAAGTAAAAAAGCCAGGATTGAGCAGCCAATGCCCTGATACAAAACCGCGGTTAAAAGAGCGGGATTCGTAAAAGGCGCGGATAAAAATTCCGGCAGTGTGCCGGTTCTCAGGTTCTGGACAAGGGCGGCAGCCGTAAAAGCGACGGCGCCGAAGGCGATCATCACATAGGTTTTTTCCGCGCTGGAAAAGGAAACCGCTTTTTCAGAGAAAACAGAATACAGGCTATAGGAAATCACTGCCATCAGCAGCATAAGGTACCCCAGCGGGTTAAAGGAGGCCTCCATCCCCTTGGAGAGGACACAGACCATTACCCCGGCCATGGTGACGCACACTCCCGCTGCCTGCAGCTTTGTGGGCTTTTCCTTTAGAATCAATCCCCCTGCCATCAGGGTCGCTGCCGGTATGACAGAGAGGACTGCGCCGCTTTCCGAGGCGGTGGTCAGGTTGATGCCCACGGTCTCACCTACAAAATAGATCACCGGCTGGAATAAGGCAATCCAAAATAAAGGCAGCAGCCGCTTTCCTCTCAGGCTGATCTTAACCACTCCCACAGCCACACACAGATTGATGACCAGAAAAGCGATGGCAAAGCGCCAGCTCAGCAGCGTGAGCGGACTCACCGACGTGGTGGCATGCTTGGTAAATAAATAGCTCAGCCCAAATAGTATCTCGCAGAAAATGGCGCACAGGCAGCCTTTGATTGTTCGTCCTTTTTCCACTGTTTCCATTTCTCCTTTTTTTACTTGAACACAACTCTTACAATTTGATATCCATTCCCGAATAAAATTGTTCTACCTTGTCGCCGAGTTCTGCATTTAGAATTTCAAAAGCACGTTTTCCAGTACAATGTCCCGTGAAAATTTTTTTGATCCCCGTATGTTTCATACGCTCTGCGAACCTTTTTATTTCCGCTTGCGGAGCATTAAACAGATGGAAACCGCCAATAATCGCATAAATCTTTTTATTCGGGAAGGTTTGAGCAACCTCATGAATAATATTGTCAGCGCCACCATGCGAGCAGCTGTTAAAAATCACGAGGCCTTTTTCCGTGTCGAATACCAGACTCTGTTCATGGTTAAAAGAATCCGGATATTTTTGACCGTTTATCTTCACACACAGATTGTTTTTCTTTCCAATGGCTTCAAGCCCCGGAATTTTATGTGGTATGAGATAAACGCCATGAACCAGTTCATAGTCACCCTCTACATAAAGAATCCGATCTCTGTATTTTTCTAAAAAGCCTTTATGAATGCCAACATATTTATTAAAAAACCATTTGCTTTCGTAACAATTTTCCTGTGTGCCCTGCCTTATGTAAAAACAGGCCTTTTTGTTTCGCTCAAAAAAAGCGGCCATTCCATTTGCATGGTCATAGTGAGCATGTGATAAGATGCCATATTCCACTTCTTCCAGATTTATCTGCGCGGCTAAAGCATTTTTCACAAATTTAGATGATGCACCTGTATCCAGTAAAAATTTATGACTATCGTATTCGATGTAAATTGCCAGGCCCCACTCATGGACAAGATTATTTTTTGCTCTATTATCAATCAATACTTTTACGAACATCGTTCCATCCAATCTCCGAATAAGGCACCTTTCTAAAAATATTCTGCAGTGCCAAACGTCTGTCAAAAATCAGCTTTTCCGGCAAATGATTTATCTCCGCCCACTTTAATTCCGAACACTTCTCCGGTTCGTTAATTTTAAAATCATAGGAATTGCCCCGTATGATAAAAAATCCATTGTAATAAACAATGCTTTCCTCGTGCTTGTGCATCAAAGTGCCAAACTCAACGACATCCCTTGAAATATCCACAGCCAGTTCTTCCCGGACTTCCCGGATCAGTGCATCTGTCATGCTCTCATTTTGTTCAACGTGTCCGCTTGCCGCGAAATCATAATATCCATCCATATAACCAGTATTTTGTCTCTTTTGGAGCAGTACCTGATTTTCATTGATAAATATGGCAAAAACGGCCGAAGGCGTTTTGTATCGTTCTTTCATTTTGAGCCACCTCCTTTTCACTTCACTCGCAACACCGTAATCGCCGCGTAATGCAAAACCTCGAATGCCAGAGGGGCGATCTCGTCCAACCGTTTTCTGTGCTCCGCGTCAAAATCCATGATCTCTTTTTCGGACAATGACGCTTCGACGCCGCGGCAGGCTTTCATCCGCCCGTTCCAGCTCTCCCGGCTAAAAGGCACTCTTAAGTCAAAAACCTCCTGGCTTTCAAGGGTGAAGTAAGGGCTGTAAGCCTCTGGTACAGCGATGGGGTGCCTTTCCTCTTTACAGCCGGTCCATTCGGGATTATATTTCAGGATAAGCGCCTCGCTCTGGCCCGCGATGGGGTCTTCAAAGGGGAGCCAGGCCATATACAGAACGATCAGCCGCCCATCTGGCCTGAGTATTTTGTGCAGCTGAGGGGCGAGCGTTTCATGATCAAAATAGGTAAAGCACTGACAGGCGGTCACAACGTCAAAGCTCTGGTCCGGAAAATTCATGTTTTCGGCAGGCGCGCATAAAAACTCAATTTTCATGTTTTGCTCCCGGGCCAGGGCAGCCGCCTGCTTTATCTGATTTTCTGAAAGATCAATCCCTGTAAAATCCGCGCCGTACTGGTATAAATTGCGGGGCAGCACGCCGGTGCCAGTGCCCATATCCAGCACACGCTGGCCTTTGACGCACGCGCCCATGTCCAGGATTTTCTGATAAAACTTGTGGGGGTAGATGTCCCGGTATTTAGCGTAATCCTGCGAGGTACGCCCCCAGTCAAAGCCGCGTCCGTTGTCGATCTCTGCTTTTTTAATCATGTCCCGCCTGCTCTCTCATGCCTGTAAACCGCATGTCCTTTACACTTCAAAATCTTCCGAATTAAAATTACTGTAATAGCTGCCCTTCGTGGCTGTGAATTTCAGCACACAGTAGTCAGGGTCCGTAACGCCCTCACTATAATACATGGTATCACCGTCCCGCCAGATCCGCTCCTTGGCCTCGGTCGTCTCTAAGACCTCGACAGTTCCGCTCAGGCTGGCTCCACGGAAATAACGCCTGTCGACGAAATAGATGCTCGCCTTAGGGTTTTGACGGAAATGCTTTACCTTATTGGAGGAGGTATTGGTGGTAAACCAGAAAGTTTTTATCCCCTCCCGCTCTCTGGGCTTCAGCATGGCCCTTGTGACCGGATACCCCTCCCCGTCAATATAGCTGATCAGAGCCATACTGGCTTTATCCGCCATATTGCTGACTGTCTGTTCTGGGTTTCTCATCATTTTTGCAGCCTCCCTGCTTTATTCGACTTTTTGACTAAGGTAAGTATAGCATAAAAAAAGCCTGATAAACAGGCTATTCCTCTGTTTATCAGGCTTTTAATGGGTCAGAATACACTGCGCACCTTTGGTACAAGGTAATGGCTTCCGCCGCGGTCCTTGACATCTTCGACCATGCTTACTACCAAAAGCTGCTCTGGACTGTCCGAATCCGCAATAAAAGCGTTGAACCAGCCAAGCTCAGTGCCGCTCGTATCCTCCTGTGAGGCTTTGATTTCCGCTGTACCCGTTTTACCTGCCAGGGTCACACCATCCAAATGGGCTTCATGGGCAGTGCCGGCCGGATTTTCAATGACCTGGATCAGATCGTTTCGTATGGTGTCGGCGGCCTCCTTAGAGAAAGCGTCCGGATACCAGAACTGCGGGGTTCCGCTGTATTCTAACACGGGCTTGATCATACTGCCATCATTGACAAAGGCCGAGTAGACTGAGGCCATGTGTACTGAATTGACCAGAAGCTCACCCTGACCATAACCGCTCTGGGCCAGCTGCCCTTCATCCGCGAAATCACCGGAATTGGAAATCTGAGACCTGGTCAGTGGCAGTGGGAAGTCCAGTTCCTGACCAAAACCAGATTTTTCCAATCTGTTTTTAAAAGCTGATCCGCCCATCTGAAGCGCTGCCTTGGCAAAATAAATATTGTCTGAGTAGACCAGCGCGTTTTCAAGATTAGCCGGCCCGTCATATCCCTGGAGGGTCGTGATCAACAAGTCTCCCCAGGATGGGTCTTTCTGCCAGCTGCTACCGCTTGGGCCAAAGTCCGCATTGGGGTCAAGCTTCCCGCTTGTCATGCCTACCCCTGCGGTCAGTGGTTTAAAGGATGAGCCCGGTGTGTAGGCGGCCTCAAAACGGTTTTGAAGCGGCATGGAGGGATCTGAGCTTAGCGCGTTCCACGCCTCCTCGGAGAATCCGCTGATGAAAGCGTTGGCGTCAAAGGAAGGCGTACTGACAAGTGCCAGCACCTCTCCAGTTTTGGGGTTTATGGCTACAGAGCTGCTTTTATCTGATGCAAACTGATCATAAATTTTGGTCTGGAGTGAAGCGTCAATGGTTACGGTGATATCCTCTCCCCTTTCGGCCGGGTCCTCGATCACTGTCCATATTCTGGGCCTTTGAATCCAGTTCCCCGCTTCATCCTGATAATTATCAACGCCCTGGTCAACCACAATCTTACATCCGTCCTTCCCGCGGAGCCGACTTTCATAGGCGGCCTCCAGGCCTGTCTTTCCAATGACAGAGCTCTCTGTATACCCTTCATCCCTGCGGTTCTCCAGCTCCTCAGGGGATATACTCTGTACATAGCCGGTCAGCTGAGAGGCCTTTTCACCATACGGATAAGTCCGCACCTCGGTTGTATCCGTGTAGATGCCGGCAATGCCCAAAAGCTGTGCTTCGAGCGCCGTGTCTGACAGATCAATGGTGGCGATGGGCACACGCACATCATCGGTTACCCAGCCCTGGGAAAGCTTTGACTGGATATCCTCTGTTTTTATGCCAAGCAGAGCTGCCATAGACTGAAGGTCTGCGTCCTTCGTCTCAGCGTTCAGCTTCCCAGGAACAATACCAACCTCCAGAACCTGCCCTTTTCCCGCCAGGAGATTTCCATTGCGGTCATAAATGCTGCCGCGTTCCGCTGTGGTGGGCACCACAGAAACCGTCTGCCACTTTGAAAAGCTGGGAAGAATCATCCCCTCATTCCAGTCGATGGCCCAGCCGTTTGTTTTTTTGGTAATGCGCGCACTGGTTCCGCCCTTATAATGGCCCGCGACGGTGTCCATCTCATAATCATATTTGAGATAGGTGTAATTATCTGTGCTCTCATCGCTTTTTACGATATTGCTTATTTTTATATTGCGCGCCTCAATGCCGCCGTAAATATTTTCGTACTGGTCAATAAAGGTCTGCCGGTCTGCGTAGCCCTTGGCTTTATCGGATAACAGTTTGTCATACACCGCCTCATAGCGGCCTTCATTGACATATTGGACATACCGGTTCAATACCCTTTCCGGTGTCTGCCGGTTACTCCAGACAACCAGACCGATCAATACCACCAACAACACAACGCCGCCAATCATAAAAGGCAAATACTTTTTCATACGGTGCATTTTTGTCCTCCTCTATTGAATTTATAACAATTATATCACATTTTATCTCCGAAGGCACGTTGTAACTGAAGACTGAAAAAGCACAGCGCAAAATTGTGCTGTGCTCAGTTTATAACAGGTTTTTATTCCGCCCTATTCGATTATTGCAGCCCTAATTTTCTGGTTTACAGCGCCGTTCCCTTTTTAGGAATAAAAAAGCCCGACATCTCTGTTTTTTCCAGGGTGAGCAGCTTTACTTTTTTATCAATGCCTCCCGCGTAGCCTGTCAGGCTGCCGTTTGTTCCCACTACCCTGTGGCAGGGCACAATAATGGAAATGGGATTGTGTCCCACAGCGCCCCCGACCGCCTGCGCGGACATTCTGGCAGCGCCCTTTTGCTCTGCGATTTTATCCGCGATTTCTCCGTAAGTCATGGTTTCCCCAAAAGGAATCGTGAGCAGTATTTCCCATACTGTTTTGCGAAAAGGGCTGGCATCAAGCAGCAGCGGCGGCGTAAAATCGGGCGAGTTCCCCTGAAAATAAATATCCAGCCATTTTTTTGCCGCATCAAAGACAGGCAGTTCCCCCGCTTCGTATTGCTCCGGCAGCGTATCTCCAAAGTATTTCTGACCGTCAAACCAAAGCCCCGTCAGCGCAGAGCCGTCGCTGGCAATGGTAATCCCGCCCAGGGGCGAAGCGTATTGACAAGTATAAATCCTTACATCTGACATTTTTATCCTCCTACTTTCAATCATTCTGCGGCTTTACACGCCTTTTTCTTTTTAACAGGCTTCCCCTTTGGCGCGTAATCTTTCATCTCAGGAACCGCGCCGCCGGCTACAGCCCAAAGGTACAGGCTCGCAACACTGCAATAGGGACTGTAGCGCCTGCGGTACCGCTCAAAACGTTCTCTGTCAATCTCCCGGTGATGGTACACCATGCGCAGGCCGCGCCTGATGGCCAGGTCGTCATAGCTGAAAACGTTTTGACGCTCCATGCAGAACAGTAAAATCATTTCTGCTGTCCATACGCCAATGCCCTTTAAAGACACAAGGCTGGCGATGGCCTCCTCGTCGGATTTATCCCAGATTCCCTCCAGATCAAAGTCACCGACTTTAACCTTTTCTGCAAAGTCGGTAATGTACGCCGCTTTGCGGAAGCTGATTCCAAAGGCCTGCAGCCGCTCGATGCCCGCGCCTAAGATGACGTCAGCGTTTAGCACACCGAAAGCGTTGTTGATCCGCTGCCATATCGTCGCCTGGGCCTTTGTTGAAATCTGCTGGCCAACAATATGGTGAACAACCGATGCGAACAAATCCGTATCTGAGGCGCGCTCAATCATTCCAATTTTCTCAATGACTTCACCCAGTTTTTTATCCTTTTGCTTTAGATAATCGGTTGCTTCTGTGCTGTAGCGGAAATTCATTTGCCGCGCACCTCCAATCTTGACTTCCACGGTAACAAATCCAAACGATAGACACTGGAATATCGCTCAATGACTCCTCCAGACAGCTTATTTATTTAACACGTATTCGTCAATTCTGCGAACAATGCTATTTGTATATGGAGTAAAATATTTATTCCACACACCACTTGCCGTGGGATTAAAGCTTTCAAAATCCACCCCTAAGTATTGTACCCCCTGCTGATTTAACTGTCTCATCACATAATTTAACAGGTTCTGAAAAATGCCCTTTCCACGATATTCTGACAGGCAGAACGCTGCGCAGATATTTTTCATTCTTTCTACTTCTGTAACAAAATTCTCGCCAGTGTTACTGACAGCAATAAACGAAATGGGCTTCT
Organism: Eubacterium limosum; assembly: GCA_959020865.1. Taxonomy (GTDB): domain Bacteria; phylum Bacillota; class Clostridia; order Eubacteriales; family Eubacteriaceae; genus Eubacterium; species Eubacterium limosum_B. Next base: position 1,009 of record CAUEUD010000143.1, on the reverse strand, counting down.
GATCAATTTTCGCAACATACACTTTTGAACTTTTACTTTTTATTTTTTCTGTAATCCATCTTGAAAAGCTCTGTTCTCCTGTATACAAAAAGCATGGACTCTTTCCTAAATGCTCGGACAGCAGTTCATACATCTCCTTAATTTCCATCATTTCTTCTAGCGATAATTCTTGTAATGTAAGTTTTTTCTGTGGCAGACTTTCAATATTATTACTTATTGCTCTTATAGCATCAACGCACCGAATACCAAATCCATACATACTAAATGCATGCAACGCTTGTTTATCGTGCGCATACATTGCAATTGCATGGTAAGTAATTTGGTGCTCTATCCATTTTTCTGCAGCCGCTTGATATAATTTCTGATAGATCAGTTTTCTTTTTTCAGATACTGCACCATGAGCGTGGATTGGTGAAAAAGTACCTTTTGCGGTTGATCCGAAAGCATGATCCCATGGGCTGTAACAGCATAAAAACCCGACCATTTTATGATCTTCAAATGCTGAGACTCCTAATCCATTCTCCGAAAAAATCCGTAAATCGGGAATCTCGTTTATTCGTGGTAATTCTTTAACAGATTTTTGCTCTTCATAATAATTTTCCAGAGCAATTGCCATTGCCTCTTTGATGTGTTCCTTTTTAAAGCTTAAAATTTCCATGGATACCCTCCTTGTTTAGTGACAAACGGAGAGTTAGTGCTTTTTCTCTCCATGATTGAATTGAACAGTTATTATTTTCATTTCACATCGACTCGTATGTATCACAGAATGTCAGAATTCGTATTATTTTAACCTATAAACATTAATTCCTCCGGACAGATTAAAATAATCTTTATTCCATTAACACGACTATCAGCTCTAAGTTTAACGTTTCACAAAAAACTCAACGACTTCGATCTCTTGATCCATTCTTGTATTTCCTTTTTTAAAACCACATTTTTGGGTGTAGAAGTTTAGATTTTCTTTTTTATCAACAGGCGTAATCAGAGTGATCCGTTTCCAATCAGAACA
>CAUEUD010000142.1 GCA_959020865.1 Eubacterium limosum | reverse complement strand
TACAGATTTTAAAACGCCCAGCAAGCTGATCTCCGCTTACCTGGTTCACATGGCCGCCCCATTTGTGATCCTTTGATAAAAAATGGAAATGCCATCCGACGAAGTTTTTTCCTTCCGCCCACTCCGGGCAGCGGACAGCGACAAGGGTCCCAGTAATCCCTTTAAGCGTCACACATTTCTGCCGCCCGACTATTTCATCAAGAGTCTCGTAGGGTTTTTCTACCGGCCAGACACTGTGGATTTCAATTTCCTTAAGCCTGCCATCCAAACGCCCGATAAAGCAGCGCTCATGAATTTGGGCCTTCATCTGCTCATCCAGCAGTCTGCACAGTTCACTCATATTGCTAAATTCGCCCATTTCGAAACAAGTATCCAGCGCGAAATATGAGACTGTGGCAAAAGGTGTCCGGTCATTCTCGTCCGCTATCTTAACGCGGCAGTCTCCATCTGCTTTGTAGGGCACCCCCTCCAGGACAATCATCTCTCCATCCAGGGCATGGTAGGTTCCAAAGCCAGTATCGCCATACTCAAGGAGTTCCTTAACGCTGCCGCAGCCGTCAAAGCCACGATTTTCAAAAGCCTCAAAAGTTGAAAACTGATAAATTGTACTCATTTTGTATTCCTATCTGAATTCCATCGGCACATCACCTAAAAACTTTTTCCAGGCTGCCAGTACCTCACTGATGATTTTAATCCCCACCGAAGAAATAATGACGACTTCTGTTTGGTCTAGTGCTGTTTTCCATGGATTCATGACCGCAAATTCATTGACGCAGCTGACTTCAAAATCACCGGCGTTAGTTTTTACAAAGCCCTTAATCCGGTAAGCATGTTTTTTGATATCGTGCAGAAAAGTCCCGAATTTCTGATAATCCAAAGGCTCATCTGAACGCAGGACACTTGTTTTAGGCCGTGATTCCCAGGTATTGGTCGTCTCAACCGGAGCGGGCTGCTCTCCGTTCATTTTTGCAAGTATCTCTTCCATGGAAACCTCGCAGAAAGCCGCTCTGTATATCTGCATCCTGCTGTTTACTTCCTGTATCTTTTCCTCAATTTGGCTTAACCGGTCTTCGCTCTGCAAATCTGTTTTATTGATAATCACTGCATTGCTATAGACCAGCTGTTTATGCAGCGCGGGAATCAGATCATACTGCTCCAGAAAATACAGACCGTCCACAATACAGATGGCTCCAAGGTAATCATAGGCTTTTCCGCTGATTGCGGTGACGGTTTCCAATATGGTACCCATGTTTGAGGGATCGGCTACACCGGACGACTCCACAAAAACATATTCTAAATCGTAATCCAGAAAGCCTGCCAGTCCTTTAATATAATTTTCTTTTAAACAAGCGCAGAAAACAGAACCGCCTGTCAGCTCAAGCAGATCAAAGCCGTCACCTTTAATGAGTTCACCATCAATACTTTTTTCTCCAAACTCATTCATTAAAACCCCGATTTTGACGTCCTTAAAGCTTTTTAGCAGATTTGTTAAAAAAGTTGTTTTGCCAGATCCCAAAAAACCAGTTAAAAGTACTAGCTTCATTTTTCCCTCCACTGAAAACAGGGTGGGTAACCTGAGGCACCCACCCTGGTGTTGTTTTCTATAAATATTTTTTCACTTCATCTACAATTTCCTGACGGCTTGGAATGATGGAAGACCATACCAGTTGTCCGTTGATGTAGATGGACGGCAGATGCTGTACCCCCATCTTCTGTGTGCGCGCGATATCTTCTTTAATACAGTATTTGTAAACGGCGATATCAACAGCGTCGCCAAACGCTTCTCTGGCCAGCATCGCTGCTTTTTCCATGTAGGTGCAGGCAGCGCACTGAACCGGATCGAGGGTAAAAACTTCGATGAAAGGTTTGTCCAGATTTTCATAGTCTGGCAGCTCTACATCACCGAGCGTATCGACCGCTTCGTAGTTTTTAACCATTTCGCGGACTTCATCGGTGTGCTTGACCGCCTGCACACATGCGATGGTGTTTTCCATAGGCACATTGTAAGGCATATCGCAGCCCGGGCTCACGATCAGATTGTGATGATCAATGTTGTCTAACATATCGACAACATATTTCATATTATCCTGCTGTGTCCCGAAAAGCATGGTTGTTGTCAGAGGGATGTTCCCGCCGATTGCAATATTATACTGGTCTGTAATCTTTTTAGCTTCATTGATATTCACATTTTCGTCGATGGAAATGCCGTCTGGATTTGTGCGGCACATAACATCCATCTGAATGGTGGCGTCGCCACAGACAAAGAAACAGCCAAGAGCGCCCTTACTGCGGATATAGTCAAACGCAGCCTTGAACTGATCCATGAACAGATCTTCAATGGACTTTGGTGAAATCTGGCTGATAATCGGGTCAACCAGAGCAATGACATCCATTCCTGCTTCTACGTAATAGTCGGTCATCGCATTGCAGACTTCTGTACAGAAGGCGACCAGTTCTTTAACATAATCTGGATACATGATAATATCCATAAAAAATTCGCTGCCGCGGATATGTGAGGCCAGGGTAACCGGACCACAGATCAGGCCATATAAAGCAGTATCATCACCTACAGATTCCTTCACGCGGCGCATGACATCCAGCACCATCGGGATACGTCCGTCAGTTTTCTTTGGAATTTTGCATTTGCATGGCACCTTAGGATCGCCGGCAAAAGGATGGCTCATAACAGAAGGCGGATTATCCTCTGCCCAGAGCAGCTCGCAGCCTAAAATTTCAGCCTCGATCTGTAAATCAAAAATGATCGGCATACCATCCGGCGTGTACAGTTTATGAACCTCCATCAATGATTCATATAACTTATCGCCGTCTGTCAGCACTTCTCTGGCTGTATAGCCCTTTAAGGAGCCTGCGTGCACGCCGCTGAACGGCACGAACGGCACACCGTCTGTCTGTTCATGTCTCAATGTTTTTAATAAAAGTTCTTTACCCATTTTTTCCTCCAAAATTGTTTTATTCACAGTGGTTCGTTTGTTTTATCTTGTGTTAAGTATATCGTTTTGAAGAAAAAAATGATTGTAGGTGCCCTGGTATTTTTGGGAAAATCTCCACGAAAAAGTGACTGAAACCGCGTATGTATACGAAATCAGCCTGCTTTTTTGGTAAATTTTCCTTGTTTTTTTGTAAAGGCTTTACATCCGGTAAGTTGGATTCGGGAATCCCGGCCGGAAAGCCTCGATAACCAAATTTTCAGCATTGAACCCAAGACTTTCACCCAGGGCTTCAACCTTTTCATTGGTATGTTTTTCAAGCAGCGCAGGATCGACAGCCGCTCTCAGATTAATGGTCAGCTGTCCTTTTTTCATTTCCTGGCCCAGGGTCTGATCCAGCTCAACCGGCTGGCGGACCCCCACACAGCTCAGCTTTGAAGCCCCCCTGTCTGTATCTAAATAGAGCTTCAGATGGCCGATTTCTCCGCCTTCCTCTGCTACGGCTTCCTTCAGAGCCTCACCGAGGGCGCTCATCAGCGCGTCGCCGTTGACGGTGTCTCTGGCATTTATTTCAGCCTTGGCATTCAGCCAGCCCATTTCAGCCTCGGCATTGCCGTAGGTTTCATAAACAACTTCCATTTTCTTTGCGTTTGAAGCGGCAATATCCGCTGAAAGTACTGCTAAAAGCCAGGTTTCAATACCCTTTCCCTCTCTTGCAGAAATTTCCATTACTCTGCCCGCCGGATATTTTTCATTTAAATAGCTGACTAGTTTTTCTTTCTCGTCAGCATCGAGTGTGTCGACTTTATTTAAAACAATAAAATCAGCCTCCTCCATTTGCTTGTCCATAATGTAATACACGCCTTCTGAGAAAGCGTTGGTATTGTTTTCCATAAAATCCTTCAGACGTCCGGGTTCCACCAGAACGGAGAGCGGCAGCACATTCAGTTCACCGGCTTTTCCCTCTTTAGAGGGTTTCATAATCGTCGAAACCAGGTCTGTACAGCTGCCAACTGGTTCTGCCAGAATAAAGTCCTCCTGGCGCATTGTATTCACGCGTTCTGCGAAGCCTGGATAATTACAGCAAAAGCAGCTCCCTGTCAGCTCTGTGACTTCCAGATCATGATTCTCAACATACTGGGTATCTACCAGATAATCCGTCTGGTCATTGGTAATGAGACCTACTGTATTTCCAATTTTTTTAAGTGTTTTTGCCACTTCAATCATTGCCGTTGTCTTTCCGGCGCCTAAAAATCCACCAATTACCATTAGCTTTGTCATATCGACCAACTACTCCTCTGTCAGAATAAAACATTTATTAGATTAAGTACAATAAATGTTTTATTCAATTATATATCCTTTTTTTAAATTTGAATTGTAAATTATTACTTTATTTAGGTAGATTTTTGACAAATTAATTCATTTCTGTATTTCGAGAATTTTTGCTAAAAACAAAAAAGCCCGGATTATGGGCTTTTTAAGCGTTTTAGAGGTATACGTCGTTTCAGCGTATACCGAATTATGCCGAGCGTCTTTCTGTTTTGCGAAACTCACAGTCAATATTTGAACAAAGGCGGCAGTCATGGTCAATCTCAGCCGTACAGATTCCACGGTCTGCCCCATATACATACCCCAATGTCTTTATGGGATTGTACATGAAACCCTCTGTAATATCCACTGCCATCTTGCTCCGGCCGTCCACAATCTCTAAAATCTCCTTCTGGAAATGGATTGGGATCAACTGGTCATCCGGAGCAAAGCGGACCGTCAGTCCAAATCCTCTCCGCTCACAGATATCCTCACAAATAATTTGATAAAAATCGTTTGAGAGATCAAATAGAACCTGATCGGCTATACTGTCAATCATCAGGCCTTTTAAATAATCCTTTTCCATGAAATAAGCTGTACAGCGTTCGCTGATTCCCGCACCAAGCGTAACCATACTGCACACCAGATGACTGAGGCCTGTAAGGTCCTTGTGGATCAGCGGCCCCATTTCATTGGGAATGAGCCTGTAGACTCCCCGAGTCTCGATAAGCCTGGGGAGCTCTTCTGCCAGCTCATCATAAGCCTTCTCATACTCGTTAAAATTCCAGAGATCCTTACGGATATGCATTTGTTCAAACAGCTTTTCCCGATCCAGGCGGACAGGTATTCCTCTATAGCATCCCATCTTTTTCCCTCAATTTCTTTTTAAACTCGGACGATCTCCACAGGATTGCCGCAGGCTGCCAGAAACTTTTTCAGACCGGCTGTACTCAAGTGAACCGTGGCGGTATTGACATTGGGGTGAAAGTTCACAAAATCCTGATCCACAACATCCTGGTCAATATAAACCTCTACTTCATGCTCCTGGTCATTAATGATGCCAAAAACAGAGACCGCCCCAGTGGTAACGCCCAGATATCTGAGGAGCCGTTCCTCGGAAGCGAAGCTCAGGTTACTGATCCCGATCTGCTTGCCAAATTCCTTGATATTCATCTGCTTGGATTCTTCCAGAATCACCAGGATATGCCGGTTCCCTTTTTTATTGCGCAGTAAAAGATTTTTGCAGTGCGCCCCTTTGACGCCGTCCATATATTGCTCCAGTTCATCGCAGGTGTAAACCGGCGGATGCTCAATTACCTGATATTCTACACCAAGCGCGTCTAAAAAATCATATACCTTTTTCGCTTCAGTTTCCATTACTATTCCCTCTTTCTGATTTTTTCTTTCTAAAATACCCTTCAAAGGCGATAAGCAGAATAACCGCAAACATCATCAGACTTCCCAGAAAACCGCAGGCTGTCAGCGGCTCGCTGAAAATGACAACGCCGCATAAAAGCGCCACTACCGGCTCAAGCACACAGATCATCGCCGCATAGGTCGGACCGATGGTACGGATGGCAACTGTTGAAAAGCCAATACCGATAATGGACAAAGCCGCCACCCCCAGCATTGACGCGTAAACAGCAGACCCGAGACCGACAAGATGGAGTTCACCTTTTATCATGCCCCATGTGCCAAACACAAGCACGACCACCAAGGCCAGATAAAAAAGCAGGTTGAACGGATCCAGATCTCTGATACTGCTCTCACTGACACTGACCATATAGAGCCCAAAGGCCGCACCGGATAAAAGGGCGATGAGCAGTCCCACAAGGTTTACTGTAAAATTAAATTCCATGAGAAAGGCAATTCCCAGACAAGTCAGGGCAAGGGCGGAAGCCTTTACCCAGGTCATTTTTTCCTTATAAAAGACAACCATAAAAAGCGCGACAAACAGCGGATACGAAAAATGGATCATGGTTGCCTGGCTCATGGGCATAAAAATATAGGATTCAGCCAGCAGAAAAATCGCTCCGCCGTAGCCGATAACACCGTATATCAGCAAATCCCTAATCTGCTTTTTGGTGGGCTTTACAAGCTTTTTACTGGCAGCCAGATAAAGGCCGATCACCAGAAAAATAATCAAAAACCGGCTGACCAGTATGGTATCGCTGCTTACTGACAGATTGACCAGATTCTTGGTGAAAAGTGAAATAAAGCCATAGGCCGTGGCACCGATCACAGCAATAACAATTCCTTTAAACATTTTACTCCCCTTACTTTTCTGAAAACACCTCCGCCGTCTTATTTTAAATTGTATTTTTTCAGCTTATAGTACAGCTTCTGTCGGCTCATGCCCATCTGTTTGGCGGTTTTTGCGATATTTCCGCCATTTTTGGTCAGGCTTTCGATGATAAACTCTTTCTCTTTTTCCTTTAATTCCTCAAAAATATTCTGTCCCTTGTCCATCGAAACCGAAGTCCGTATCTCACTGTGCTGTTCCGGCTGCCCTTCATAATTTCCGATTTTATCTTCACCCAGAATATATTTGGGCAGATGCCGTATGCCAATATAAGTCTCATCCGGATCAATGACGTTCATGGCAGATTCCAAAAGATGCCGGAGCTGCCGGACATTTCCAGGCCAGCTGTAGCTTTCAAAAAGCTGATTAACCTCTGAATCGACCCCAATGATCTTTTTATCGAACTGTTGATTATACATTTCGATAAAGTATTTAGTCAGCAGACTTACATCATCCAGGCGCATCCGCAGTGACGGGATCACAATATAGACAACTGCCAGACGATAAAAAAGGTCGCTTCTGAAATTGTTATCCTGAATCGCCTGTGCAGGATTTTCATTGCAGCTTGAGATGATCCGCGCACTTACATGGATCATTTTATTTGATCCCAGACGCGTGACGGTTCGTTCCTCCAGAACTCTTAAAAGCTTTGACTGAAGAAACAGGGACATGGAGTTGATCTCATCCAGAAAAATGGTTCCGCCGTCAGCTTCTTCAAAGAGCCCTGGCTTGTCAGTGGCGCCGGTAAAAGAGCCCTTTGTCGTCCCGAACAGCAGGCCCTCCAGCAGTGATTCGGGTATGGCTGCGCAGTTAATGGCCAGAAACGGCTTGTTCCTTCTCGGACTGTAGGCATGGATGCTCTGCGCAAACATTTCCTTTCCGGTCCCCGTCTCACCGATAATGAGAATGTTCGAATCGGTCTGAGCTGCCTGTTTGGCAGACTGTATGCTCTTTGCGAGCTCAGGGTTCACTGTAATAATACTGTCAAAGGTATAACGCGTCTGTTTGGATTCGTAGTTTGGCTGAGTGGTAATACTCTTGATTTTTTCAGCGTTCACCTGCTCCTTTTCTTTTCCAAGGGTTTGCAGGATACCATTATAATCCCTCACAATCGCAGCTGATCCAAAAATCTTTCCATGATAAAAAAGCGGGATAACCGAGGTGACACAGTCCACAAAGGTTCCTGCCTTGGTATAATAGCCCTGCCGGACATTTTCGATTGGCTTTTGTGTTTTCAGCACTTTGAGCAGCAGACTGGATTCATAATCCAGCGCGTAGATATCCATGGCATGCCTGCCGATGACCTCTGAAGGCTCATAGTGGTCGATCTTTCCCTGAGCTTCATTATAAATAATCATTTTTCCATCCTGGTTAACAGCGTGAATCCCATCCTTACTGAACTGGACAATGGTCTCTAAAAGGCTCATTCGGGCGTTCTCTATTCCCACCACCTCAAAAATCCAGATATTAAGTACGGTTTCTTCCCCAAAGGTCATGGTCTTAAAACGGACATTCACCTGGTTTTTATCAAGATCATAGAAGTATTCAGAGTCCTCATCAATTCCATATTTTAAAAACAGCTCATTAAGATGAATTTCCAACCCATCACTGGTATTTAAATGAAAAATTTCTAAAAAGCGGTCATTGACTTTGACAATTTTCCCAAACTGGTCTGTTATGACCAGCCCCTTGTATCTTAAATCAATAAAATCAATGAATTCCTGCATCGTATCGTTCACTTTTTTGTCTATTTCTGCCATTATCAATGCCTCCTTTAGAAACCGTTTAAAAACTAAGTCGCTGTGATTATTATAACATTTTAAAAATCGGATAAAAGGGGCGAACGTATCCACCCCTTTATTCTTTATTCTCTAATTTCACTTTTATTCTCAAAAGCTTCGTCGTTTACAGCTTCATCATTATTTTTCGGCGGTTTATCATATACAGACAAGTCTCCCTTGCTGTATTCATCATATAATTCCAGGTGCTTCATCGCTTTAAAATGCGCAGCCATCTGGAAGCATGCGACAATCGCAATCGGAAGACCGCACACAATGCAGGAGGTCTGCAAAGCGTTTGTCGCATTCTCACCCCCTGTGATTAACAGCACATATGCTGCTAAAGCCATGATTGTTCCCCAGAAGATGCTAATGATACGCGGGGGCTTTGCCTCGCCGGTCTCATCCTCGAATTCTTTCAAGGTCATGGCCGAGATAGACATTGTCATAGATTCTGCCAACGTTACAAATGATAAGATGACAATGATCAAAGCGATAACATTCATGAACTCGCTCCAGGGTAGCTGGTTGAAAAAGGCATACAACGCCATATCCGACCCAACGTTGACAATATCCTGGTAGATCGTGCTGTTGCCCAGCATTTCCAAAATAATGCTGCCGCCGCCAAAAATACCAAACCACGCAAAGATAAAAATGGACGGTGCGATCAGATTAACCATGACAAATTCACGGATTGTTCTGCCATAAGCCAGCTTTACAAAGAACAGGCCGCATAAAGGCGCGAACACAAAGAACCATGTGTTAAAAAAGACATTGTTGCCGCCAATCCAGCCAGTTTTCTCAATCGGATCTAAAAACAGAGAAAGATTGATAAAATTCTGCACATAGCCACCCATACTTGATATGGTTAATTCTAAAACATTAAATGGATCAATGACCACAAAAGAGAAAATTAATACAAAGAAATACAGAAAGGTGTTGAGATTGCTGACATAAGTAATTCCCTTATGTAAACCAGATATACTTGAAATCGTATAAAAAGCTGTCATGATTGCTACAATAATCAGCCAATTAACTGCGTTACTCTCAAAGCCGATTATCAAGTCCAGCCCTCTGGCAATTTGCAAAGTAGCAAAGCCTAAAGACGTGGCAATTCCTCCGACAATAACAAAAATCGATAAAGCATCGACCAAATTTCCGATCCAGCCATAAGTTTTTTCACCTAATAAAGGATAAAGCGAGGTGGCAATACGATACTTCTTTTTGCTGTTATAAATCAGAAACACAAGGCAGACAC
>CAUEUD010000141.1 GCA_959020865.1 Eubacterium limosum | reverse complement strand
CGAGGGTTTTATCCACCTGTTTGGTCTGCCGCTTAAGGTCCGTGCTCTTATGCGCATGAGCCATGAAGAAAAGGAAAAAGAAGCAGAAAAGGAAAACAAATAATGAGTAAAATGTGGGGCGGTCGATTTAATAAAGGAACGGATGCGTTAACAGACGATTTCAATTCCTCTATTTCCTTCGACCAGCGTTTATACAAACAAGATATCAAGGGCAGCATTGCCCACGCAAAAATGCTCGGGAAACAGGGAATTATCTCTGTTTCCGAGTCCGAATTAATTGTCAAAACTCTGGGTGAAATTTTAGAGGATATCGAAGCCGGAAAAATTGAGTTTTCCATTGATATGGAAGATATCCATATGAATATTGAATCCATACTCACCGAGCGCATTGGTGAAACCGGGAAGAAACTGCATACCGGCCGCAGCCGTAACGATCAGGTTGCCACCGATATGCGTCTTTACGTTAAGGATATTTCCATGGAGCTCAAGGATTTGATAAGAGCTCTTGGCCTTACACTGCTGGATATGGCCAGCAAGCATACCAAAACCATTATGCCGGGCTACACGCATCTGCAGCGGGCTCAGCCCATCACCTTCGCCCACCACCTGATGGCTTATGTTGAAATGTTCAGACGGGATATGAAACGTCTTGACCAGGTCTACGACATGGCGGATACGCTTCCACTCGGCTCTGGCGCTCTGGCCACTACCACCTACCCGCTGGACCGCTACTATGTCGCCAGCGAGCTGGGCTTTAAAAATGTGTCCATGAACAGCCTTGACGGTGTGTCTGACCGGGATTTCTGTATCGACTTCCTGGAGGCCGTGTCTGTTTTCATGATGCATCTGAGCCGTTTTTCTGAAGAAATTATTCTGTGGTGCTCCTCAGAATTTAACTTCATCACACTCGATGATGCCTTCTCCACCGGCTCCAGCATCATGCCCCAGAAGAAAAACCCGGATATTGCAGAGCTTGTCCGTGGGAAGGCCGGCCGCACCTACGGCGATCTGCTGGGCTTTTTAACGACGATGAAAGGGATTCCCCTTGCATACAATAAGGATATGCAGGAGGATAAGGAACCTGTCTTTGACGCCTATGACACGGCTAAAATATGCGCCATTACCTTTGAGAAGATGATCGGCACCATGACGGTCAACGGTGAGGTGATGCGCAAGTCGGCCGCAGGCGGCTTCTCCAACGCGACTGACGCTGCCGACTGGCTTGTCAAGCACGGCGTGGCTTTCCGCGATGCCCACGCCATTATCGGAAAACTGGTTTTCTACGCCCTGGAAAAGGGCAAAAGCCTGGATGAGCTGACACTGGAAGAATACAATGCTGTCGACCCGGTTTTTGACGAGAGCATTTACGAAGCCATCGACCTGCAGACCTGTGTTAACCAGCGCGACATTGTCGGAGGCCCGGCGGAGACCACCGTCCGCCGCGCCATCGCCGTTAACCGAAGCTTATTCCAGAAGGCATAAAATAAACCCCAGGCACACAGTATTTAAATTGTGTGCCCGGGGTTTTTGATGTTAAAGCCACTATGATATTTTTCTTGACTGTCCCCCAGGGGGTGGCCTTACAATAGAGAAAAGACCTGATCCAGTAACAGGAGGAATGTATATGCAAATTAAAGAGGCCTGCCGATGCTGCCGTCTGACGAAAAAATCCATTCAATATTATGAGGAAAAAACCCTGATCTGCCCTCGAAAGCTTGAAAATGGGTATCGGGATTACAGCCAGGCGGATATTCAGACACTCAAGGAAATCGCGGTGCTCAGGAGTCTTGGACTGAATATCCGGGAGATCAAAGGAATTTTGGAAAGCGCCGATAAAAAGGCCATCCTGAAAAAATATCAATATCTGTCTGATTTAAAACAGGAGCGACTTGAATTCCAGCGGGAATCCCTTGTCAGCCTTGCGGCGGATTATGATATTGAGAAATTCTTCCAAAACCTGCATATCTGCGAAAATGAGTGGTATACTGTCAAGGAGAGGCTGCTGCTTGCCTTTCCCGGAAACTATGGTCTGTTTATCGCACTGCATTTCGGAAAGTTTCTGAACGGAAAAATTGACACTGACGAAAAGAGAGCAGCCTACAGAGCTATACTGGAGTATCTGGACAGCATTGAGTTCTATCTGGACTCTGAGCTATCCAGCCTTTTGGAGGAGATAACAAGTGACATGGACCCTGAATCAATGGCAGAAGAAACCAGCCAGACTCTGGATACCGTCTGTCAGGACATCGACACTTACATAGCGGAAAATGGTGAGGCCATCACGGCTTATCTGAAATACAAAAAATCCGATTCCTTTCAAAAAACACCGGCTGCCAGGCTTGAGCGCGGACTGCGTGAGTTTCAGAATGAAAGCGGCTATACCGAGGTTTTTATCCATAATATGGAGCGGCTCAGCCCTGAGTATCGGGCTTATCTTGCCCGGCTGAAAGAAGCCGACCAGCTGCTGACAGAAAAGTTTCCGGAGGCTGAGGATTTGTACAGGGGTGAAATGTAAAATGAGCACGGCGCAAAAATGTGCCGTGCTCAGAGTGCAGACAAATTTAGTGGGATTATCTGTTTATTGAGCCGTCCTTCCCCACAGCAATTGGTTGTTTTCAAAAAAAGCGCTTATTTCATCGGAGTCTCTCAACCATGAGAGATAAGAACGAACGGTACTGCCAATAAGAACATACTGTTCAAAATTCATCGTCAGGTTATAGTCGGTAAACAGCTTTTGCAAAAGCGTTTCAAAGCATAAAGGCTCGACGCATTGCGCCGCAATGTTTTCGGCAATTTCTTTCACCTTGTCGATATTGTACTGGGCCAGCGGCGCGATGTCCTCAGTGGCTTCTGCGTGTGCCGGCACAAAGATTCTGGCCTCTAGTTTTTTGACCTTCTCCAAGGTGGTGAGATAGGCGCCGACATCATAAATAAATCCGATTTGATATTTGTCCAGCGTTTCCCGGCTGGAGAGACAGTCCGCCAGATAGACGACATCATCCGGCGTGCGGAAACCGACCATATCAAAGAAATGACCTGGCAGCGGGATGATTTCAAATTTATTGGGCAGTACCTCTTTGGTAAGATACTCCGTATCGCTTGCCTGTGCCATCAGAAATTTATGCCTTAAGTCTTTACATGGATAACCGCCGTACAAAAAAGAAGGTTCTAATATGGGGTGCCGTGTAAAGTCACATTCAATTCCCGGCGCATAGATTTTACAGCCAGTCTGTCCCTGTAAATATTTATTGCCGCCTATATGGTCGGCGTTCGAATGCGTATTATAAATAGCAGTCAAATGCCATGCATTTGTTTCTAATATCTGACGGACCTTGCGCCCGGCGTCTTTATCGTTTCCACTGTCAATCAGACAGACTTCTGTGTCATTAAACCTTACCAGCCCTATTTTTGCAGGACTTTGAATATAATAACTGTTTTCTGAAACCGGAATTAATTCATACATGACAGATAACCTCCTTTTATCCAGATAAGAAAGAGCATCAAGTTTAGTGAAGCTGTCGCGGTTGTCATTAAAAGCCGAGGAGTGCGATTTCGGACAGGGCCGTATCGTATTCGCCGTCCTCAGGACCCGAGTAGGTATCCTCAATGGTAAAGCTCAGGGTATCGCCGCCGTGGACGGTCACCACCTCGGGCAGTGCAAAGTACTGTGCGCCGCGGTCATTTTCCAGCTGGAGGGTACAGAGGGGCGAACCGTCATACAGGTGCACCTTCAAAAGGCGTACTCGCCCGTTTTCGGAAAAGGCTTTGTCATTTTTGCAGTAGCCGTTTCGGATGAGAAAGCCCTTCATCTCCATGCTGTGGGCAGGTGTGATGAGAAGCCGCTCACCCACGCCGGAGCCGGACGCGCCCTCTACCCATGCGGTGTCCAGGCTGTTGTCCTTTAAATTTTCAGCGCCATAGGAAATCCCGGCCATGGGTGCCTTGGTCGAGGAGGCGCTGATCTGGTAGTCCTGTGTTCTCGGGATGTTTTCTCTGCCTGAGGCAGCCCGCAGGGTTCCATAATCCTCATACGCCTTGGCCGAGCCGGTGTCAATTTTTGAGGTGTCGGCAGTGGGTTCGGCTGTAGAGGCGGGTGCTGGCGTCTCCCCTTTCTCCTTTCCTTTGCCACCATCAGTGTAAATATTGACGCAGCCTGAAAAACAAAGACAGGCTGCCAAAATGAGTGCTGTTGCTGTCAACCTTTTCACTTCGGATTCCTCACTTTCAAAAGATTTTCTTTTTTCATCATAGCACCTTTTCAGAGACCTTGCAACTGAAAAATGAGCACGGCACACTTTTGCGCCGTGCTCATTTTTTCCGGTTTTCATAGTCCTCCATCTGCATGCGGTCCACAATTTCAAGATCACGCATGCCGGCCCGGGATTCCATGTGATGCCGAAATTCGTGCCGGAGTGTTTTTTCCATCTGGTCTTTTAACGCCTCGTCACTCAGATAGCCATACACCCGCTCAAAAGAGCCGTAATAAATGACGATATAGCGCCCCATGACCTGGTCGCGATGGTACTCTCCCATGATGTAGAGAACGTCACCTCTGGCTTTTGGGTGGCGTTTGGCTTCTGGAAGGAGCAAAATGCCACCGTTCAGCTCTTCGTAAAAAGCCGGCGGCAGCGTATTGGCAATGGCGTCCAGCGCTGCCTCAAACTGGTCAATATCCATCATTTTTACCCGACTCCTTTCGCTAATGCAATTTTGTATTCTTTACGGCGGTTCTTTAGTATGGTATAGTAAGACTATCATACCATGACATAAGGAGACCAGCAAATGAATTGTAAAGAAACCTTAAGCAGGCTGGATGCCCTGGGCATCACCTATGAAAAAATAGACCATCCCGCAGTTTATACCATCGAGGAGATGGATAATCTGGGGGTTACCTTTAAATGTAATGTGGTTAAAAACCTGTTCCTGCGCGACGCCAAGGGGAAGCGCCATTTTCTTGTGGTGCTCGACAAGGATAAAAAGGCTGATCTGGCAGGAATCCGCGAACAACTGGGCTGTTCAAAGCTCAGCTTTGCGTCGGAAGAGCGGCTGATGAAGCACCTTCAGCTGACCAAGGGGGCTGTCACCCCGCTGGGCGTATTCGGAAACCCCGAAGCCAATGTGGAGGTTGTTCTCGATAAGGATCTGATGGGCTGTCCGAACCTTGGCGTGCATCCCTGTGACAATACGGCTACGGTTGTCCTCAGCTATGAGGATCTCGTTAAATGCATCGAGAGCAATGGCAACAGCATTGCATTGCTGAATCTGTAAAGGAAAGGTGAAGACAAAATGCGTAAAGCAAACCGAGAGATTAAAGACGAACAGCTCATGCGCCAGACGCTGGAGACAGCGGATACCTGCCGCCTGGCGTTGAATACTGGCGGCGCGCCCTATATCGTTCCGCTCAGTTATGGTTATACCCTGGAGGACAATCGCTTAACCCTCTATTTTCACTGCGCGGATGAGGGGCGCAAGCTTGAGCTCATGGCAGCTGATAACCGCGCCGGATTTGAACTGGACTGCGGACAAAAGCTGGTGACCGGGCCGAAAGCCTGCCATTATTCCACACAGTTTATGAGTATTGTGGGATGGGGGCATTTGGAAAGGCTGGCTGAGCCTGAGGCCAAAAAGACTGCTCTCAGTCATTTGATGCGCCACTACAGCGGTCGTGACGACTGGGATTTTGATGAGAAGGTACTGAACCACACCACTGTTTTAAAACTGACAGTCCATGAATTTACTGGCAAGGCCAATCGAAAGGAGCGCGTATGATTCTATTCAGCAGTGACTATTGTGAAGGGGCGCATCCGAGAATTATGGATGCCCTGGCCCGCACCAATTTTGAACAGACCGAGGGTTATGAGGAAGACCCCCATTGTGACAACGCGCGAGCCTTAATCAAAAGGGCGATCGGCTGTCCAGATTGCGATATTTATTTTTTATCTGGCGGTACCCAGACCAACATGGCATTTATCGCCCACGCGTTAAAGCCGTGGCAGGCTGTGATTGCAGCTGAAACCGGTCATATCTGTACACATGAGACCGGTGCCATCGAAGCATCTGGCCATAAAATTATCGCCATGCCATCAGAGGACGGAAAGCTGACCCCGCAGCTCATCCAGGCCGCGGTAGATGCCCATACCGACCACCATATGGTTGCGCCTAAAATGGTCTATCTCTCGGATTCAACCGAGATCGGTACAATTTATACAAAGGCCGAGTTATCTGCCATCCGGCAGGTCTGTGACAAAAACAGCCTGTACCTTTATATGGACGGCGCCCGCCTTGCGTCTGCCCTCACTGCACCGGGCAATGATCTGGTGCTCACAGATTTCCCGAAGCTCTGCGATGCGTTTTATATCGGAGGCACAAAATGCGGGGCTCTGTTTGGCGAGGCGTTAGTGCTGGTTAACCCTGCATTGGCAGAGGATTTTAATTTTACTCTGAAGCAGCGCGGCGGCCTTTTTGCCAAGGGGCGTATTCTCGGTATTCAATTCGAGGAACTTTTTAAAGATAATCTTTATCTGGAGCTTGGCGCTCACGCCAACGGGCTGGCAGCCCGGCTGAAAGCCGCCTTTGAGGCTAAGGGCTTTTCTTTTCTGGTAGATTCTCCCAGCAACCAGATTTTTCCGATTTTCCCCAATGAGCTGATCGCTGGGCTGAGGCGAAAAACCGCCTTCAGAGATCAGGAAACCATTGACGAGGGGCATACAGCCGTACGGTTTGTGACCTCCTGGGCCATGACCGACGCCATGGTGGATTCGTTTATAGAGGATTTAGACAGGCTGTGCCATGAATAATCGACATTTGGCTTTCTGGGTATTTCTTTTGACCACCGGGATTGCGGCGCTTGTGATCCGCCTTTCCACCCTGGTCATTGACACCTCACTGTCCATTGACTTTACAGGCTTCCAAACCTTTGCGCTTGTAAGTTTTGCCCTGTACGCAGCCTTTGCGGTTATCACCCTGATCCTGTCTTTTTTAACGCTGAAAAAGACAAGCGGCTCAGCCGTTCCCGGACAGATTCTGTACATTGCCTGTCTGTTTGTGCTGCTGGCCGTTGTTTTAAACCTGCCGGCCTTTTTCAAAGCCGCAGCTTTCGATTTTTCGAGTGCCACACCGGCTTTTGTGGCGGTAAATTCGCCGTTTCTCTTCAATTATGGGAAAGGCTTTGGCAGTATTGCCATCGGTGATTTCACCAATTATTTTCTGGGCCTTGCCGTTACAGTCAGTATGGTTATGGGCATTATTGCGCTGGTGCTGCTGGTGCGTTCCGTCAGAGCAACACGCGGCTATGGCCGATCTGCTGTTTCCCGCAGTACATCGATGCCAGGCGCCCGTTATCCCAGACAGACCAGAACAGATGGTTACCGCAGACCGCGTGCGGCCACCAGACGCGTGAGCTCTGCGAGGCAGGTGGATATCTTTGACAGCAGCAACGATTTTTTTCGCGCCATACCGAGGATGACATCTTTTAACCTCAATTCCTGTATTCTAAGTTAAGGGCATTGCTAAGTCAATGCCTTTTCTTTATAATAAGATTAAATGAATCCTGAAAGGAGTCTTTTATATGAAACTGACCGTACTTGTTGATAATCATACCAGCATTGACCACTATTACCTGGGAGAGCCAGGCCTGTGCTACTATATTGAGGATGAGGGCTCACGCTTTCTTCTGGATACGGGTTATTCAGATATTTACATCGAAAACGCCAGGCGTCTCGGCATTGATTTATCCGATATTAATACCATCGTCCTCTCCCACGGCCACAACGACCATACCGGAGGGCTTCCGGCCTATTTTGAACACTTTGACAACCCGGGGCTTAAGATCATCGCCCACCCAGAGGCCCTGTCCGAGAAACAGTTTGACGGTGAAAACATCGGGATGACCCTGTCGGAGATGACACTGCTTGAAAACAGCCAGCTGATTTTGACGAAGGCACCCTATAAGGTCAGCCCAAATTTTACTTTTTTAGGCGAAATTCCGCAGCTTACAGACTTTGAGCCGCGAAAGGCCATTGGGACGACCACGGCAGAAAACAGCGAAAGCGAATCCGATTTTCTGTTCGATGATTCCGCGTTGGTCTATACCACGCCTGAGGGGATATACATTGTGACGGGCTGCTCACACTCCGGAATCTGCAATATTGTGGAGCAGGCAAAAAGAGTTACAGGCGACAGCCGGGTACTTGGTATCATCGGCGGCTTTCATTTGTTTAAGCTGGGTGAACAGGTTGACCGGACGATCCAGTATTTTAAAGACAACCATATCGAAAACCTGCTCCCCTGCCACTGCACCTCCTTCCGGGTGAGAGCGGCCATCCATCAGGCAGTTCCCCTTAAGCGGGAAGTTGGTGTCGGTCTGACGCTGGAGTGGTAAAGCCATGGACGATAAGGTTCGCTGGACTGCCCCCCAGAAAATTTTGCTGGTCCTCACGCTGATCAGTTTTTTCGGCTTTATCATTTATCTGGTTCTGTGCTGGGACCAGATCCCGGAACGGCTGGTCTCAAAATTCAATGCCAGCGGCGAGGTAATCCGCTACAGCAAAAAAGCCTTTACGCTGGTACCCATGATCATGATTGAAAGCATCCTGTTTGTGATCATCACCATCATCAGCTTTTTTCCGGCAGCGGTGACCAATATAAATGCCACAAAGCATATACAGGATGATCTGAACATTTATAATCAATCCGCCCTGGAGCATATACGCCTGCTGACACGCACCATTATCCTCATTGCAGATCTGCTCTTTGTCAATCTGTTTAACACGATCTTTCTGTCCATGATTTATTCGGACAGTGTTCTGGTACAGCACAGAGTGACACTCTATATTATCATTGGCTTTGCAGTTTTATTTGCCGGAGCGATCCTCTTTTATTATTTTCGCCTGCGGCAGATTATGAAAGGACATTCACGCTGAACATGAAAAAATACACGACGCTTCTCTTTGACGCTGATGGCACTCTGATGGATTTTAAAAAGGCCGAGGCCCAGGCTCTGGACCAGACCTTCAAAAAATACGGTATTCACCCGACAAGGGAGATTCTGGACCTTTACGCAGACATCAACCACGGCCTCTGGAAGGATTTTGAGCACGGCCTGATCGACAAGGACACACTGGTCACCAGCCGCTTCCGGCTTTTGTTTCTGGAGCTCGGACTGGATATTGACGGAATGGCTTTTGAGGCGGATTATCAGCCAGCTCTGGGACGGGGCGCTTTTCTCATCGACGGTGCCTATAACCTCTGCAGGGCTTTAAAAAAGGATTTCAGGCTTTATATTGTCACTAACGGCGTCTCAAGCACTCAGTACAGCCGTCTTTCAGCTACAGGGCTTGACAGGCTCATGGCGGACATCTTTGTCTCTGAGGACGCTGGCGCTCAAAAGCCCCAGAAGGACTTTTTCGACTATATCGCGGCCCGTATTCCAGACTATGATCCCGGCGAAGCACTGGTGGTCGGTGACTCCTTAACCTCTGACATTCAGGGCGGTATAAACGCCGGCATTGATACCTGCTGGTATAACCCTGACAGGGAAAAGAACCTGCTTGATATTCACGCTGATTATGAAATACATACCCTTGAGGAGCTTCCAGCGCTTCTGGAGCGCTGAAAAAAGAATCA
>CAUEUD010000140.1 GCA_959020865.1 Eubacterium limosum | reverse complement strand
GCTTTTTAACATTTATTTTAATCTTTTTTGATTTTATTTTAACCTGGATATTTTATATGGTTCTGACGTTAAAAAAGGACCGGCAATTCTGCCAGTCCTTTGGTCTTTTCATTAATCATCCAGTGGCTTCATGGTCGGGAAAAGGATAACGTCTCGGATACTGTGCTGTCCTGTAAACAGCATAACCAGACGGTCAATACCGATTCCAAGGCCACCTGTAGGCGGAAGGCCCACTTCCAGCGCATTGATAAAGTCTGCGTCGTACGGATGCGCTTCATCATCGCCATCAGCCTTTTTCTGTACCTGTGCCTCAAAACGGCCTTTCTGATCAATGGGGTCATTGAGCTCGGAGAACGCATTGGCACATTCGGCACCGTTGATAAACAGCTCGAAACGCTGGGTATATCTTGGATCGGTGGGTTCACGTTTAGATAAAGGTGAGATTTCTACCGGGTGCATGGTTACAAAGGTAGGCTGAATCAGCTTATCTTCCACATATTCATCAAAAACTTCGGCGATGATTTCGCCGATGGAGTGTTTGTCTTCTACGTCTACATGCAGCTTTTTCGCCGCTTCCTGTGCTTCTGCCAGATCTGTCATAACATCAAAATTGACTCCGGTGTGCTCTTCCACCAGATCGACCATTCTTGCACGTTTAAAAGGCGCTGCCAATGAAATGTCATGGCCTTCGTATTCCACGGTATCCGCGTCAAGGATTTCTTTTGCCAAAAATCCATACAACGCTTCTACCATATTCATGACATCATCATAATCCGCATAGGCTTCGTAGGTTTCAAGCAAGGTGAACTCTGGATTATGGGTCGCGTCCATGCCCTCATTACGGAACACACGGCTCAGTTCATATACTTTATCAAATCCGCCGACAATCAGGCGCTTAAGGGGTAATTCCAGAGCGATACGCATATAAAGCGGAATATCCAGAGCGTTATGATGGGTCACAAAAGGACGGGCGTTCGCACCGCCTGCCAGATTGTATAAAACCGGTGTTTCCACTTCGATAAAGCCGCGGTTGTCTAAAAACTCACGGATCTTGCGGATGATCTGAGAGCGCAGGATAAAAACATTTTTAACTTCAGGATTTACAATCAAATCGACATAGCGCTGGCGATAGCGCAGCTCAGTATCCTTTAACCCGTGATATTTTTCCGGTAAAATCTGAAGAGATTTGCTGAGCAGCGTCAGCTCTTTTACGCGAACTGAAATCTGTCCCTTCTGTGTTTTGAACACCTCGCCTTTTATACCGACAATATCGCCGATGTCATAGGTTTTGATTTCATCATAGTTTTCCAGTAAATCCTTTTTTAAGAACATCTGGATTTTTCCGCTGCTGTCCTGAAGGTCATAAAAGCCGACCTTTCCCTGACCTCTTTTAGACATGATACGGCCCGCCATGGAAACTGGCTTTTCTTCATAGGCCTCAAAGTTTTCATTGACATCATCTGCATATGCAGTCACGTCATAACGTGTCATCTCGAAGGGGTTCTTTCCTTCCTCCTGAAGCTTCTTCAGCTTTTCACGTCTGACAGCTAGTACTTCACTTAAATTTTCTTCGCTCACTGGGCTCTCCTATCTTCTGATATCTAAAATTTCATACTGAACTTCACCGTCCGGAATCGGGATGGTCACAACCTGCCCGACTTTGGCGCCAATCAAGCCTCTGCCGACAGGTGATTCGTTCGATAATTTATTCTGTGTAATATCGGATTCTGCTGAACCGACAATTTTATATTCTTCGGTGTCGCCAAACTCAAGATCCTTCACTTTTACAATGCTGCCGACGCCGACATCCTCGGTATGAATGTCATTATCATCAATGACCTTGACCTTTTTAATTTTGGCTTCAAGTTCAGAAATCTCGCCTTCCACAAAGCCCTGTTCGGATTTCGCTTCATCGTATTCGGCGTTTTCACTCAAATCGCCATATTCTCTGGCTGTTTTAATACGCGCCGCAACTTCGTAACGTTTAACGGTTTTTAAGTACTCTAAACGTTTCTTTAAATTATCAAGACCCTCCTGGGTCATTACTAATTCTTCATTCAAATGATCAGTCATTTTTGTTTCCCCTTTATTTTGTACAGAATGTATTTAATTCCATACGTATTACTTAAAATCATGTTTGATATTATAATTTTTTTAGACGATTCTGTCAAGTCAACCATTTGATTTTACGTCTTTTGTATACAATTTTACGGATATTATCGAAAAACCACCTGAAACAGGTGGCTTTCGGACTGTTTGATTTTATATTTCACTAAATTGTATTGATGTCTACTAGGTCAATATCGGCCATTGTTTTATTGGATTCCAGACAGTTGAGCAGAGCTCTGGCAGTGTCGAGAGAGGTCAGCAGACTGATGGAGCTTTCAACAGCCTTTCTTCGCATCTTAACCTCATCCTGTTCTGGCTGACGGCCTTTTGTAGAGGTGGAGATAACATAGGTTACCTTACCGCTTTCTAAAAGATCGCCAATGTTAGGCGCTTTCTCTGCCATACGCTTAACAACCTTTGCCGGCACATTGTTTTCATTGAGTACCAGCGCAGTGCCGACAGTCGCAAAGATTTTAAAGCCCATTTCATGGAAACGGCGTCCGATATCCACAATTTCGTCCTTATCGCGGTCGCGCACTGTCAGAAGCACCCCGCCGGTGCGTTCCATTTTATAACCGGCGGCTACGAGCCCTTTGTAGACAGCGTCCTCAAATTTCTTTCCGACGCCCAGAACCTCACCGGTTGATTTCATTTCTGGTCCAAGCTGGGTATCGACATCCTGGAGCTTCGCAAAGCTGAATACCGGTACCTTGACCGCCACGTAGTCTTTAACCGGATGAAGGCCGGAGGTGTAGCCCATTTCCTTTAAGGTTGCCCCCATCATAATCCGGGTTGCAAGGTTAACCATTGGAATATCGGTTACCTTAGAAATATATGGTACTGTTCTTGAAGAGCGCGGATTTACCTCGATGACATAAACCTGTCCCTCATAGACAACGTACTGGATATTTACAAGGCCGATAACGTGAAGCTCTTTGGCGAGCTTGCCTGTATAGTCAATGATTGTATCCTTAATTTCCTGAGACAGTGTCTGCGGCGGATAAACCGAGATGGAGTCCCCGGAGTGAACGCCGGCTTTTTCAATATGTTCCATGATCCCCGGGATCAGGTAGTCGGTTCCGTCACAGATCGCATCGACCTCTACCTCTGTACCCATGAGGTACTTATCGATCAGCACAGGATTTTCAAGCTCATGTTCTGTAATAATGTTCATATACTCCACAACATCGGCTTCTTCATAGGCGATGATCATATTCTGACCGCCGAGCACATAGGACGGACGCAGGAGTACTGGGAAACCCAGCCGCTCCGCCACTTTCACAGCTTCTTCGGTTGTATAGACGGTTTCTCCCTTTGGTCTCGGGATAGCGCAGCGTTCCAGCAGATCATCGAAAAGTTCGCGGTCTTCAGCGGCGTCGATGTATTTAGGGTCTGTCCCCAGGATACCGACATTAATTTCATCCAGGTGTTTTGTGAGCTTAATGGCTGTCTGTCCACCGAACTGGACGATGGCGCCGTCTGGCTTTTCCGTCTCTACGATTGAGCGCACATCCTCTGCTGTCAACGGCTCAAAATACAGGCGGTCTGAGGTATCAAAGTCTGTCGATACAGTTTCCGGATTGTTGTTGACGATAATCGCCTCATAACCCAGCTCTTTTAACGCCCAGGCACAATGTACTGAGCAGTAGTCAAACTCAATCCCCTGGCCGATACGGATCGGACCAGAGCCGAATACAAGGATCTTCTTTTTATCATTCTTGTGCTCATCCAGGAAAATTTTCGCTTCGTTTTCCTTATCCATCGTAGAGTAGAAATAAGGTGTTTCAGCCTTAAATTCTCCGGCACAGGTGTCAACCATTTTAAAGGAAGCATACTGTCTGCCTGTCGGGATCTTTTCACCGGTCAGCCGCTCAATGGTGGAATCCATAAAGCCAAGCTCGCGGGCAACCGCCAGACGTTCCATACCGCGTTCGTCGCTCAGGCCCTTTTCGCGGAGGTCGCGTTCCATCACTGCCAGGTGGCGGAGCTTGTCGAGGAACCACATATCAATCTGGGTGGCTTCCCAGATTTTTTCCATATCCAGTCCGCGGTACAGGGCTTCATAGACAACGAAGCAGCGTTCATCATCCTTGCGGCCAACCGCTTCCATGATTTCATCATCCGGGGCCTCGCGGTATTTTTCCACGCTCAGGGTATCAAAGCCCAGCTCAACCGAACGAACGGCCTTCATCATCGCCTGCTCAAAGCTGTTACCAATGGACATAATTTCACCGGTTGCCTTCATCTGTGTACCCAAGGTACGCTTGGCGTAAACAAATTTATCGAACGGCCATCTCGGGAATTTAACAACAATATAGTCGATGACTGGTTCAAAGCAGGCCGGTGTTTTGCCTGTGATGTCGTTCATAATTTCATCCAGTGAGAAGCCCACAGCGATAAGCGATGCGATCTTGGCGATCGGGTAGCCGGTTGCCTTTGAAGCCAGCGCTGAAGAACGAGAAACTCTCGGATTTACCTCGATAACCGCGTAATTGAAGTTTTCCGGGTCCAGTGCGAACTGGCAGTTACAGCCGCCCTCTACACCCAGAGCAGAAATGATCTTAAGGGCAGAGGTTCTGAGCATCTGGTATTCCTTGTCGCTCAATGTCTGGCATGGCGCTACGACGATGGAGTCGCCTGTGTGGATGCCGACTGGGTCAAAGTTTTCCATGGAGCAGACTGTGATGACATTCCCCTTACTGTCACGCATGACTTCAAATTCGATTTCCTTCCAGCCTGAAATACCACGTTCAACCAAAATCTGGGTGATCGGCGATAAGCGCAGGCCGTTGGTGGCAATTTCATGAAGCTGCTCTGGGTTATCGGCAATCCCGCCGCCGGTTCCGCCCAAGGTAAAGGCCGGACGGACAATGACAGGATAGCCCATGGTAGAGGCAAAATCCAGGGCATCATCAACTGTTGTAACAACCTTTGAAGGAATGACCGGTTCTCCGATTTCCTTCATCATGTCCTTAAACTCCTGGCGGTCCTCTGCCTTGTCGATGGTCTCAACGTTCGCGCCCAGCAGTTTAACGTTATGTTCATCTAAAAAGCCTTCCTTTGCAAGCTGCATGGATAAGGTCAGACCGGTCTGTCCGCCAAGGGTGGAGAGGATGCTGTCCGGTTTTTCCAGCAGGATAACCCGTTTAACGACATCCAGTGTCAATGGCTCGATATAGATTTTATCGGCCATGGCCTTATCGGTCATGATGGTGGCCGGGTTTGAGTTGATGAGAATAACCTCAAGGCCAACTGCCTTCAAGGCTTTACAGGCCTGGGTACCGGCATAGTCAAATTCTGCCGCCTGGCCAATTACGATCGGGCCAGACCCGATGACAAGTACACGCTTAATATCATTTCTTAAAGGCATCCCTGTTGTCCCCTTTCCATTAAATCCGAAAAACGTTCAAATAAATATCCTGTATCATTGGGGCCCGCGCTGGCTTCTGGATGAAACTGCACTGTAAAGGCCGGAATGTTTTTATAGGCAATCCCCTCGCAGCTCCCGTCATTCATATTGACGTGGGAGATCGTTCCCACATCCTCTGGAATGCTTTCAACAGCATAGCCGTGGTTCTGGCTGGTAATAAAGACCCGATCCTTGGATAAATCCTTAACTGGCTGGTTCAGCCCGCGGTGTCCATATTTCATTTTGCGGGTTGTTCCGCCCATTGCCAGCGCCAGCAGCTGATGCCCCAGGCAGATGCCAAAAATCGGTTTCCCGTATGCGATAAAGTCCTGAATGTTTTTAATGATTTCCACATTATCTTCAGGGTTGCCAGGTCCGTTGCTCAGCATGATGCCGTCCGGATTCAGTCTTCGAATGTCGTCGACTGTGGCGTTAGCCGGCATAACTGTCACGTTACAGCCAATTTGCAGCAGCATTCTGAGGATATTATGCTTGTAGCCGTAATCCATAAGTGCGACATGGTTCGCGCGGTTTTCACGGGTATAGAACCATCCCTTTTTCTTCTGAGTTACAACCTGTACTGGATTGACAACCTTATAACTTCTGATCTGCTCCAGCAGCTCCTCTTTTTTCTCGTATACATCCTCGGTGGTGATGGCGCCGTTCATGGTACCAAACTCGCGGATCTTGCGTGTCAGCGCGCGGGTATCAATATCCCAGATACCGATTTTCCCCTGCTTTACAAGAAAATCATTGATGGTGGCTGTGGTTCTGAAGTTTGATGGCTCTTCGCACCATTCCTTTACAATGTAGCCATTTACCCAGCTCTTTTCAGACTCCATGTCGTCGTTATTGACCCCATAATTTCCAATAAGCGGATAAGTCTGAAGCACGATCTGTCCATAATAGGACGGGTCTGTCAGGACTTCCTGATACCCGGTCATTCCGGTTGTAAAGACAATCTCCCCAATGGTGGTGCCTTCGCAGCCGAAATTGTAGCCTTCGTAAACCGTTCCGTCCGACAGCAAAATGTAGGCGCGCTTGTCACGTTTAAAATAAGACATTTTCTCCTCCTCTATTTTTCCTTCAACTTTTATACTTACAAAAAGAGAATAATGCAGGCAGCATTATCCTCTTTAAAATATTTCGTTTCCCTAAACAGCTAACTCTTCGCGATCTGGGCCAACGCCGACGTAACCAACAGTGGTTCCGACCAGCTCTTCAATTGTCTTAATATATTTTTTCGCATTTTCCGGCAAGTCTTCAAGCCTCCGGATTTCTTTTGTGGAACACATCCAGCCCGGCAGTGTTTCATAAACCGGTTTTACACGTTCCAACTCTTCGGTGTTCGGGAAATAGTCAATGACCTCACCATCCAGCTCATAGGCAACACACACCTTAATTTCCGGAAGGTTATCCAACTTATCAATTTTACACAATGCCAATGTATCAAATCCGTTGATTAAATTTGTATATTTAAGCACCGGGATGTCTAACCAGCCCAAACGTCTGGAACGTCCGGTTCTGGCCCCAAACTCATCATCCGGTTTGTCGCCTTTTCCCCGGATCAGGTCAATGTCTCCTTCAAATTCCTCTGTCGGGAAAGGTCCCGCTCCTACAGCACTGGAAAAGGCCTTGGCCACACCGATGACACGATCAATTTTTTTAGCCGAAAAGCCGCCGCTTACAGCCGCATAAGCCGCTGTTGGATTAGACGATGTCACATAGGGATAAATCCCCAGATCAATATCCTTCATGGCAGCCAGCTGGCCTTCAAATAATATATTCTTACCAGCATCAATATAGCTGTGCAGGTAACGGATTGGGTCCACAATCATGGATGCAAAGCGCTCTGCCCATTTCTCACATTTTTCATAGAGAAAATCGACCGTATAATCCTCTGCGCCATAGGCTTTCATCTGATTGTTGATCACCGGAAGAATGGCCTCCAGCTTCTTTCTTGCAGAATTTAAATTGAGTAAATCCTCAAAGCGCAGGTTTTTACGCAAAGCCTTATAGGAATAAGCCTGGCCAATCCCGCGTTTGGTGGTGCCAATACCACCGTCTGCTTCCATCAGCTCATCCAGTTTCTGATGATACGGCATTAAAATATGCGCTTTACCGGAAATTTTCAGTCCGCTCATTCTGACGCCGGCATCTTCAATCTGTTTGATTTCATCTTCCAGAACATCCGGATTCACCACGGTACCTGTACCGATCAAGCACTCGCCGCCTTCATTAAAGATACCGCTTGGAATCAAATGCAACTTGAACACACCATGCTCGTTGATAACCGTATGTCCGGCGTTATCACCGCCCTGGAAACGGACGATCAGATCACAGTCCTTTGACAGGTAGTCAATCATCTTACCTTTACCTTCGTCGCCCCACTGTGCTCCAACTAATACAGAAATTGACATTGTATCATTCCTTCCTCAATATAAAGAAGTAGCTCCTTATATCATTCGATTCATTTGCATATTCATACATATTTTATGCATCTCTTTTGAGACCGCACATATTATACCACATAATTTTTTCTTTGTCTCTAAAAACCTTTTAAAATCCACGTCTTAAGACATTTTTGAAAACATTTAATATGGTCTACTGACTATTTACTGACTATTATTCTGAAAAATGGTATTGCATAGATAGTTGTTTATTTGCTCAGTAGCCTGTTTTTTATCGTTGTCCGTTACATCTGTATAAACTTTTAAGTACATATCTGTCGAACTATGCCCTAATATTTTTGCTCCCAAAGTCGGTTGAATATTCGAGCGTGCCATAATTGAAGTAAATGTATGTCTAAAGCGATGCGGATGAATGTCATCAAATCCGTGTCTTTTTCCAAAATCTCGAAGTCTGCTATACAGTCTTACACCAGTAAAAAAATTTCCCCAATTGTTTACAAAAATAAAATCTTCCGTACCATTTTCATATATTTTCTTCATTAGTATATCATTACTTCTATAGCTTTGAAACAGCATTTTTAATGCTGTGATTACTTTACGCTCTTTATCCAGATAAATAATTCGATTACTTGTCTCTGTCTTGGTGTCTGATATTACATTATTAACCTTATATGTATTTAAATCTTCTGAAATTACTGTTTGATCGGATATTTGATGATCAATAATAATATAGTTTTTCTTTTCGTTAACATTATCAATTTTCAGTCCTGCTAATTCTCCAATTCGCAACCCAGTATACATTAGTGTGAAAATGACTGTGTAAATTAACAAATTACCTTCTTCTTTGCTTGCTTCTAAAAGTAGCTTCGTTTCTTCAAGTCCTATTTCACGGGTTAACACCTTTTTACTTTCAGTAATTTCTCTAGGTAAATCTACTTTTCTACCGTTCGTAACATTCCGTTCAATCAACTGTTTTTCAACTGCATAATCTAAGGCTTGGCTAAGGTGATTTAAATATATTTTGGCTGTTTTTTTACGTATTGGGTGTTCTCCTAAAATCATATATCGTCCAAAATCTTCAATATGATCAAATGAAATTTGATTCAAACATAAATCTGAAAAAATGCCTGATTCTATAATTTTGTGGTAAGAAGCTGCATAATTACTGACCGAAGAGTCTTTTAAGTACCCCCGCTTCTTCCTATTTACAAATATTTTGTACCAGTTTTCTAATTTCAGATCATTTTCATTATACCCTAAACAGATTTGAGAAGAATAACCACCTTCTTTTTTCTCTTGCTGTTGGTCTAACATTTTTTCGAGATGTAAAAAATACTCATCAATCGCTTTGTTGGCTCGATCAATGGCTTCTGATTTAGTTTTACCAGTCCTTGTAATTCGTTTTCTCTCTCCGTTTTGATCTTTTCCAAAATCAACCGTTACCTCCCATCGTTTCGTATCTTGTCGAAAACGTACGCCTCCAGTTCCTTTATTTCTTCGTTTTGTCACTGATATTTCCTTTTTTTTCGTACATAATTCCGCTTTGTTTTTTTTAATATCCTGTATTGTAGAAGTCATTTTTTCCTCCTACCTCACTATACATGAATATTTTATTTTACTTTCAAACGGATTTCAAAGGTACTCCATCAATTAATGTATATAAAGTTAAAGCAAGCGGAGAAACGCCACGCCGATGATCCGAAACGTAAATCGAAGGAAAAAAATTCGATCTATATAGTAGAAATCTAGCACCTTTTTCACTGATATTAAAATAATGTTTTAATTCATCCGTT
>CAUEUD010000139.1 GCA_959020865.1 Eubacterium limosum | reverse complement strand
TGAGTCCAGTTTTGTAAAGCAAAACTGGCAGCGAGTAAGGAGAGAGCGGCAGCGAATGAACGAGCGTAACGAAGCAAATGCCTTGTTTTGAAAAATATCAAAGAGGGAATCGAATTTTTCAAAATAAAGGAGAAGCTGAGTCCAGTTTTGTAAAGCAAAACTGGCAGCGAGTAAGGAGAGAGCGGCAGCGAGTAAGAAGAGAGCGGCAGCGAACGAACGAGCGTAACGAAGCAAACGTCTTGTTGAGAAAAGCCCTCCAAAGGAGGGATAAAGGCTTTTCTCAATAAAGACGCTGCTGCATACGAAAAAGGAAAATTCTGGTGCACATTCGCTAAAGTGAATGTGAGTGGAACACGGCCGCAGGCAGATTTGCACCATAATTTTCCACTTTCCATTTTCAATTTTCCATTATATCCCCTCCTGCCCTAAACCTTTCCCGCACCGCTGCCTCTGCCTCTGCAAGCCGGGCGTCCAGAAGAACCTGGTCAGGTACGGCCTGCCTGAAATAGCCATACTCATCAAAAACCCCCTGTGGATGCGGCACCCGGAAAGCTCCGGCGTCACTGCCAAGGGCTACGGAGGCCCCGAGGCTGAAGGCTCTCTGGATATTGGCGAGCTGCCGCTCATGGATGCTTGTCAGAACAGTGTCATTATACCGCCCGCTGCCGATAATATTACCGGTTATGGCAATGGTAGGGCACCAGACCGCCCCGGTTTCTTTCAGAAGAGAAAGGCATTCCGCGTCCATGAAGTTGCCATGCTCAATGCTGTCCACACCGGCCTCCAGAGCCACTTTAATATGCTCGGCACCGTTGACATGGGTCATGACTGAATAGCCTTCAGAATGGGCGATATGAACCATTTCAGCCACCTCCTGCCCTGGCAGTCCCGGGCAGCTTAAACGTCCGGCATGGTCGAAATCCATGATGCCGGCAGTCATGATTTTTATAAAATCACACCGTTGAGCGCGGGCTTTCTGAACAAGCCGGGCATATTCCTTCAGACTGTCATAGGCAAAGCCGACGATTCCGCCGTAGTAACCCCGATGGTGGATGGCAAATACCGGAGTCCGGTAGTCAATGCCGTATTCTGGCGCCAGGTCGGCAGCCAGTCGTGAAACGCCCAGGTTGTCGCCGCCGTCACGGATAAAGAGGACATTCCGCTTTTGGTAGGCTGACAAGACCTGCCGGATCAGGGCTTCATCGGGGCCGTTTCTGTGTTTTGCCGCAGCTTCACGGAAGCATACGCCATCCATGATCATGTGAGCATGACATTCTCCAAACATACTGATCCCTTCTTCGTTTAAATTCTGAATTCTATTATACCGCCGGATTACCAGAAAACAAAGGGAAAGCTGTAAAAAAGACAGCGGAACTGCTATAATAAAGCTATTGCGATACCAGGAGGTAGAAAATGGATTACAAAGCATATCTTTTTGATTTCGATTATACACTGGCAAATTCGGAAAAGGGCATCGTCATGTGTTTCCAGCATGTTTTTGAGCGCAATGGCTTTAAAGGGATTGAGGAGGATGCCATCAAGAAAACCATCGGCTTAACCCTGGAGGAGGCATTTATGCTGCTGACGGGAATTAAGGACCGGGAGACTGTTGCGGGCTACCGGAAACAGTATGTCGAGAAATCCGATGAAGTGATGGTGGCAAACACTAAGCTGTTCCCCGAAGCGCTGCCCATGCTTGGAAAATTGAAAGAACAGGGGGTAAAAACAGGGATTATCTCCACGAAATACCGCTATCGGATCGAGAGCACCATCAGCCTTTATGGTATGGACGAGCTGATTGACCTGATTATCGGCGGCGAGGATGTGGAAACAGCCAAGCCAAGCCCGGAAGGGGTCTGGAAGGCACTGGACAGACTGGAATGTGGCAGAGAAGAAACGCTCTATATCGGCGACAG
Source organism: Eubacterium limosum (assembly GCA_959020865.1). Lineage (GTDB taxonomy): Bacteria > Bacillota > Clostridia > Eubacteriales > Eubacteriaceae > Eubacterium > Eubacterium limosum_B. The sequence goes on along the minus strand of CAUEUD010000139.1, from coordinate 7,929 downwards.
TCTGGTCGATGCCCGCACCGCGGAGAATTCAGGGGTGCACTTTGCGGCTGTGACGACAGGCACAACCACCGCTGCGGATTTTGAAACGATGCCTCACGTGAACATTATGAAAAATTTGTCTGAGCTTGTAAAATGAACCATTAAAAAAACGGCGATGTGCCGTTTTTTTAATGGTTCAGCAAAATTTGGAGTGTAAACAGGCGGTTCTCTGTTTTATAATGCAGAATGCCGCTGTATTTTTTCACAATAAAGGCAATGCTCTGTGTGCCGATGCCATGATGCTCGTCGTGGCTGACGGGAAGGCCTTCTTCATTAAACTCAGCCTGACCGTTAAAGCTGTTGCTGATTTCAATAACAAGCTTATCCGGATACTTCCGGCAGATCAGGTCAATGTTCCGTTCATCAGAAGCAGGGAGCTTGCTGCAGGCGTTAAGGGCATTTTCAAGGGCGTTGGAGAAGATGACACAGAGGTCTGTATCCTCTACAAAAAGCTCTCTGGGAATGGACAGATCGCTACAGATCGTGATGCCTTTTGTCATGGCCAGATCCGTGTATAAAGAAACCAGCGTGTTCACCAGATAATTTTCACAGAACTGATAATAGGAAGTTTCATCAATCATGCTTTGTATCTGGCGGGAATAGGCTTCGGCCTTCTCCGGGTGTCCATCCTGCAAAAAGGCGATGATAATACCAATGTGGTGGCGCATATCGTGCCGGTACATGCGGATAACTTCCATTTTCTGCTGCTGAGTATCAAACTGGCGCTTTTGCAGATTAATCTGAAGGCCTAGAAATTCGGCCTCCCGGCGGGCGCTGGTGAGCTCATAGGAACGCTGGAAGGTAATAAAGATCACCGCATAAACGCCAAACATGGTCAGGTAGACCAGCCCTAATGTGGGAAGAATCTGGGGCCTTTCATAAAAAATTGTGGGAAAAAGCACCAGAGAAATGATCACTGTACAGAACAGTACTGGTACAAAGGAGATCAAAATCCAGCCAGTTTCCAATGATTTTGCGAAAAGCCGGAAGGGCTTGCGCAGATACCGGGTATAAAGCAGAAAGACACCCCCATAGAGCAGAAGCCTCAGAAGCAGTTCTGTATAAAAACCGCCGCCCAGAGCCTGTGTGCCATAATAGGATAGGACAACAATGGCAAAAAAAAGGTTGATCTGGGTCCAGAAGTTAAACTGGGCTTTAAAGATATCATCCTTTGCCAAAACGGCCAGCAGAATAACACAGGGCAGGGTAGTGGTGAACAGAAAATATCGAAAGAGCACATCGAGACCTGCTGCATAGAGAATAATGCCGTTGATCGTCATTGCGGCTACAAAGTAAAAGAAAATGATCAAAAGGCACTTTCTGCGGGAATACCGGAACTCTGTCATAACAAAAACCAGGCCAATGGTACATAAAAGGGATAAAGATGCCCGTAAAAAGGACTGGCAGAAGGTTCCGGCCATCATAGCAGGAGACCGCCTTTATTGTGCAGAAGAAAATTGAGATACTGTTCTTTGACCGCTGTGTAACGGCGCCCAGCGATGGGGATCGTCGTGCCGTCCTCCAGAATAAAGCTGTCTGAATTTAAGGTGCTGATAGCGTATAGATTTACCACAAATGCGCGGTGCGGCCGCAAAAAACAGGCGGGGTCATTAAGCTGGTTTTCAAGTTCGGTCAGGGTAATGGTCGAATTGGCCGTGGCAATGGTGTTGTCATCTTTTGTATGGATATAGAGCACATGGCTGATATGCTCCACATAGGTAATGTCATAGGCCTTCAGGCTCTGGATGCCCTGAGGGGTGGTTATGACTAAACGCTGAGTCTGGGTCAGCGTCAGGCGGTCCAGCAGCTTGTCCAGGATGTCATAAAATTTTTGTCTGTCAAGAGGCTTGAGAAGGTACTGGAAAGCATTTACTTCATAAGATTTCAGCGCATAGTCTGGGGAAGTGGTCAGAAAGATGATCGTGCTCTCATCATCGACCGCCCGGAGCGCCTTGGCCAAGGCGATGCCATCCATATCTGGCAGAATAATATCTAGAATCAGAATATCAAAGTGGTTTTGATCCTCCACGGTATCCAGCAGGGCACGGCTGGACTGGAAGCAGTCCAGCGAGATCGTCTTTTGTCTGCTTTTACAGTAATTTTTTATAATGGCGGCCAGCTCAGCCAGCTCATCGGGCTGATCGTCGCAGATGGCAATTTTTATCATGGCTGTTCCTCTTCATTTTAGGCTTTTTATCATTATAGCACAATTTAAAAAAAACGTGAGTTTATTTAAGCGGTAAAAGGATTCATTCGTGCGGCTGTCCCGAGTTTTTTGCCATCGCAAGAGCAGCCGGAGTAAGGCAGAGTCCGCCGTTTCCAGTGCAGCGCAGCTCAGGTGGGAGCTGGCGTCCCACGCGGTACATTGTCTCGATGGTTTGGTCGAGAGGTATCTGGGAATCGTAGCCGCCGAGCGTCATTTCCGCGCTGGTCAGAGCATTGGAAACCGCCATGGCGTTCCGGCTGATACAGGGGATTTCAACTCTGCAGGCAACCGGATCACAGATCAGTCCCAGGATATTCTGCAGAGCGGTGGAGGCAGCGCGCAGAGATAAGAGCGGGTCATTGTTCACGAAGGAGACCGCCATCGCTGCGGCCATGGCGCTGGCAGCGCCGTTCTCTGCCTGGCAGCCGCAAAGCTCGGCGGCAAAGGTGGCCTGCTCTGCGATAAATACACCGATGATGCCAGCGCACAGTAAGGCCTTTGCAGCCTGTTCTAAATGCCTTTCGGGTAAAGCCGGGGAAAAAGAAGCGGGTATTCCTGTTTCCTGGAGCAGTGCGAAGAGCACCCCGGGAAGCACGCCGCAGGAGCCTGCCGTAGGTCCGGCGACCACGACGCCCATGGCGTTGCTGGCCTCCATGACTGCAGTGCTGTAGACTGCTCCGCTTTGATAAGGACTGGCGGAAAGAAGCCTGCCGGCAGAAGCGGCCGCAGCCATTGACCGGGCCGAACGGTTTGTAAGGCTTTCGCCATTTGAAGCGTCCTGTAAACCAAAGCCTATGGATTGCTGCATGGTTTTTACGAGCATTTTGGAATAGCTCAGCACTTTCTCCGCAGACCATCCGCTTCTGGCGGCTTCATATTCAACTGCGGTCTGCCAGAGTGGCATGGGATTTTTTTCTAAAAAAGCGGTGAGCGCGCCAGCGGTGCTGAAAGGCAGCTCTTCTTGCACGGGCGTAGGTACAGGAAGGATGGCGGGAGTATAGCGGAGTGATTCCGGCGCTGTTTTTATGAGTCTTTCAATTTCAGCGGGCGAAGTGGATGTTTTCAGCGGCAGCGCATAAAAACCGTTGCCGCAGATCAGGCCTTTGGTGTCAGCAATGGCTGGGGGCAGCGTCTCCAGAAAGCTTTTGAAGGCGGTCTGTGATGCTGCGGTGTAAAAGCCTGTGAGTACGGGAGTATCACCGTTGAAGTTGACAGGGGTGCCGTTGAGGGCAGTTATGCAGAACATTCCGCCGCCTGTGGAAAGAGAAGTGACGCAGAGGCGGCCGGAAGGACCGGCAAGAACAAGGTCACAGGTGTTAGGGTGTTCGCAGGCTGTGTCGGTCAGGCGGATCTCAAAGGCAATGTTTTTTTCTTTAAGGCAGCGGAGGCTGTTTTTAAAGTCAGGATGGTTTAGCGGCAGGCCAAGAAGGCCAGCGGCAAAGGCAATATCTGATTTTTGACCTTTATAGGTGGTGGCATACGAACTGTTTTTGGGAAAAATCAGCTGAACGGTTTTAAAATCCGGCATCAGACAGCCGGCAAAGTATCCGATACGGCCTGGGCCGGCTGTGTGAGAGCTGGAAGGTCCCGTCATCACAGGCCCCAGCACATCATTGAAAATACTGGTTTTATAATTAATCATAAAGAACTCCTTTGGTGGGCTGCTTTTATTGTAAGTCTGAGGAGGGATCGGGGTCAAGAAAAAAACGTTTTCGCCGACGCAATTTTACATCTGTTATGTGGGAAGAAAGGGTGATATAATACGGTTAAATGGGGAAAGGAGCAATTGCTATGGAATATCGCAGAATAAAGGGTGTCGAGACACCGGTCAGTGTGATTGGCTTTGGAGGCGTCTATCTGGAGGGAATTCCCGGGGAGAAAATCATTGAGATGGTCCACCACGCTATGGATCTTGGCGTTAACCTGCTGGATCTTTACATGCCCCAGCCGGAAATAAGAGATGCGATCGGCGAGGCGATAAGGACGCACCCTGGCAAAATGCTGATACAGGGGCATTTATGTACTGTGTGCGGTGCTGATGGGCAGTATATCCGCAGCAGGAACCTGGAAGAGGTGAAGCGTTCCTTTGAGGACATGCTGGACCGGCTAAAGCAGGATTATGTGGATTTTGGAATGATTCATTTCCTGGATTCGGAAAAGGATTGTGAATCAGTAGAAAAAAGCGGCATATTGGAGTATGCCCTGGATTTAAAGCGTCAGGGCGTCATCCGAAAACTCGGGTTTAGCTCACACAATGCTGTTACTGCCATGAAACAGGTGGAGACCGGCTTGTACGAGATGCTCATGTTCAGCCTCAACCCAGCCTATGATCTGGACCACGGACAGAGGGAGGTTGAGGACATCATGGAATTTAGAGGCGTATCGGTGGATGAAAGGGCGCTGGGTATCGCTCCGGCCAGAAGCGCTCTGTATCAGCGCTGTGAGGCCCTAGGAATTGGCATTACTGTCATGAAAGCCTTGGCTGCCGGGCGGCTGCTGTCAGCGGAAAGCTCACCCTTTGGCAAAGCTATGACACCGGCGCAGTGCTATCACTACGCGCTGGACCGCCCCGGAGTTGTGTCTGTGCTGCCTGGCCTTTCCACCCTTCATGAAATTGACGAGGCGGCAGCCTACTGCCAGAGCTCTGAGGCGGAAAGGGACTACAGCGCTATTGCCGAAGCGCCGAGCTTTCAGATGCAGGGGCAATGTATGTACTGCAATCACTGCCAGCCTTGCCCCTCAGGGATTGATGTGGCGGCAGTGACAAAATATCTGGATGTTGCGCGACAGCATGGAGGCCGAATACCGGGGGCCACAGCTGAGCATTATAAAGCGCTGGCGGTGCACGCCTCAGACTGTACTGAATGCGGAAGCTGCCTGAAACGCTGTCCCTTTGGTGTGAATGTCATTGCAAATATGCAGGAAGCCCGCCGCGTTTTTGGGCTGTAAAATAAAAAGCCCTGTCATCCCACCACGCGCGGCAGTGCGGAGGAGAGATGACAGGGCGTAAATTCATTTGTCAGACGATTGAAGTGCCACCGTCTACGACAATGTGCTGGCCAGTGACATAGCTGGAAGCATCACTGGAAAAGAAAAGTACCGGACCGCTGACCTCGCCGCGTTTTCCAGGTCGACTCATAGGACATTGAGCACTGTACCCCTGAAGGAAGGCCTCAGACTTAAAAAGCGTGTCCTTTGTCATTTCAGATTCAAAAAGCCCTGGGCACACGGCGTTGACGGTGATATTAAACTGTCCATAGGAGGCCGCCATCCCGATTGTCAGGCCAAGAACCGCGCTTTTGGAGGCGTTGTAGGAGTGGCGGATAAACATATCGGCCTTGTCCCCGATCAGCGCGTTGACAGAGCTGATATTAACGATTTTTCCGTAATTTTGTTCTTTCATATGCGGGACGACATATTTGCTCATAATAAACATCCCCTTGACATTGACATCCATGGCGTGGTCCCAGTCTTCTACGGTCAGGGTATCCACACCGCCGCGGACAGCGACGCCGGCGTTGTTGAGCAGAATATCAATTCTGCCAAATTTTTCAATTATTTCTTCAACGGCTTTTTTAACACATTCTTCGTCAGTCACATCGCAGGAAATGACCAAAACTTTTCGGCCCATTTCAGAAATTTCGGCGGCCACCTGCTCCAGTTTTTCTTTTCTTCTGGCGAGCAGCACAACATTTGCTCCGTTTTGCGCATATGCTCTTGCGGAATCCGCGCCTAACCCGCTGGAGGCACCGGTGACGACCGCTACTTTATCTGTTAAATCAAACATATCAGTTATCTCCTTCTATTTTATAATGATTAGTAATTATTAAAATAGAAATACCCATTTCAAACAGCTTCAAACATCGACTGGCTTCATGGGTTTTGTTGGTCAATAACCTCACGGCCTGCGGCGGGTTTATCGGTAATCAGGCCGAGCACCCCGAGGTCGAGATACTGCTGCATGGCCTTGGGATCGTCCACCGTCCAGACATAGACCGGGAGCCATGCTTTTCTGGCTTTGCTGATCAGGCTTTTTGTGACCATATTCTCCTCAACCGTAAGGAAGTCGATATCCATATTGACCAGCCGCCTTGTGTCTGCCTTGCCCAGATTGCCGTAGACACAGTAGCCAACAGTATATTCGGGGTGCAGGGTTTTTAGCTGTTCCACCAGGCTGTAGTCCAGGGACATGAACATACAATTTTTTTCATCATTCTGCGCTTCAACGACCTTGGCGGTTTCAGCGGCAACGTCAGCGGTTTCGTGTCCGTGAGTTTTCAACTCAATGAGCAGCTTAATCTGTCCTTTTGTGGCCTTGATCACTTCTTCGAGGGTTGATATCTTTCCCTCAGCGTCATTTTGAGACAAGGTCAGTTCACCGAGCTCCTTAGCGGTCAGGTCATAGACGTTGACATTTTCGCCGGAAAGACGCTGAAGATTACTGTCGTGGATGACCATTGGCACATTGTCCTTGGATAAAAGAATGTCAATCTCCGCGTAGTCAGCGCCCTGATCAATCCCCCCCTGGATGGAGCCGAGGGTGTTTTCCACGCCCTCCGAGCTTCCGCGATGCCCGATGACGATGGGGCTGTGCAAAGCGGGTGGGTTATAAAAGAGACTGAACATGCCTACGGCAGCCAGAATAACAACGCCCAGAGCAATGGGCTTCTGGTGTTTGATGAAAAAGGGATGGGCTTTGATATGTGTCCAGGCGCTTTTGGCCGTATGGCGTGAAATGTGAAAAAAGCTCAAGACTTTTTCCCTCGTGCGGCCAAGCTTTTCATCGATATGGGGAAGAGCTTCCTCATCAATATTTACCCGGCCATCGAGCCCACTGTAGCCCGCAGTCAGGATCGTTAACAGCAAAAGCATAAGGGTGATGCGCAGCAGGCCTACCAGCAGAAAGCCCATAAGCGGCGCAAACATATTTCCTGAAAAGAGGCTCAGGAAAACAGTGAAAGGGCCGTTGCCGGAGATACCGGGGAAATAAGTGGGTACAAACCCTGGAAAGTTAAATAAAACAATCCATAAAACCACGTAGACGCCAAGCACTAAAGCACAAGCCAGACGCCCTCTTTTTAAAATCCCGAAGCTTCGCCGTGAAGCTTTCATGAATGAAACGCGGTCCAGAACCATGGCGGGCAGCACGAAAAGCAGAATAACAAAAAGTACAAATATAACCGCGTAAAACAGATAAACACCGATATTTCCCATCAGGGTTTTTGAAAGCTCCCCGGTAATAAAATTGGGAATCCGGGTCTGCGGCAGCAGCGACGGGCGTAAGCCGATATGGATCAGCGGCAGGAGCCCCAGCGCGTAGGCTGTAAAACCAATCGAGCCAAAATTTTTAAGGCTTTTATAGGTCGTTAAAGCCATCTTCATGGCAGTGCCGAGGCGGATTGGATTTTTATGAAGCATGTGGTAGAGCATTAAGATGATGACAGAAAACTCATAATAAACCATAAGTGCGCCCAGCGCCAGCATGATGATGAGGGTAATGACTCCGGGAATATTGGTAAAAAAATTAAGAATTCGCTCGTTAAAGGCCAGACTGTAGCCGCTGAGGTTCAAAAAAATCTGCATGATAAATGACAGCAGCGGTTTCAGCAGAACTGAGCAGAGCATCTTATAGACAACCTCAAAAGCCAATAATGCCGGAAATGTCTGAATAAAGGCAATGAGGG
>CAUEUD010000138.1 GCA_959020865.1 Eubacterium limosum | reverse complement strand
GCGGCCGAAGCCGATTACCCGGCAGTTGTCGGTGTGAGCTACGCGCTCTACGGTCTTGGCGGCCTGGCGATCAACGCTGTGACCCTGGCTGTTTTCAACGCCATGCCGGATTACCGGGTTGGCGTCAGCGTCTCTTTAATCTTCCTGGCGTCCGTCATTTTAGTATTAGGCATTATCTCAATCTTTGCGATTCCAAGATTTAAAGATGAAGTCAGCAATGACCCCGACAAAAAGTTCAATATCAATGAATTCATTGAGGCACTCAAGCATCCGGGCGTCTGGCTGGCCAGCGGCACGCTGTTCTTTGTCATGATCGTTTATATGGGGATGAACTACACCACCCCATACCTCACAGACGCGTTTTTAGCCCCGCTGACCTTAGTCAGTATTGTCGGGATGATCCGTTACTATGGGATTGCCATTATCTCCGCTCCGCTGCTGGGCGGGATTGCCAAAAAGGTAAATTCTCCCTCCAAAACTATTTTGGTGGTCATGGCAGCCTGCGCGGTCTGCTGTTTCGCTTATCTGATTTTACCCCAGACGGCAGGCTTTATGATGGTGGCCATCGTGATCACTCTGGTGCTGGGCTTCCTGGCCAACGGCGCTTACGGGGTTGCGTCCTCTGTTTTAACTGAAACCCATGTGCCGGCTCACATTTTCGGGGCCGCCTCCGGCCTTCTGTCCGTTATCGGATTCCTGCCGGAAAGCTTTATGCACCAGCTGTTCGGGAGCTTTATCGACAATTATGCGCTCAAGGGCTACACCTACATTTTCATTTGTCTGACCGTCAGCGCGGTGATCGCCATCGGCGGCTGTATTGCAACTCAGATTTACATGAAGAAGCAAAATGCTAAAAATACAGAGGCGGTTGAAAGCTAAAAAAGCATTACCAAAAAAGGAGCCTGCAAAAACAGGCTCCTTAATGAAAGAGAGGGGTAGATTATGGAAGGCAACAATCGAAAAAATATTGATAAAACAATGATCGGTGTAGTGCTGGCTTTTGTCGTTATTGTGTGCGCCTGTTTATTTATCAGTCCGGACTGGAGCCGGTGGCTGATCAACAGCGTTAATGCGTTTATTGCGACAAATCTCGGATTTGTTTATGTATGGATCGTTTTTATTTCGATTATCCTGTGCATTGTTTTAGGAACGAGCAAGTTTAGAAATATTAAACTGGGTGAAGGTGAAAAGGAATACAGTGAATTTTCATGGGCTTCGATGATGTTTTGTGCGTCTATGGCAGCTGGATTTCTTTATTGGGGCAGTATCGAATGGGTCTTTCACTATATGGAACCGCCGTACGGTGTCGACGCTTTAAGTGCCAGAGCGGCGGAATATGCGGCGACGTTACCGCTTTTCCATTGGGGAATTTCTGCGTGGAGTGTCTATTTGATACCGGCCGTTGCCTTTGCCTTTGTACATTTTAATTTAAAACAGGAAAAATTTGATGTCGCCAATGTCTGTCGGGAAATTCTCGGAGATCGCGTCGATGGACCTTTGGGGAAGGTTATCAACATTTTCTTTATCTTTGGTCTTTTAGGTGGTGTAGGGACAGCCCTTGGCATTGGATCACCTCTGGTTTCGGCCTGTCTCAATAAGCTTTTTGGCATTGAGGACACACCGGTACTGCGGTTTGCAGTAATGGTTTTGGTTACCTGTATTTTTACCATCAGTGCCTACAAGGGAATCAAACGCGGCATTAAAATCCTGAGTGACATTAATATTTTCCTGATGCTGGCAACGGTTGTCATACTATTTATTCTTGGCAACACCACCTTTATCATAAAGATGCAGACGACCTCTTTAGGGATCATGCTTCAGGAATTTATTCACATGAGCACCTATATGGACCCGGTTAATAACAGTGGGCATCCTGAAAAGTGGATTGTTTTTTACTGGGCCTGGTGGATGTCCTATTCAATCTTCATGGGGCTGTTTATTGCTAAAATTTCTAAAGGCAGAACCATCAAACAGGTTATTTTCGGCGGCTTGGGTTACGGCTTTCTGGGGTCCTTTGTGTTTTTCTCCATTTTTGGGAATTTCTTCATGGATCAACAGCTCAGCGGCGCTTATGACGTGGTTAAAGGCGTAACGGAAATGGGCGGCCCGGCTACGGTTGTCGATGTTTTCAGCAAGCTGCCCATCGGAACCATATTTGTGGTGGCTATCCTGATTACGTCCATTATTTCGATGGCGACCAACTTTGATTCAGCGGCGTATACTCTGGCCATGGTTTCGTCTAAAAAGATTCAGCTTGGGGAGCGGCCGAGCAAACGGCTTACGATTTTCTGGGCCTTCTGTATGGCGGCAATTCCTATGGTACTCATGGTGTTTGGCGGCTCGCTTGCGGAACTACAGACCCTGTCAATCATCATGGCACTGCCAACCTGCCTGGTATATGCAATTATTATCATCAGCTGCTTCAAAATGCTTGAACGCTATTATGAAAAAAATTATAAAGTATAAACCTCAATCTAAATAGTTTGTGGTCAACGATTTTAAAAACAGCAATCCCGGATGCTTTACACTGCATCCGGGATTTTTTTATAAGTTCTATCTTAAGCCAAATTGGACAAAATATTTAAAGTATAGTAAACTATTACTACCCTATACTTATACGGGCTTGTTGAAAATTTAGCGTTACATTTTTAGGGAGACTTGACCCATGAAAAGATATAAAATTGATAAATGGGCAATCATTATCACTCTGGCACTGGTTGCCGTCTTCAGTGTGTATATCATACTGATGCCCACATCCGCGACGGAAATTCTGAATAAAATTCGAATTTTCATTACAAGCAAGATAGGTGTTTACTTTATTGTGGTTACTATCGGCATCTTCGTCTTTAATTTTGCCGTGGCTTTTTCCAAATTTGGGAACATCAAGCTTGGCAAAGATAAGCCGGAGTACAAAACTTTCAGCTGGATTGCCATGATCTTCTGTGCCACCATGGGCGCTGGACTGCTGTACTGGTCTGTTCTCGAATGGGTCTATTACTACATCACCCCGCCCGCGGGTATCACGCCCGAGAGCATCGCCGCCGCACAGGTGGCTGTATCCTACAACTTTTTCCACTGGGGCGTTCCCGCCTGGGGAATTTACGCCATCGGCACCGTTCCTCTGGCCTACCGTTTTTATGTCCGCAGACAGGAGGGCCTCTCACTGGCAAACGGCTGTGAAGGTGTGACCGGCGGCCGGCCAATCTGGAATAAGATCATCAACATCATTTTTATTTTTGGAATCGTTTCAGGTATCATTTTAACCTTTGGAACAGGAGTTCCAATGCTGATCAACAACCTGCACACCAGTCTCGGCACACCCGATAATTTTATCATGCAGGTCGTCATGGTGATTGCGCTCACTGTATTCTTTACTGCCAGTTCCTACGCAGGGCTTGAAAAAGGAATGAAATTCTGTTCAGACGCCACCATTTACCTCTGTTTCTTTTTACTGGCCTATGTCTTTATTTTCGGCGGGCCTCAATTCCAGCTTGAAAATACCATCAAGAGCTTTGGCATGATGCTCACCAACTTTGTGCCCATGATCACTGAAACTGAACCCATCATCAAGACCGGTTTTACGGCAGACTGGACCGTTTTTTACTGGGCCTGGTGGATTACCCTGGCGCCCTGGATGTGGATTTTCATTGCCAAAATCTCCAAGGGGCGCACCATCAAAGAGGTTATCCTGTGCATCACCGGTGCAGGCATGCTCAGCACACTTCTGTTCTTTGGTGTATTATCCAACTACGGACTCCATCTGCAGCTTACCGGTTCCTTTAACTTTGTCGAAATCCTCCAGAGCCAGAGTCCGGAACAGGTTATTTCAACGGTTATCGCAGCCCTGCCGCTCGGCAAGATCCTCCTGCTTGTATGGTTCTTCACCGGCACCTTGCTGCTCATCACGACTCTGGATTCCGCTGTCTTTACTCTGTCCGCGGCTTCCATCAAAAATATCAAGGATGACGAAATCCCACCGAACCATCTCAAACTGTTCTGGGCCATTGTCATTTCCGTGATTCCGCTGTGCCTCATGTTTGCAAAAGCGCCGTTGGATTCTCTGAAATCGGCCATTATTATATCCGCGCTCCCGGTGTCTGTAACGCTCATCCTCTGTGTTGTATCTCTGTATAAATGGATGAAAAAGGATTTTGGCAGCCTGACACGGGCGCAGATCATCGAAAAAGAAAAAGACCCCACACCAGATTTTGAACCTGGGGATTTTACCTTACCTGAAAAGGGCAAAAAACCAAAAAAGAGGAAACTCTGACCGAATAAAAAAGGGACTGCTGTCCGTTGATTAAAATCATAGTACAGCAGTCCCTTTTTTATTTCGTTTTCCTTATTAAAACCACCGCACTGGCAATAACGCCGATGATCAGAAACATTGCTGCCAGACCGCCGATATTGGACAGCATTTTTATTCCTGTCAGCCCGTCACCGATCCCCATCATAATCCATGTAACGATACCGACAATGACGCCCCACACAACCTTGAGGTATGCCGGACTGTCCACTGTTTCGCTTTCTAACTGGCGGCAGCACAGATTGGTAATGGCAACCGTCGAAGAATCCGCCGCAGTCACAAAGGAGATCAATACTGCCGCAAGATAAACCGGGACCATGAGCTCCGCCATTGGCAGATTTTTGAAAAGCTGGTAAATAACATTCTCATAACCCAGCTGGTAGGCCTCCACCAATCCACATCCACATCCCGGCGTGTTAAACAGAATATTTACCGTTGCGCCGGAGATAATCATAAACCACAAGACACTGAACAGTGCCGTAAGAAGCAGATTCATTTTTATGATCTCCCGGATAGTTCTTCCATAGCTGATCTGCCCGAGAAACACAGCCGTGATAGGCGTCCAGGCCATCCAGTTACCAAAATAGTACATGGTCCAGTTCTTAGTCCAGGGATCATGCTCCAAGACACCCGTAAAGAGTGCGCCGGAGAAAAAAGTATCTAAAAACTCCCCTGCTCCTTCAATCCCAAAGGATACAATAAAGAGCGTCCCGCCAAAGCACAGGATAAACAAAAGAATAAAAATGTATATTCCAACATTGATATTTGATAAAAGTGTAATCCCTTTTTTTATACCTGAAATGGCCGAGATAACAGAAATCCCGCCTACAAGGACAATAATCACAAGCCAGACCGCCGGGTTAGACGGCAAACCAAAAAGCCTGCCCAAACCACTGTTAATGCTTAAGGTTCCAATGCCAAGGGACGCTGAAAGACCTGTCACCAGTGAAAAAACACAGACCACATCAATGAGTCCGTTTATCCTTCCCCGGCGCTTTTCAGAAATCAATGGCGCCATCATCGACCCAATGGAAAAAGAAGCCTTCATATTATAGCAGCCATAGGCGAACATCACCGCCAGCAGGGTATACATGGCGTAGGGCAGCACCGTCCAGTGCCTGTAAATCGCCGCCATGGCAAAACGGGCCGACTCTGCGGTCATTGCAGTGATACCGCTTGATTCTGGAGGGTACAGAATATGCTGTACCGGTTCAGCCGCTCCCCAGAATACAATCCCTGCTGCAATGGTCGTCCCGAGCGTTACTGTGAACCAGTTCCAGTTCGTAAGTTTTGGTTTAGCCGTGGGACCGCCAATTCTAACCCTGCCCAGCGGCGAAAAATAAATCCATACGCAGACACCAAGGGAAACCACAGCTGTCAGCAGAAACGCCCAGCCGAAATAATTAAGAATCCAGTCATAAAAAGCTGTGGCCAGAGCGGAAAAACCCGCCCCGTCACAAAGATTCCAAAGGATACATCCAATAAACAATATGGCCGGCGGCAAAAAAACACCCCACCGAATTTGTCTGTATTTCATATGAGCGCCTCTATTCTAAGCATTGAAAGGTCTTTTTATTGCTTACTCCACTTCCGCTGTCTGTTCTTTACTTTTCCGAATTTGTCTGAACAAAACGCCAGCCGCTACTAACCCAATGGCGGTCACCACAATCATGTACACAAAGATATGCTGATATCCGCCAATTCCAGGATATTTATCCATCCAGTTACCGATCAGGCTATAAATATAAGCTTCTGGAATGAAGCCGACCAGAGAGACAAAGCCCATTGCTGTACCGCTGTAGGACAGCGGAATTTTCAGTTCATCAATGGCTGCAAAGTAGATCCCTCTGAGCATGAACATTGAAAGTCCTGTTGCCAGCATAAAAGCGATAAATACGCCAAGATACTGGGGATTATTCGGAATGATCATATACGCAGCATAGCAGATAACCGGGATAACGGAGGTGAAAAAGATCACCTTAATGTTTGAACCGATCTTATCCGCAATAAACCCACTGATGAGACCTCCGACAATCGCCATTCCATAAATACGCAGAATTCCAAGAAATGCGGCTGTCGAGGCTGACAGTCCAAAAAATTCTGTTAAATAGGGGGTTAAATAAGAGTAAGACGCATAAATGGAACAGACAGAAAAGACAACAATGGACAAAAGCCAGAGCTTCGGCATTTTAACAACCTTGACAAGATCCTTGACAGATGCTCCTGTTTTTTCTTCCGGGTTATCCGTCGGTTTATTATCATTCAGGCCAAACCATGCAAAAACACCTCCAATGATGGCTAAAATCGCATAGCCGATAATAACCCAGCGCAGCGCCAGATAGTTGGCCCCGGTGGTGTTAAAGATGAACAGTATCACCATCCCATAGAGCACTGGCATAATACCCGTTCCGCTTTCGCGCATTCCAAACAGTCTTCCCTGCTCGCTGCTGTCGCCCAGCTGTCTTGTGGCCTTCAGCATAGCAGCCCAGAAGGTCAATGATGAAAGAACACCGTACATGACATAAATAAAAACAAGCACAGGGTAAGACGGATACGTTGACAATAGCAGTCCAAGAGCGCCTGTTCCCACCAGTGAGAAGGCAATCAGCTTTCTGGCAGACAGGCGGTCAGCCAGGTAACCGCCAGGAAAGTAACCAATCATTGAGATGAAACCAAAAATACTCATCAGCAGACCTAGCTGGGAATTTGAAATATTCATGGCCTCCAGAATCACGTCATAATAATTATAGCTCAAATAGGGAAGTTCATAAATTGTACTTCCCGCAAGAATCAATGCAAAAAGTGCCACATACTTTTTAACTTTCGAGTTTTTAGTAGTGCTATCCATTTTTTTCTCCTAATTTTCTAAATGCTTTCCCGATATTCTTCAGGAATATACGGTGCTACAATATCGTTTTGCTCTTTTGTGATTTCCGGCGGCTGATAAGAGGCAATTCTTTCCTTTACTACATTTTCAGCCACTTCTTTTAAGGAGTGCCGTCCTTCGTTCTGCCATACGTTAGGGTCTTGCTTGTTAAAGAATTTTGGCATAACAAATTCTTCGCGGTACATCTTTGGCGTTCTGCCCTTTAAGTAAGAGCCGCGCGGGCCGATTTTCCTGATCAAATCAAAGCAGCCTTTTTCTTCGGAGGTATCAATTCCAGCGGCCATTCGTCTTGCGTAGAGCAAGGTGTCTTCATCCAGCACATATTTTTCGTAGCTGAAGATATTAAAAGAGCCCATAATACCGCAGGCGTGAAGGATCAGGTCAACGCCGGATTCATAGGTCGCGTTTAACACCAGCATAGATTCCGCGCCGGCCTGGTAGTCCAGATCCTTTGCGTCGCTCAGGCTTCCGCCGCTGCGGCATGGCATTTTATAATAGTCTGTCATGGCTACAGCCGCGTAGACCATTAAAGCGGTTTCCGGTGATCCGATGCTCAAAAGAATACTTCTCAAATCAGTGGAGGCTGAGGTATTTCCGTAAATGACCGGCACTCCCGGACAGGCAAGCTGTGCCAGCGTTAAGCCCGCCAGTATTTCTGCGTTGGTCAGGCTTACCGTTGCAAAAACAGATGGCGGTGAGGTTAAAGCCGGCATCGCGCAGGGTGTAAACCAGATTGGCTGCTTTTCAGCACAGAAGGCCAACATCTTTTCAATAGGTGCAAAATCATAGCAAAGCGGCGATAAGGAATTGACACAGAAGGAATTAACATAGCGCTCCTGTTCCTCTACTCCTTCAAAGGCCTTGATAATTTTAAGGCTTTTTACCGTTGTGTCAAAAAGCTCCTCATGCGGTACTGAAAAGGTATCCGGGTCAAAGCAGGCGATCTGCGGGCTATATTTTAACAGCATCCCAACATTCGAGAAAATTTTCTGTTCTTTTGTAAAATTAGTAGTATCCGCAAAATAGTCCATGTAATTATAATCTGTTGCCGGACTGGTAGACGCCAGTTTGAAAATATTGATGGTATCCTCATTGCGCATACGGCGAATGGAATTATGGTCCTCGACATATACTGCGCCACAGGCAGGCATATTAACGCGGCTGCCGTCGCCAATGGTGACAGACCCCTTTGTCGAATACAGCTCAAATGTCTCTGGACACTGCGCTACGGCCTGATTCACCAAATCTTCGCTTATAAAAACAATGTCCCCCTCAATCTCTGCACCATGCTCTTTGAATAATTCCAGAGCTTTTGGATGCTCAAAACGTACGCCGACCTCTTTTAAAATTCTTAGTGACTCTTCGTGGATGCGTTCGATATCTTCCTTCGAAACATAATGACTAAATTTCTTCAACGTTCTCTCTCCTCGTTTTTTCATTCTAAAAATTTAAACCGGTTAATTTTGTAACTGTAGGATATCATGATTTTACGATTGTGTCAATACTTTTTTAAACGGGTTAATTTTTATGTTGTAAAAGTTTTGAGAAATGTGATAAAATAAGCACAGCAACACAATTATTGAACAATATCATGAAAAGAGGAAACAATGGAATATAAAAAAAGCAAGGAAACCCGCGATAAGATTTTCAACCTTGCCAAAAAATCATTTTATGAAATTGGATTTAAAAAAACAACAATCCGTAATATTGCAAGGGAAGCCGGCATTAACCACGCATTGGCTTATTACCATTTCAATGGGAAATATGACATTGCCCACCATATTGTTGACGAATTTCACCAGAAGGCAGAAGCAGCTTTTAACAAACTGACAGCTGATATGACATTTGAGGATCCGCTTCTTCGTCTTTTAGCTCTCTACCGCTTTAGTCTGAGGGAAATCTATGATAACGAATGGGATTTCAACTTCTATGTCGAGGTTTATCAGCAATCCTACTACGACTCTGATCTTGTGGAAAACTGCGTTAAAATTCTGGATTTTTATCATTATCCCATCGACCGCAAAAAAATTGATATCGCGGTTCTGTCCACCTCCTCCTCATGGGGCCAACTGTATACCAACGAGGATGTTCCCTACAGAGACCACTTCACTCACCGGGATATCATGGATTCCATCGATATCATGAGATGGTCTTATCTGGGTTTTGAACCAGACTTTATCATTGATAAAATTAAACAGGCGGAGACCCTGCTCGCCTCTCTGCCCATTATGAATATCCGCATTTTAGAAAAACAGTAAACAAAAACGTCATCTCCGCAGTGATTGAGATGACGTTTTTTAATTTATCTATCCCAATAACGGGATTCCCTGTATCGGTATAGTTTCCAGAAGCTGCTTTGCCTCTTTTATTTTTTCAAGGACTTCTTCTCTGGTAAAGCCCAGATAGCACCATCTTAAAATATCTGTTGTGTCCCGTATCTCATCCAGATCCACAGGCGAAGACAGCAGCTTCGCATTAAAATAGAGTTGGCTCCAGACGCTGGTTGTCGAGAGTACCGCAACCTCAGCCATTTTTTTATCTACAGACATCCCATGCTCCTGGCACACCAGCATACAATACTCAACCTGCGATTTATCACAGTAGGGCTTTTCATAAGCGTGAAGGTAAAGCTCCAAATCCCTTGGATTCTGAT
>CAUEUD010000137.1 GCA_959020865.1 Eubacterium limosum | reverse complement strand
CGCAAAGCCCCTTGAGGGCAACTCCCTATGGACTTTTCTTGAAATGGTTTTTTTATAGTACATAAAAAATTGCAGACAACGCTTGCAAAAAGAAAAAAATGCCGTTATAATAAAGACCAAGTTAATATTTATGAATGATATGGTGCCCCGTAAGGGGAGAATAGGGAATCAGGTGAAAGTCCTGAGCGAACCCATCACTGTAAGCGGTAGTGACCGGCAAATGCCACTGAAAGGGAAGGCGTCGGTTTATGTTAATCCGTAAGTCAGGAGACCTGCCTATGATTCTTAACGCGTATGAACGATGGTAAAGTTCATAGCTGGTAAAGCAGCTATGGATTTTACCATTTTTTTCGTGACAGTAAACAGTCGTGCGCTGAAATGAAAAGGAAAAAATCGCCAAAGCTTGCTTTAAGGCGATTTTTTATTTTCACTTCAGCATACGACAAAGGTGTTCACAGAACACCGAAGCAGCACGCTGAGGACGGCAAAATAAAAACGCCATTCCACCAAATTTTTTTGTTTTAGGAGGATTTAAAAACCATGACTTTGTTGGAAAAAGCGAAACGCGGTGAGATTACCGCGGAAATGCAGTACGTTGCTGAAAAAGAAGGCGTTACCCCAGAATTTATCTGCGAAGGTGTCGCTAAAGGGGAAATCGTAATCTTGCACAGCTCAAGAGAAAATATTCATCCGGTAGCTGTGGGAAAAGGATTGTTTACCAAGGTCAGCGCCAGTGTGGGAATGTATGAAGCAGATGATACCATCGATGGTGAAATGGCAAAAATCGACGCAGCGGTCAAGGCTCATGCGGATACCCTTATGGATCTCTCTGTCCGAGGGCCCATTGAGGAAATGCGCGAAAAGGTGCTGTCTACTGTTGACCGTCCGGTAGGCACACTGCCCATGTATGAAACCCTGTCTGCCGCAGAAGCGAAATATGGCACCGCGCTGGATATGACGCCGGACGATCTATTCGACATGATTGAAAAACAGGCGTCACAGGGCGTCGCTTTCATTGCGCTGCATCCTGGAACCACTCTTTCAGTTATTCACCGCGCTAAGGATGAAGGCCGCATTGATCCCCTTGTGAGCTACGGCGGCTCTCACCTTATCGGCTGGATGCTCTATCACAATACCGAGAATCCTTTATATACTGAATTTGACCGCCTCATTGAAATCTGTAAAAAACACGATGTTGTGCTGAGTTTTGCGGACGGTATGCGCCCGGGCTGTATTGCCGACTCACTCGATCATGCTCAGGTTGAGGAGCTGGTCATCCTCGGCGGTCTGGTCAGACGCGCCAGAGAAGCCGGCGTACAGGTTATGGTTAAAGGGCCTGGCCACGTACCGCTCGATGAAATCGCCACAACTGTACAGCTTGAAAAGAAGCTCTGTTACGGTGCTCCTTACTTTGTATTCGGCTGTCTGCCGACTGACGCAGCTGCCGGTTATGACCATATTACCTCTGCCATCGGCGGCGCTGTTGCTGCTTATGCCGGCGCAGATTTCCTCTGCTATGTCACCCCGGCTGAGCATATTGGTATGCCAAACGTCGATGATGTCTATCAGGGCGTCATGGCCTCTCGGATTGCCGCCCATGCCGGCGATGTTGCCAAGGGACATCCTCAGGCTGTCAAGTGGGATCTCGATATGTCTGTCGCCCGCCGTGCCATGAACTGGAAGGAACAGTTCAAGCTGTCCATCGACCCTGAAACCGCTGAGCGCGTCTGGCGTGAACGCAGCACCAGCTTTACTTCGGAATGTACCATGTGCGGTAAATACTGCGCCATGAAGATTGTTGAAAAATATTTGAGAGCAGAGTAAGGAGGACAAGACAATGACACAGATGTTAGAAGCCCGCAAAGGCCATATTACAGAAGAAATGGAAAAAGTCGCCCTGATTGAAGGCGTTACCCCGGAATTTGTACGTGAAGGGATTGCCAAAGGCCACATCGTCATCCCCAAAAACAAGTTTCGCAGCCGCGATAAAATCTGCGGTATCGGAGGCGGCCTGGATGTAAAGGTCAACGGCCTTATGGGCACATCCTCTGACCGTAATGATATGGAAATGGAAGCAAAGAAACTACAAATTCTGGAAGAATGCGGCGCCAATGCTTTTATGGATTTATCCACCGGCGACGATATTGACGCTATGCGCAAACAGAGCCTCGCAATCTCGGGTATTGCGGCAGGCTGCGTACCTGTTTACCAGGCCAGTGTCGAAGCCATTGAGAAGCACGGCAGTATGGTTGCAATGACCGAGGATGACCTTTTTGACACGGTGGAAAAACAATGCCAGGAGGGCATGGATTTCATGGCCATCCACTCTGCTTTAAACTGGTCGGTTTTAAACGCTCTGAAAAAAAGCGGCCGTGTCACCGATGTTGTCAGCCGCGGCGGCTCCTTCCTGACTGCGTGGATGTTCCACAACGAAAAAGAAAATCCTCTGTATGAGCACTTTGACCGCCTGCTCGAAATTCTCAAAGCTACGGATACTGTATTATCCATCGGCGATGCCATCCGCCCAGGCGCCAATGCAGACTCTCTGGACGCTGCCCAGGTACAGGGTCTGGTTGTTGCTGGTGAGCTGACTAAACGCGCCCTGGAGGCCGGTGTACAGGTCATGATTGAAGGACCGGGGCATGTGCCGCTTAACCAGATTGCAACCACTATGCAGCTCCAGAAGCAGCTCTGCTACGGTGTTCCCTACTATATTCTCGGTTTCCTTGCCACTGATGTGGCTCCAGGTTACGATAATATCACAGGGGCCATCGGCGGTGCCTTTGCCGGCATGCACGGTGCAGACTTCCTCTGCTATCTGACCCCGGCAGAACATCTGGGCCTGCCAAACGAAGATGATGTACGCATGGGTGTCCGCACGACCAAAATCGCAGCGGATGCCGCCAATGTTTTAAAACGGGGTGGCAACGCGTGGAACCGCTCTCTGGCAATGTCCAAGGCGCGGGTCGCGCGGAATGAAAAAGCCCAGATCGCCAATGCCCTTGATCCGGAATACCTGGAAAGCAAGCTGAAAGCTGAGCCCGAAAGCCATGGCTGTGCTGCCTGCGGCAAAAGCAAATGCCCGGCGGATATCGCGGCTGAATTTTTCGGTATTGCCTGATCTGTTGACCATGGTCTGAAAATCAGGTAAATCTTTCTCATTACCGCTGAGATTAGTGCTATAATTAAGCTTGAAGATCACCTGAAATTTGCAAAATTCATATAATGAGGTATTTATCATGAGTGCATTAACTTTAAAGGAAGTTATCGAAAATATTGAACCAAAGGACCCCGATTGGGAATCCAAAGCCTGCGCACATGTGGAATCACTTGCCATTCCGCCCTGGAGTCTGGGACAGGTCCTGACACTCGGCGTCCAGCTGGCTGGAATTAAACGGACCATCCACCCCTGTGTGGATAAAAAAATGATTCTGACCATGGCGGCTGACCACGGAATTGCTGAGGAGGGCGTTTCTGCCTTTCCTCAGGAGGTAACCATGCAGATGGTCGCCAATATCGTCGTTGGCGGCGCAGGCGTCAACGTTTTGGGAAAGGCCTCCGGCGCAGAGGTGCGGCTGGTGGACATGGGCGTTAAAGAGGATATGCCCGAGCTGGTAAAAAAGGGCGCCATCATCGACGCTAAGATCGCTCACGGCAGTGAAAACTTCCATAAAGGGCCAGCCATGAGCAGGGAACAGGCAATCGCTGCCCTGGAAGCCGGCATCAATATCGCTGCAAAAGTGATTCAGGAGGAGGGTGTCGAGCTTCTGGGTACCGGTGACCTGGGTATTGGCAACACCACCCCCAGCGCGGCCATTCTCGCGGTTATGGGTGAATATCCTCTGACCTCCATTACAGGACGCGGCACAGGCCTTAACAACGCCGGCCTCATGCACAAAATTAAAATTATCCGCGAGTCCATCGCGCTCAACAATCCAGATAAAAACGATGCTCTGGACGTGCTGTCAAAGGTCGGCGGCTATGATATCGCTGGTATTGCCGGCATGATCCTTGGCGCAGCCTATAATAAGGTGCCCGTGGTTGTGGACGGCTTTATCTCCACTGCCGGCGCGCTAATTGCAAAAGGCCTCTGCCCCACCTGCGCAGACTACATGATCGCTTCTCACCAGTCCGAGGAGCCAGGACATCAGATGATGTGGCAGACTTTGGGAATGCATCCGCTTCTAAATCTTAATTTCCGTCTTGGCGAGGGCACCGGTGCTGCGGTGGCCATGCATCTCGTGGAATGCGCCGCACGGTGCATGAACGACATGCTCACCTTTGAAGACGCAGGAGTCACCAATGGCCTCGCTTAAATGGGACCCCAACACATCCGGTGGGCAGTATCTTGAAGATTTGTCCACTGCCTACTGGTATTCGGAATCACTTTTTACAGCCCTGGATATGGGCCTTTTTGAACTTTTGGAGAAAGGCAGCACACCCCTTCCCGAACTGGCAAAAGCTCTGAACTGCAACGAATCCAGTCTGGCACGCTATCTGCATCTGCTAAAAACCCTGGATCTTGTAGACTGCTATGAAAACATCTGGTATAACACCACGCTCTCAAGCACCTATCTCATTAAAGGAAAGCCGCTTTATCAGGGGAATTCTATTCTGTGGCGGCGTGAGATCAAAGCCGACTGGGACACCTTAAAGCCGGCCCTTGAAGCTGGCAGACGTGTCCATTTCCCCCCTGAAAACATCAGTGACGTCGAAATGGACGCCCGGCGTGAGGAATATATCACGGCTATGGACAATATTGTCAGGCTGAAGGTTCCAGAGATTCTTGAATGCTTCGGAAACAGCCTGAAGCCTGGCGCCCGTATTCTGGATGTCGGCGCAGGCAGCGGCGCTTTTGCCCTTGGCTTTCTTGAAAAGTTCCAGGATGCCCAGGCCACTCTGGTGGATATCCGCCAGGTCTTGCCACAGACCCGGAAGCTTGTTGAAAAAAGTCCTCTTGATACTAAAAACCGCGTCCTGTTCCATGAACAGAATATTCTGGAGCCTGACTGGCAGCTTGAGGGCAGCTATGATCTTGTCATATTGTCCAACATCGTCCACGCCTATGCTGAAGAAGAAATCAGCGGTATTTTAAAAACCGCGTCCCAGCTTCTCTCAGAGGATGGCATCCTGCTGATTCACGACTTTTTCCTGGATCACTGGGACATCAAGGCTGCCTTTTCGGATATCAATATGTTCATCAATACCTATAACGGCAAAGTCTTTGACTCAAAATGGGTCGATCAGGCCCTTAAAAACAGCGGTCTGTCCACCACAGGGCTCATCCCTCTGCAGACAGATACAGCCGTAATCTTTGCCGCCAGAGAGTCCGCTACACTTGACAGCCTGACCATTACACCAGTCCAGAAAATTCTGCAGCCCATCAAAGCCATTGGCTTTGACAAAGTGATGCCCTATGACCCCAAGGACGTGGTCGTCGCTCCCTTTGCCAAAAACAAATGCAAATTCGGTTGCCGCTCCTGGGACAAAAAGCACTGCAGCAGCAATCAGGAAATGAGCGCAGATGAGACGAAGGCTTTTGTGAACAGCTTCAGCAAAGCCCTCCTGTTAAAAAGCGAGCCGCCCACTGGCGATTTCCAGCGCAAGGCATTGAGGGCTGAAACCCTTGCCTTTAAAGCTGGCTACTACAAAGCTTTTGTTTTCTGGGCCGGCCCCTGCAGCATCTGTCCAGACTGTGACCTGACTGCTCCCTGCAACAACCACGCCCACTCCCGCCCGTCCATGGAAGGCTCGGGTATTGACGTTTTCGCCACTGTAAAAAAGGCCGGAGAGTCCTTGAAAACCCTGAGTGAGCGCGGTGAGGTGATCAAATATTATGCGTTACTCCTGTTGGAGTAACGCATAATACAATGGAAAATTGAAAATGCAAAATGATGGTGAGTCCAAAGTTGGAATAACTTTGGGGAACGAATCTAATGCAAAGCTGAAAATTCCGGAATGCTTTAGCTCACGCAAAAGCACTTAGAAGTATGTTTATAGGTCAAATCTAATCAAATTCACTCTGTGAATTTGTACCATAATTTTCAACTTTCCATTTTCCATTTAGACTTCATCTGATTTAAAATAAAACTGGAGTGATCAAATGAAAAAAATTCTATTAGTCCAGGCCATATCCATGGAAGGCATGGACATCGAGCGTGTCTATCCCATCGGTATTGTCACCCTGGCCTCTTGTATTGAAAAGGCTGGACGATACAGCCTGGAAATTTTTGATATGAACATGGCTGCAGACCCCTATGGTGAGCTGCGTGAAAAAATGCTCAGTTATCAGCCGGATATCATTGGTATTTCTCTGAGAAATGTGGACCCGCTGGGCAACCGGACCACCTCGCTGATCGTTCCCTTTGCCATTACCCTGTCCTTTATCAGGCGTTATCTGCCCGACGCCACCCTGATGGCCGGAGGCACCGCCTTTTCCCTTTTTCCAGAACGCCTGATGCGGGAATTTCCCGAAATCGATCTGGGTGTCGCTGGAGAAGCCGAAGAAATCATTTTGCCACTTCTGGACAGCATCGATCATCCGCCAAAGCTGCCCGGGCTGGTTTACCGTGAAAACGGCGAAGTGAAAATGGTTCCTCCTGTGGGAAAATTTGATATGGGCAGTTATACCATGCCTAACCGCGAGCTTTTAGACCCGCGGGAATATCTGAGGGTCAACAAATATGTGGAGAGCGTAGGGGTTGAAACCAAACGCGGCTGCTGTTATAACTGCGGCTATTGCTCTTATCCGCTTCTCTCCGGCTGTGGTATGCGGTGCCGTGAGCCAGCGTCTGTGGTCGATGAGATCGAGTTTCTGCACAAAGAATACGGTGTCAGCCGTATCCACCTCACCGATTCCATCGTCAACTTCCCTGCAAACCATCTGGATGACATCTGCAAAGAGCTGATCCGGCGCAGGCTGGATATCCACTGGAGCGGCTTTTTCAGGGAAAACCTGCTGACTCCCGAAAACGCCCCGCTATACCGGGATTCCGGCTGTGAGTGCTTCTCCCTGTCGCCAGACGGGCTCAGCCAGACTGCTCTGGATATTCTGGACAAGCACCTGACTGTCGATGAGATTCTTCACACTGCCAGGGTCTTGTCAGACGTGGGCATCACCACTGTTTATCATTTCCTGGTCAACACGCCCGGTGATACCTGGAAAACAGTGGATGAGGGAAAAGCGCTCATCGACCAGATCTACGACATCCACGCTGCCTCAAAAACCATCGGTACCATCGTACTCAACCTGATCCGCATTATGCCAAAAACCAAGGTTGAAAAGCTTGCGCTGGAGAACGGCGTTATCACGCCCGAAACGGATTTGCTTTTCCCCACCTACTATAATCCCGATCCCTTTAAAACGGTTCGTTACGATCTTGAAATCTACCATAACAAACGAAATATCTTTATGTGGCAGGACGCCTAATAACAAAGACTGGAGCGATTAAATGAAACGAATCCTACTACTCGAACATCCCAGAACACCCGGCGAGGACCGTCAGAATGACATTGCCAACACCACCCTGTCCTCCTGCCTGAACAGCGGCTATCTGGCCGCCGTTCTGCTTGAAAAAGGTTATCAGCCCGCCATTGTAGAGGGCTATATGGAAAACCTGAGCTACGAAGCCATCGAAGCCCGCATTGCCGCCCACAAGCCTGAGGTGCTGGGAATCCACCTGGTTTATAACTGGGAGGATAACCACACCCTCTACGCCTTTATTGCCAGAGTAAAAGCAAAATATCAAATCAGCCATGTGACCGTATACGGCTACTACCCCACTTTTGCCTATGAAGAAATCCTGGACCAGTGTCCAGACATCGACACCTGCATGCTTGGGGAAAACGAGATAACCATCATAAACCTCATGGCAAACCTCCCGGATTACAGGGGCTTAAAGGGCCTGGCTTACCGGAGCAAGGACGGCTATGAGGCCAGCCGGGGTGAGCTGATCCGCGACCTGGACAGTCTGCCCTTCCCGCTTCGCAAGGCAGCCTCCTACCCTGGCGGCGAGGTCAATATCTTCGGGAGCCGCGGCTGCTACGGGGGCTGCACCTTCTGCTACATTAACCCCTATTATGGCGCAGATGAAATGCACTGTCCCAAGTGGCGCGGCCGCTCTCCTGAAAACATCATCGCAGAAATTGATGCGATCATCGCTCAGACCGATTACCGCTATTTCTATTTCACCGACCCCAATTTTTATGGCCCGGGAAAGGCTGGAAAGGAACGCGTACTCAAGCTGGCCGCCCTTTTAAAAGAGCGCAATATCCGCTTTGGCATTGAGGCAAGGGCCAACGATATCGAGCCCGAAACCACCAGGGCACTGGTGGACGCCGGGCTGCAGAATATCCTTGTCGGCCTGGAATCCGGCAAGGACGAATCCCTGAAGCGTCTCAATAAATATACAACAGTAGCAGACAACGAAAACGCTCTGCGGGTGCTGCGCGAGGCCGGCATTGAACCCAGCGTGGGCTTTATCATGTTTGAGCCTGACTCCACCATCAACGACTTGAAGATCAACCTGGAATTTTTAAAGCGCAACGCCCTTTTGGAAACCCTGGAAATATCCGTCAACGTGCTTTACCACCATCAGATTATCCTGGCGGGCAGCAGCTCCTACCACGACCTTCTGGCTGCGGGACGGCTGAACATTTCCGAGCATTCCACCTACGAGGCCAACACCGATTATGTCAATCCCAGCGTTGCTGCCATGGCAAAAATGATGCGGGATATTACCAACCATATTTTTGACTACATGCATGATACCTGGCAGAAAAGCGCCTCGGGCGATCCCGAGACGGTGGCGCGCTATCAGGCCATCAACCGCCTGCTGGTAGATGGTTTTGAGAACGCCTTAAAGCTTTTAGAAAAAGGCGATATCACCGAAGACGAAAGGCAGGACTGGATCCGCTGTTTTAACGCTGAAATTGACAAAATCACCGCATAAAAAACGCCCGAAAATGTATCTCAGTTCATTGCCATACTCTAAAAAACATACAGCCTTAAGAAAGCTTTGTTATAATGTTTGAAACGCTTTCAAATGAGGTGAACCATGAAAAAAGAAAAAATCATGCAAATGATACAGGCCTATGATGGCCTGAACCTTTATATGACAACCGATACACCCGAATCCCCGAGGGCTGTGGTGATCATCAGTCACGGCATGTGTGAGCATTCAGGGCGCTACGCCGAAGTCACCCAGAAGCTTTTTGACTGCGGGTTTAAGGTGTATCGCTACGACCTCCGGGGACACGGCAAGTCCGAGGGCGAACGTGGCTTCTACAGCGCACCGGATGAAATCACCGAGGATCTCCACCGTATTGTGGATATCGCCTCAGAGGAAAATCCCGGCCTTAAGCGCTTCCTGCTGGGCTACAGCATGGGCGGCTTTGCCGTGGCTGACTTTTGTACAAAATATCCCGATAAGGCAGAAGGCGCCATTTTGTTTGACGCGGCCACCCGGGATAACCTGGGCGGCTTCAGCCGTATCTCCCAGTCCCTTGACCCTCTGACCCGTTTTCCAAACAAGCTGGCAAAACGGCTGACCTCAGATTCCGAAGTTACTGCCGCCTACAAAGCCGACCCCTTAAACGCTTCCTATTTTACGGCTGGCCTGAGCCAGCAGCTGACACTCGGTATCCAGCAGTTAGCCGCAAATCCCACTTTCTGCCTCCCCGTCCTTTTGCTCCACGGTGAAAAAGACACACTGGTTGACCCAAGCGATTCCACCGATTTTTTTGCACAGATCGCCTCTGAGGATAAACAGCTGAAAATTTACGGCAACACTCAGCATGAAATTTTTAATGAGGCCGTCAAAAACCAGGTCATGGCAGACGTAACCCGTTGGATTGAAAACAGGCTGTAAACGCGCATACTAAAAGGGCCCTGTGGCATAAAAACCAC
>CAUEUD010000136.1 GCA_959020865.1 Eubacterium limosum | reverse complement strand
CAGCGGAGGCTGTTATGAAAATAAAAGGAGAAAGAAATGAAGAAAATGAAAAAGCTGCTGGCGCTGGGCATCGCTCTGGTGATGACAGCAGCAGTATTTGCAGGCTGTGGCAGTAAGACAGCCGGTACAGACGCGAAGGATGGCAATACGCTGGTATATGGCAGCCAGGATTACACAGCGATCAACCCAGCGCTGTATGAGCACGGAGAAATCAACCTGCTTCTGTTTGCAGGACTGACCGCCCACGATGAAAATGACAAGGTCATTCCGGGAATGGCAGAGAGCTGGGATTGGAACGCGGCGGATAATACCTACACTTTCCACATCCGGGATGGTATTACCTGGCAGGACGGGGAGAAGTTTACCGCCAATGATGTCAAATTTACCCTTGAAGCGATTATGAATCCGGACAATGCTTCGGAAATCGCTTCAAACTATGAGGACATCACAAAAATTGAAGTGCCGGATGATCAAACCGTCAAAATTTCCCTCAAAGCACCCAACGTCGCGATGCTGGATTACCTGACCATCGGTATTTTGCCGGCACACCTGCTGGAAGGTAAGGATCTGGCAACAGACGATTTTAACCGTAACCCCATTGGCACTGGCCCTTACAAGCTGGTATCCTGGGATGAAGGCCAGAGCATTACCATGGAAAAATTTGACAACTACTATGGGGGCGCGCCAAAAATCGACAAGGTCATCTTCAAAATTGTCGAGGACACCAAAGCCCGTGCCATGCAGCTGAAATCCGGGGAGCTGGACATGGCGCAGGTACCGCCGAACGACGCCAGGCAGTTTGAGGGCAACGATGAATTTAAAATTTACGATATGAAGACAGCCGACTACCGTGGGATTTTATATAATTTTAACAATGACCTGTTTAAAAACAACCGCGAGCTTCCAAACGCGCTGAGCTATGCCATTGACCGCCAGGCCATCATTGATTCTGTACTGCTGGGTGAGGGACAGCTCGCCTACTCACCGCTTCAGGCAGGGCCTTACAATAACCCAGGCATTGAAAAATTTGATTATAACCCGGCAAAAGCCCAGGAAATGCTGGAGGCTGCCGGATGGAAAAAAGGCAGCGACGGCGTCTATGAGAAAAACGGAACACGTCTGGCCTTTAAAATCAACATAGCAGAAGGCGATCAGGTGCGTGTGGATATCGCCAATGTCGCAGCCCAGAATCTGAAGGATATCGGGGTGGACGCCACGGTTTCCGTCAACGCTGAGACCGACTGGGCCGGTCAGGAAACCTATCTCATCGGCTGGGGAAGCCCCTTTGACCCGGATGATCACACCTACAAGGTTTTCGGGACAGACAAGGGCTCAAATTACAGCGGCTACTCCAATCCCAAGGTGGACGAGCTGCTCCAGAAGGCCCGTGAAACAGACAATGACGCGCAGAGAATGGAATACTACAAGGCTTTCCAGGAAGAACTGACAAAGGATATGCCTTATACTTTCATCGCCTATGTGGACGCCATCTATGTGGCCAAGGCCAATATTCAGGGGATTACCCCGGATACCATTTTAGGCCATCACGGCGTTGGTATTTTCTGGAATATTGCGGACTGGACTTTAAATTAAAGTAAAACCGAAGCATTGGAGGGCATTGCTGCAATGTTTCTCAGGCTGTCAAAGAAGTGCCGAGGTCCAAGACTGCGCCTTTTATCCAGATAAGAAAAAAGGTCCAAGCGCTGCGAATAACGGCTGAAAATTGTGCTGAACAACCCGTACAGCCGGACACTGGCGAGTTAAAGAATCAACTTTAGTGAGGCAGATACCAGTGTGAGGGCAGTACCCGCAGGACGCTTTTTCTTCCTTAGGTAAAAGGTTTCGTCTCTCAGGTTTTTTACACACTGTGGAGCATTGAGGGAATTGCCTCAATGCTCCCTTCACCATTTTTTGTTGAGGAGAATACATCATGACAACATTACTGGAGATTAAAAATCTGTCTGTCAATATCGCCACAGACCAGGGCGATGTTCACGCAGTGCGGGACGTGAGTCTGTCACTGGAGCCCGGGGAAACGCTGGCCATTGTGGGCGAATCAGGCTGTGGAAAGTCTGTGTTCTGCAAAAGTATTCTGGGGATTCTGCCGGCAAGGGCAGGGATAGCTGGCGGTGAAATTCTTTTTAAAGGCAGGGATCTCGCAGGGCTTTCAGAGAAAGAGCTGGAAGCGATTCGGGGAGAAGAAATCTCTATGGTTTTCCAGGATCCTGTATCCTCCTTAAACCCGACCATGTCTATTGGCAGCCAGATTGTGGAGGCGGTAAGGGCACACCAGAAAATTGGCCGGGCTGAGGCGAGAAAGCTAGCAGTTTCGCTGATGAAGCAGGTTGGCATTGACGCGGCGGAAAAACGTTTTGATCAGTATCCCCATCATTTTTCCGGAGGCATGCTTCAAAGAAGTGTCATTGCCATGGCGTTGGCCTGCGGCCCGGATGTTTTGATTGCCGATGAGCCGACAACCGCGCTGGACGTCACCATCCAGTCCCAGATACTGGAGCTGCTTAAAGAAATACAGAAGCGGACAGGCGTGGCAATCCTGTTTATTACCCATGACCTGGGAGTGGTGGCAAGGATGGCAGACCGGGTAGCCGTGATGTATGCCGGCAAGCTGGCAGAGCTGGGGACTGCCGACGATGTTTTTTATGACCCGCGTCACCCATATACCTGGGGGCTGCTGTCATCGCTGCCTTCCACCGATGGTGGTGAGGAAACCCTGAACTCAATCCCCGGTACGCCGCCGGATTTGATCCATCCGCCCAGAGGTGACGCTTTTGCGCCGCGAAACCCCTATGCGCTGGCCATTGACTATGAGGAAGCGCCGCCTATGTTTAAAATATCCGATACGCACTACGCAGCAACCTGGCTGCTGGACCCGCGGGCGCCCAGGATCGAGCCGCCTGTGCGGGTGGAGAACGGCCGGGTCATCAAGCGACAGGAGGCCTTTTGATGAATGAGAGTAAGCTGGTTGAAGTCCGGGAGCTTAAAAAATATTACACGCTGGACAAGCATGCCACCGTCAAGGCAGTGGACGATGTTTCTTTTGATATACTCAAAGGCGAAATTTTTGGGCTGGTGGGCGAGAGCGGCTCAGGAAAATCGACAACAGGTAAGGCGCTGATGCACCTTTTTGAGCCGACCGGTGGCTCCGTCTGTTTTGACGGCATGGAAATTTCAGATAAATCTGTCTACAGGAAAAACCGCCGGCGCATTACCGGAGAAATGCAGATGATTTTTCAGGACGCGGCGTCAGCGGTCAATACCCGTATGACTATTGGTGAGATCATCGCCGAGCCTTTTAGAATACGCAGCAGAAAAGCAGGAAAAAGAGAGCTTCGGGAAAAAGCGGCCGAACTCATGGCACTCACTGGTCTCAGCAGCAGTGTGATGGACCGCTATCCCTCGGAGTTTTCCGGCGGCCAGCTTCAGCGGGCCTGCATCGCCCGGGCGCTGGCCTTAAATCCAAAGCTGATCATCGCCGACGAGCCCATCGCTTCTCTCGATGTTTCCATTCAGGCACAGATTGTGAACCTTTTTAAAAAGCTGCAGAAGGAATGCCGCCTGACCTGCCTGTTTATCGCCCATGACCTGGCAATGGTGCGCTATATCAGTGACCGTATCGGCGTTATGCACCGCGGCAGGCTGGTGGAGCTGGCGCCAGGAAAGGAACTGTTCAGCCATCCGGTACACCCCTACACCCAAAGCCTGATCGAGGCCATTCCCGTTCCGGACCCCGGAGCAGCTAAAAACCACAGACACGCCGGGTATCAGCCTGAGAGGATCGAGGGACAGCCGGTCTGGCATGAGGTATCGCCGGGACACTTTGTTTTTGCAGCCGGGTGAGACGGACATTAAGACTGGTCAGACCATTGATTTTTACAGCGTTTAGGGGTACACTATGGGTAATAATTGATCCAGAAAGAAGGAATTACCATGAATATTGTATTATTAGAATCCCTGGCAGTTGACAGTGAAACGCTGGAAGCGCTGGTAAAGCCCCTGACAGAAGCAGGCCACAGCTTTAAAGCCTATGAGCGAAACGACGATCCGCAGGTCCTGATTGAAGAGGCAAAGGACGCCGATGTCCTGATGATTGCCAATATGCCGTTGAAGGGTGAAGTTATAGAAGCCTGTGACCATCTTAAATATATTGATGTCGCCTTTACCGGGGTAGATCATGTGGATCTGGAAGCCGCTAAAAGAAAGGGCGTGGCAGTCAGCAACGCTTCGGGCTACTCCAACGAGTCTGTCGCTGAGCTGGCCATCGAAATGATGCTTTCCCTGCTGCGCAACGTCCCTCAGATGGATGCCCGCGCCCGTGATGGGAAAACCAAGGATGGCCTGGTGGGCAGTGAGCTCAAGGGAAAAACCGTTGGGATTATCGGTACCGGAGCCATTGGAAGCCGCACCGCCGAGCTGTGCCGGGCTTTTGGCTGTAAAATTATCGCCTACAATGGCTTTGGCAGCGGCAAAAACAAGCCGGATTATATCACCTACATGCCCTTAAAGGAAATGCTTGAGCAGGCCGATATCGTCACACTCCATTGCCCGCTGACAGAGCAGTCGCGGGGGATGATCAACGCTGAAACCATCGCTTATATGAAACCTACCGCCTACCTGATCAATGCTGCAAGAGGGCCGGTTGTCGATTCACAGGCACTGGCCGACGCGCTGAACAATGATAAAATTGCCGGAGCCGGCATCGACGTTCTGGAAATGGAACCACCCTTTCCCGCAGAGCATCCGCTGCTCAAGGCAAAGCACACCATCATTACACCGCATATCGCCTTTGCCAGCAAAGAGTCGATGAAGATCCGGGCAGATATTGTCTTCAAAAATATTGAAACCTGGATGGCAGGAGAACAGCAGAATATTATTCTGTAAAACAAAAACACCGAGCCGCTGTTTTTCGGTTCGGTGTTTTTTATTCGGGCATGAGCTGCCTGTGCCGGAATCGCCAGTAGAGAAGCCCTGTAATATCGGCTAAAAACCAGCCGATGGGAATGGCCCACCAGATTCCCAGGAGGCCGACAGCGGGAAGCGGGGCCAGAAGGTAGGCCAGCGCCACCCGTGTTCCGAGGGAGATCACTGTGAGAACCACGGAAATACCAGGACGGCCAATACCCCGGTAAAGGCCGTAGAGCAGGAAAAGACAGCCGATGCCGCAGTAGCAGGCACCTTCGATTTTTAAATAGCCAGTACCGATGGCGATGATTTCTGCCTCCTCTGGCCTTACAAAGATCAGCATCAGAGCGCTGCCGAAAAAGAAGACAATAACAGAGATAAAGAGGCAGAATACAAGCGCTGTCAGTATTGCACAGCGGATGCCTTTCTGGATGCGGTCAGCCTTTCCCGCACCGTAGTTCTGAGCAATATAGGTGGAAAAGGCATTGCCAAAGTCCTGTACCGGCATGTAGGCAAAGGAGTCGATCTTTACCGCTGCGGCAAAAGCCGCCATAACCGATACGCCAAAGCTGTTGACCAGCCCCTGGATCATGAGAATGCCGAAGTTCATGATGGACTGCTGGACACAGGTCAGCAGGGAGTACTGCACAACATCCTGGGCAATGACCCGTTTAAACCGGAGATGTGTGCGTTTCAGCCGGAGTGCCGGAATTTTCAGAAAGCTGTAGATACCAATGGAAACTGCCGAGACACCCTGGGCTGTGATGGTCGCCAGCGCTGCGCCAGAAACGCCCATATTAAAGCGCAAAATCAGAACAAGATCAAGCACAATGTTTAAAAGAGCTGAAACGGCCAGAAAGACCAGCGGCACCACAGAGTTGCCAATGCCCCGGAGCAGGGAGGCAAAGTAATTATAGATAAAGGTAAAGCCAATGCCGCCGAAGATGATGAGCAGGTAGGCCCGGGTGTCTTCCAGGATAGCGGCAGGGATCTGCAGCGCCCGCAGCAAAGGACCGATGAAGGCAAAGGCCAGAGTGTTGATCATAAGAGTAACAGCGGCGATGAACACAAAGGCGATAAAAAAACTGGTTTTCAGGTCATCTTCGCGTTTTGCGCCGTAGAGCATGGAAAAAACAACGCTGCTGCCCATGCACAGCCCCAGAATAATGGAGGTTAAAAATACCATTAGGGTAAAGGAGGAACCGACCGCCGCCAGTGGACCCGCACCGAGAAACTGGCCGACGATGAGGGTATCTGCCACATTATAGAGCTGCTGAAGCAGGTTGCCGAGAATCATGGGGGCGGCGAACAACAGCATTCCCTTTGTGACGCTTCCGGCAGTCAGGTCTCTTTGCATAACAAGCTTATCCTTTCGATTCGAAATATTTAAATTACTATTTGTAAATATTATATTTCCTAAGCAACAAAAAGTCAAAGAAAAACTTACAAAAAGAAAGTATTGCCTTTTGTTATGAAACGCGGTAAGATAAAATAAACATTTCGAGAGGGAGAAACAGCATGTTTTTAAGCGGATTAGATGAAACAGACCAGCAGATTGTAAATCTGCTCATTAAGAACGCGCGGATGTCCTATTCGGATATCGGGGAGGCCGTTGGGCTGTCCCGGGTAGCGGTTAAGACCAGAATCAGCGCGCTTGAGGATCGGGGAATTATCGAAGAATATACAACCATTATAAACCCTCAGAAGATCAGCGGGGCCATCTCCTGTTATTTTGAGCTGGAAATGGAGCCTGGCCGATTTGCGGAGGTGGTGGATATTCTGAACCAGAATGATCTGGTCACCCAGATTTATCAGGTGTCGGGCAGAAGCAAGCTCCATGTCCACGCTGTGGCCGCGGGCAATGAGGAGATGGAGGATTTTTTAAACCGTGTGATCTACGCCCTCCCAGGCGTCCGGGAGATGAGCTGTAATGTCATTCTATCACGTATTAAGGATATAAAAGGGCTGCGTCTGTAGCCAAAGGCAGATACCCGAACAGGGAATCTGCTTTTTTTATTGGCGGCAATCATGTATAATTATAAAAAAGGATGATGCAAAGGAGAAGCAACATGAAAAAAGGAATCGCTTTTGCTCTGTTGGCTGTGATAATGCTTGGGATATTCACAGCCTGTACGGCAAAGGATAATGGGAAAAAGGACGAGGGGAAGGTGACGCCGAGTGCGGTGCCTACACCTGTTGCTACGCCGGAGCCTACGCCCGGCATGCTGATCAGCAGCAGCGAAGGATACAGCAATTTTGCGGCGGGACTTTACGCAAAAAGCGCTGAAACCCAGGAAGGCAATTTTCTGATCTCTCCAGCGTCAGCCTATTTCGCGCTGGCCATGACAGCAAACGGATCGGACACCGAGACACAGAAGGCTCTTGAACTGGTGCTCGGTATGCCGGTAGACCAGATGAATGCTGCCTGCGCCCAGCTGATCCCAGAGCTCAGAATGCGTTCGGAGGATGGGGGAAGACTGGATATTGCCAACTCTATCTGGCTTAATGAGACATTGGAGGCCAGAGAAGATTTTATCAATACGGCCAAAGAAATTTATGAAGCGGAAATATTTGAAGCGGCACTCAGTGAATCCGCAGATGATGTCAACAACTGGGTATCGGAGAAAACCAATGGAATGATTCCGCAGATGCTGGATGAGGAGCCTGGTACCGATGCCGCCATGCTTTTGCTCAATGCTCTGTATTTTAACGGTGTCTGGGATACGCCCTTTGAGGAGAGCCTTACAGAGGACCGTGTATTCTACAGAGAAGACGGAACAACTGTGGAGCACCCCTTTATGAACAAGTATGAGGACAGGATGCAGTACATTAAGACAGAGAATGCCGAAGGGATCAAACTCCCTTACAATAATTACAGGCAGTCCTTTATTGCGCTTCGGCCGACAGACGGCAGAAATATCCACGAGTTTGCCGCAGCTTTTGAGAAGGATACGCTGAAAAATGCGTTGTCCAGGTCCGAGTCACGGGCAGTGAACCTTTATATGCCAAAATTTGAGCAGGATTATAAAATTGACATGAGTGATCTGCTCAGGGATATGGGGCTCGAGATAATTTTTGACTGGAATCAGGCGGATTTTTCTAAGATGGGAACGATGAACGGTTATCCTTTATTTGTCTCAAAGGTGATCCAGAAATCCGCTGTCAGGGTGGATGAGCGCGGAACAGAGGCCGCCGCAGCCACAGAGGTGGAAATGGAGATGGCAGCCCTGCCGATGGAAGACCAGAAGGGACCAGTAGAGCTGGTTCTGGATTCACCTTACGCTTACTTCATCATGGACAGCGAAAGCGGCATTCCGCTTTTTATGGGGGTCATGGGGGACCCTTCATAAAGCGGGAAGGCGCAGCCTTAATTTGGTAACAGTGAATGACCATAACGCTTATGGTAAATGCCAGACACCCGTTCTATGGCATATCCATGCTTGAAAAATATAAAAACTGCAGCTGAAAAAGTTATATCTAATCTTTGGGATGTGCGATGAGTCCTGATCGTTATATCTGGAACAATATTAACCCGTGCTGTGCCGGTTTTTGTTTTCCCTGACAGTAAAACACCGCCGGCTTATATCCGGTATCTGGGGTCTGTTCTTCCTTGCGCGATTCTCTGTATTACAGTTCTTCTGCCTGCCCGGGCATAAGCGTTTTTTTGAAATTTGCCATGGCGTGCACCTCCTGGTAGTTATGGGTTTATATACCTATGAATTATAGCACCCGCAGGGTATTGCCACAATGAAATTTCTTAAAGGCGCTCCGGGCTTCAGCTTTGTTACAGCATTGAAAAGAAAATGCTTTTATGCGATAATGAACCATAAACTTTGTGAGGGGAAAAGGAATGGGAGAAGATAGAAGGGCGGATATTATCCAGGGCGGAGACGCGGTTCAGATCGTGAGAAAAACCCTTGGACTGGTGGATGAGCGGTTGGTGAACCATGGAGAACGGGTCGGCTATATGCTGTATCAGATGCTCAGGGACAGTGAACGCTACAGCGAAAAGAAAGCGCTTGAAATCTTTAATCTCGGTGTTTTCCATGACATCGGCGCGTATAAAACTGATGAGATTGACAAAATGGTCAAGTTTGAGGCAGATAATGTCTGGGAACATTCAATTTACGGCTACCTGTTTTTAAAATATCTGTCACCGCTGAAGGAGCAGGCAGAGGCGATTTTGTTCCATCATCTGAATTATGACCGCTATGACAAAGTGGAAAGTGATTTTAAGGATATTGCTCTGATGATCAAGCTGACAGACCGTGTGGACATCAGCATGCAGACCCGGGGCGGCGTTTTTGATTTAGAGGAGATTACCGAGGGTGCCGGCAGCCGGTTTGCTCCGGAGCATGTGGAGCTGTTTTTAAAGGCCAACGCGAAATACCAGATTATTGAGCATTTAAACAGCGGCGCCTACGAGCAGGAAATAGAGGCGATTCAGAAAAAGCTGGTACTGTCACCAGCGGATATCGACCTCTATCTGCAGATGTTGGCGTATTCCATTGACTTCAGAAGTGAGTACACAGTCACCCATACGGTAACCACTGTGGGGATCAGTGTTGAAATTGCCCGCCTTCTGAACTATTCCGCTGAGGACAAGCAAAGAATTTATTATGGTGCGCTGCTCCACGATGTGGGTAAAATCGCCATTCCCCTTGAAATACTGGAATATCCTGGAAAGCTGAGCCCGCAGGCCATGAAGATTATGAAGACCCATGTGCAGATTTCGGAGGATATCCTTCGGGGAGCTGTGGCTGACGATATCTGCGAGATCGCGGTACGCCACCATGAAAAGCTGGACGGCTCCGGCTATCACAGGGGGCTGGCCGCAGCGGAATTGACAGAAGGTCAGCGGATCGTGGCCGTTGCCGATGTGCTCAGCGCGCTGCGGCAGCGCAGAAGCTACAAGGAAGCCTTTCCAAAAGGAAAGATCATCGAGGTATTAAAGGAGCAGAGTGAAAAGGGTAAGCTCTGCCCTGCGATCTGTGATCTGGTGATCAGCCATTACGATGCGGTGATGGCAAACGCGGACAGCAGCTGCGAGGCTTTCTTAAGCGTATATGATAATCTGAT
>CAUEUD010000135.1 GCA_959020865.1 Eubacterium limosum | reverse complement strand
GCCAAGCAGCTCGTGCTGGTCTGCCTGGAGGTGGAGCCCATCCTCGTCGCTGCTCTTGACGACGGTCCCGGCGTCAAAGAACTCGACCCCGTAGGCTTCGGCCACGCCCTTATAGAACTGGGCGACATCCTTGGATTTTTCTTCGTTTCCTGCAAACATGTACTTGAACACGCCGTCTTCGATGGGCCCCAGCGGCGGCGGGCCTACCAGCAGCACCTTGGGCTCGCCGGTATAGTCTCCGACCTGGTGAAGGGCCTTATCCACCAGAATACCCACGCCGTTGGCGATATCCTGCGGGGATACGGTGTAGCGCACCTTGAGGTCATTGGTGCCCACAAAGATGATGATCATGTCAAAGGGCGCCTGGGCATCCATGGTTGGAATGATCTGGTCCTTGCCGCAGCGGTATTCCTCGATGGGGTCGTTCCAGACCGTGGTGCGGCCGTTGAGCCCATCAGCGATAACCTTGTACCCGTCCCCCAGGCCGGCCTGCAGCACGCCTGGCCAGCGCACATCGTCATCCCAGCGCTCCAGCGGCTTGATCATGTCGTTTGAGGGCTTCCAGCCCCAGGTGTTTGAATCCCCAAAAATCAAAACAGTTTTTTTCATTCGATTACCTCCACTAAAATATATTTTAAGCCCAGAAGGCTCATTAACCAATGGTCTGCCACAGCGCCGGCTTGGTGACAGCCGCCGCCAGGGCGCCGTTGTCCAGAGCTGCTGTCACCAGCTCCTCCTCCATGCCCAGCCCGCCTGCCAGAAGCGGCACCCGGATCTGGCGGAGGATGGCGTCATAGATGCTGCCCGGTATGGTCATGGGCATGACCAGCCCCGCGTCGGGCCGGCTCTCATTAATGCTCTGGATGCCTGTGGCCATGGCGTTGGTATCAATGAGGAACAGCCCCAGAATCGAGAGCATTTCTTCCTCCTTTATCCACCGCACACACTGGGGCTTCATGGTGATGACGGCATCCACCCCCAGCTTTGACAGAAAATCAATGCTGGTGCGGTCCCGGGCCAGCCCCTTGATGGAATCCTGGTGGACCATCGCCTTGCGCCCGTACTGGTGAATCAGCCTGACAATTTTGGGCAGGGTGTTGATATCCCCCAGCTTGAGCATGACGCAGGGCAGGCTGGTCTTTGTGAGCACACATTTCAGCCCCTCGGCCGAATTGACCGACGGGATGATCCGTGAGCCTGCGAGCAGCCGCTCCAGTTTAGACATTTCCAAAACAATCCCTCCTGATTTTAGGTATAAAAAATCCGTATCATACCTCATCGCACAACAAACAGACGTTACACGGTGTAACAAGGTATAATACGGACAACTCTTAGACTCAAGTCCTTAAACTGATGATTAATTGTTTACATTATATGCTAATCCTTTTCAATTGTCAAGCTTTAAATCGGAGAAGCCTGGCTGAGCGTGTTGAAAAAGTCGAAAGCTTGATTTAAAGTTAAAATAAAGAGCTGTTTCAGGTGGAAAATGAAAAGTGGAAGGTGGAAGTTTCATGCCCCCCTTTGGCTGACGCCAAAGCGATTAAAACACGGCCATAGGCCGCATCCAATCAAATCTGCCTGCGGCAGATTTGCACCAAAACTTTCCACTATCCACTTTCAACTTTCAACTGAACCGTCCTCTTTCTAGCGCTCTGCCTGTTCATAACAACATTTACCCATACTCTGTCTTTGTCTGCACTCTGAGACGACCGCCCGAAACGGACGGTCGTGTTTTTCAGTCGTTCCAGCCAAGAACGCGGATAAGCCTCAGATCTGAATAGGCATAGGCGCTGGCCGGGTAATTGATGCGGTCGGTGGTATTGGAATTGATCAGGTAATCCTTGACACTGCCATCGGCGCCGGTCACCACATCGGTGATGATCACGGAATGGTTCCACTCGCCGTCCACCCCGTACTGGAGGATATCTCCGGCCTGTCCTGCGTAAAGATTGGCGGTGGTGTCCGCTGCCAGGCCATAGCCAGTGTTGCTTTCGGCATAGTCATAGAATTCCTCGACCCCTGCCCAGGAGCCAGAGCGCCCGCTTGCTGTCTGGCGGGTATTGACGGAATCGCCGTACCATTTCCACTGGTCCTCCCCTTCGGTATCCATGGGGATGCCGCCCGCGTACAGGCACTGCGAGATATAGTTGTTGCAGTTGCCGCCGTATTCGTCGTAAAGCCCCCACGTGTCATTCCGGATAATCGACAGCGGATCGACCCAGTCCATGGCGTAGGCCACAGCGGCTGCCCGGTCATAGTCATGGTCGCACAGCACAGCGGATTCGCTGCCGGCTGCGGCCTCGCTTTTTTCTGCATTGAGCGCCTCAATATCCTGCCGGGCCTGGTCCATCAGCTCAGATTTGATCTGGTCCAGAAGCTGGCTGGTCTGGGTGCGCGCTGCGCCCTGGCTTTCTTCATCATAGAGCTCCTCGATGAGCAGATAGCCGTCCTCCTCCTTTTGGTGCTCAATGATCCGGCAGTTGTCTCCCTCCTGGCGGATCACAAAGGTATGCTCGATGCCTGAGCTGTAGGA
Source organism: Eubacterium limosum (assembly GCA_959020865.1). Classification (GTDB taxonomy): domain Bacteria; phylum Bacillota; class Clostridia; order Eubacteriales; family Eubacteriaceae; genus Eubacterium; species Eubacterium limosum_B. Next base: position 7,516 of record CAUEUD010000135.1, on the reverse strand, counting down.
ATCAGTCCCGTCGATAAAGCTGAACTGCACCGCATGGTCCTCCTCCAGCGTCACCGACAGATCACCATTTTCCAGTGTTTCGGCCCCGGTATAGGTCACGCCGCAGGTATAGCCTGTAAGCGTCAGGTCGTTATCCTGAAGGGAGCGGACCCCCACCAGAAAGGACAGGGCCGCCTGGTCGATGGCGGCGCTGACAGCGCCCTGGCTGTCCGACAGATCAAAGTACTGGGTCACATCCTGCTCCTCTAGCTCTGCCAGGGTGCCGAACCAGGTGTTCAGATAATCCCTGATCGTGTCCTCCGCGCTGCTGCCAATGCCGTAGGCGGTTCGGCTGTTGCGCACCACAACGCTGTTCTTTTTATCCTCCGCTGCGTCCTCCGCAGTGTCCTCGACTGGCGCTTCGGTGGTGCCGCCCGCGGCCAGAACCCTTGTCACATGCCGCACAGCCGCAGAGCCTGCCACGATGAACACTGCCATCAGGGCCACCAGCACCGCTGCCTGCCTTCTCTTTCTGTTTCTATTCTGTCGTGTATTTGATCGTCTATTCATCCGTCAATTTCCGATCCTTCCTCAAAGATAATTTACATTATAGACGACTTTTGTGACAGTTTCGTGACAATTAAGTGACGCAATAAAAAAAAGATGATGAATGGCTTCATCATCTCAGATTGTCGGCAAAGATGAAAGTCTTCGGCAAAGTTGAAGCAGGAAACTGTTTTAATGGAGAATTGAGAATTGAAAATGGAGAATGATTGAACCCTTTTTCAGCCGAAAAAGCGATTGAGACAGCGGCCTCCGGCCGCCATTTCAATCAAAATGCGCAGCATTTTGTTCCTCTAATTCTCCATTCTGCATTCTCAATTCTCCATCAAACAGCCCTCTTTCTAGCGCTCTGCCTGTTCATAACAACATTTACCCACACTCTGCCTTTGTCTACGCCAAAAGACGACCGCCCGAAACGGACGGCCGTCTTTTTAATCGTTCCAGCCCAGCACGTGTATGAGCCTGAAATCATAGTAGGCATACGCGCTAGCCGGATAGCTGATTCTGTCAGTTGTGTTGGAATTGATCAGATAGTCCTGAACCCTGCCGTCCTCGCCGTAGATCACATCGGTGATGATCACCGAGTGCCGCCACTCGCCGGTGGCGCCGTATTGCAGGACATCTCCGGGCTCGCCGGCGTACAGGTTTGAATGCACCTCTGCCGCCAGGCCGAAGCCACTGTTGTTTTCGGCGTAGTTATAGAACTCCTCGACCCCTGCCCATGCCGGCGACCGGCCGCTTGGCTGGTTCCAGGTATCTACCTCATCGTCAAACCATTTCCACTGGGCATAGCCGTCCCAATCCATGGGGATGCCGCCCGCGTACAGGCACTGCGAGATAAAATTATTGCAGTTGCCGCCGTAGCCGTCATAGAGAAACCAGTCGGGGTTGCGCTTTACGGCGAGTGGATCGACCCACTCCATGGCGTAGGCCACTGCCGCGTCCCGGTCATAGGGGTGGCTGTGGGGCTTATCGGCTGCCGGGCTGTCGGCTGCTGTAAGGCGCTGGGCGTTCTGGTAATCGACCGCGGCCCTGGCGTTTTCAAGCAGCGAACCCCGGATCCGGTCCAGAACCTCCTGGACATTTTCGGGATCTCCGCCCCCGGTTTCCTGTTCATAGCATTCCTCGATGAGCAGGTAGCCGTCCTCCTCCTTTTCATGCGCCACAATGCAGTAGGCATCGCCGCTTTTCCGGAGGGTGAACTGATGCCGGATGCCGCTGCTGCTGGCATCGACCTCTGGGATAAAGGCAAAATTGACGACCTGGTCCTCCAACACCTCGACCTGCACGTCGCCGCCGGGCTGCGGGGCTGCGTTTACATAGGTGACGCCGATGCTGCAGGCATCCATTTTAAGGTCGTTTGGCTGCATGCTTCTCACCCCGATCAGATAGGAAAGCGCGGTCTGGTCGATGGCGGCGGCTTTGGCCGCGGGTGGCTCTGCGGTGTCATAAAGGGCCGTGAGGTCCTGTTCCTCCAGGGAGGCCACACTGTCAAAATACAGGGTCATATAGTTCAGAATACAGTCCTCTGCCGCCGCGTCAAGGCCAAAGGACTGGATGTCGTTCCGGGCTGTTACGGTGATCTCCCGGGCTTGTGTCAATTCCTCCAGCTCTCTGAAGCTTCTGGACCAGTTCTCATAGGCCAGGGCACCGCCGGATACAAAATCATAGGCGGCCAGCCCCTCCAGAAAAACAATGGCCAGAATCAGAATGGTCAGAACCAGCCTGCTGCATGGCTGCACGGTTTGCTTTTTATCACTCATTCTGTTCTCCATTTGAAGGTATTCGCTTCATTATATCATTTTTGAAGCTGTCTGTGTGATAAAATTTCACCCAATTCCATCAAGAATCTGTGCCGAGGGCCTCCTCCAGACGCGCCAGCATGATCTGGCTGGTGCGGGTAAAGGCCTCCCGCTCCTCCTGTGTCATGGCGCCCAGGGCCTTCTCCTCAAAGGCGGCCAGCCTTTTTAACAGCTGTCCCGCATAGTCTGCGCCTGTCTTGGTAAAGACAATGCGCTTGTTGCGTTTATCTGAGGGGTCGGCCTTTTTTTCGACGATCCCTTTCCGGGTCAGCGCTTCCAGGATGGTGTTCACTGTCTGCTTTGGCAGCATCAGCTTCTCGCAGATCAGCCGCTGGTTACAGGTCTCCGGATACGCGTTCACGGTGTAGATCACAAACAGGGTATTGACCGTGATGCCCTGCCGCTTGGCCCATTTTTCGTACAGGGCGTTGCAGCTGAACCAGAAATCATAGTAGGCGCTGAGCGTGTTCTGAATACTATCCTGCATACTCTGCCTCCTTGCTTCTGAGTGTGCTTTTGTGCAGCCCCCACAAAACCACGAGCACTGCCATGATCAGGGCCTGGGCGCCTGGCAGCGCCATCCACACCCCCTTGAGGCCAAAAAGCCTGGGCAGGATAAAAATGCACAGCGGCGTAAACAGTACCGGGTCCAGATAGACCAGCAGGGTGGAGTACAGGGTCTCGCCACAGGCATAAAAATAGGAGGTGAACAGCTTGCCCAGCCCCATCATCGGGAAGGCCAGTCCCAGAATGGGCAGCGCGGACCGGATGATCGCCGCCGTCTCGGCCGAGGTGCCAAAAAAGCCGGGCAGCAGACTAACCGCCGGCACACAGGCGATCAAAAACAGCGCCGAAAAGACGAGCACGGTCATCAGCCCTCTGTTTTTCAGCCGCTTCATGGCCGCGTAGTCCCCCGCGCCGCTCGCATAGCTGATCAGGGGCTGCATGCCCTCACCCACACCCTCCAGCAGCAGCAGGACTGAGCCGATAAAATAATTGATGACCGCATAGGCCGATACTGCCAGATCGCCGCCGTAGGCCAGGCACTGCAGATTGTTATAGACCGTGATCACTGACGGCATCAGCGACAGGCCAAAGGGGGACACGCCAATCTTCAGCATCTTGGCCATCATACGCTTCTGAAGCCGGAAGTGGCTCCTGCGGACAGGGTGCTCCCGATCCCGGAAAAGGCAGATCAGGCTCCCGGCCACTGTCAGCGACTGGGCGATAATGGTGGCCAGCGCCGCGCCGGCCAGCCCCATGGGGATCACCATGGTAAAGCAGGCGTCCAGAATAATATTACAGACAAGACCTGTGCCCATGATCACCATGGCCTGGATGGTCTTGTGGCTGTTCCGGATCATGGGGATCAGGCCAGAGGCCAGTATCTGCATGCTGCCGCCAATGGAAATGATCCGGATATAGGCCATGGCCGCGTCGTACACCTCGCCCCTTGCCCCCAGGGCATATACGAGCACCGGGTTCATAAAGACCAGGAACAGGGTGAGCAGCGCGCTGGCTGCCACCAGCAGCATCAGGGTATTGGCCCGGGCCGCGTTGGCGTTTTCGTCACACCCCGCGCCCCGCGCTGTGGACATGAGCACAGAGCCGCCGACACCAATGCCCATGCCCAGGGCGATGAGCACCGCTGTAACAGGCCATACAAGGCCAATGCCCGCCAAGCCCACATCACCGACGGCGTGCCCCACAAAAAAGCCGTCTACAATGGTATAAAGCCCATTTAAAAACATGGTAAACATGGAGGGCAGGACAAACTTAAAAAACTTTTTATCAATCGCTTGCGCTTTCATTTTTCACCTCATCAAATTAGTCCGGTTTCGGACTAATAAATTTTAACACAGGCTTAAAGAAAATGCAAACCAAAGTTTCGTCTGGCCTTTTTGGCAAAAGCGTGTTATAATTATCCAAACAAAATAATTAGCACGCAAAGGAGTTGACAGCCATGCGCTATGAAGGACGCGTATTCCGGCCGCCCAGCGAGGCCTACAGCCTGATTATCCAAGCTACTGTGGGGTGCAGCCATAACAAATGCCGTTTCTGCGATATGTATAAAGAAAAAAGCTTCCATGTCCGCCCTCTCGAGGACGTCATTGAGGACCTGAAGCAGGCCCGGGAGGCCTATGGCCCTGTGGGCAGGATTTTTCTGGCCGACGGGGACGCCCTGGTCCGCCGTTTTTCGGATCTGGAGGCCATTCTGGGCGCCATCCAGGAAATCTTTCCGGAGTGTGGCCGGGTCACCAGTTACGGCTCGCCCAGAAGTATCCTGATTAAGACACCGGAGCAGCTCAGAAGGCTCAGAGCCCTGGGGCTTAAGATGATTTACATGGGTTTGGAATCAGGCAGCGACGCTATTCTCTCCCATGTGAACAAGGGTGAGACCGCCGCCGAGATCATAAAAGCCGGCCGGATGGTGCGTGAAGCGGGGATGAAGCTGTCGGTCACGGCCATCTCCGGTCTTGGCGGCAAAGCCCGCTGGCAGGAGCACGCAGTCAAAACGGCAGAAGCACTGAACGCCATGAACCCCGAGTACATCGGCCTGCTCACCTTCCGGCTGGAAGGCCAGGCACCCATGATCCCCGAGGTCGAGCGCGGTGATTTCCAGATGCTCACCCCCATCGAGGTGGCCCGGGAGACTCTGCTGATGATGGAGCACCTGGACAGCCCCGGCTCGGTATTCCGTTCCAACCATATCTCAAACTATATCAACCTGGCCGGTACCCTGAACCAGGACAAGCCCCGGATGCTCGCAGAGCTTCACAAGGCCCTTGGAGGCCGCGTGGCCTTTAAGAGTGAGGAAATGCGCAACTGGGACCTTAAATTTCACTGACACTAAAAACGGTAGACAAAGACAAAGTGTAGTTGTAAAGCTAAAGCAAGAGGCGGTTTTATAGTTGATAATTGATAATTGATAGTGGATCGTTATTGAACCCTTTTTCTTCGAAAAAGCGAATAAAAAGCCGGCCGTAGGCCGTATCTGATCAAATCTGCCAAAGGCAGATTTGTACCTGAACTATCCACTATTCACTATCAACTGAATATGCCTCTTTCTAACGCTTCACCTCTTCATGATAACATTTGTCTACACTCTGAAGACTGTTCTTTTTTTGAACAGTCTTTTTTAAATGCCCTGATTTTATTTTATAATAAACGACATTTGTGTCATTTATACACACTTTTCAGAAAAGCCTTGTGTTTAAGGCGATTTTTAAAATACATCGCTTTTCGTTTCACTAAACTCTTAAATTTCAACATGAATATAACCGTGGGCATAATAAGGCAGGACGTTTAAACCCACATCCTTTGCCGCCCCGGCCATCTCCCCTACCGCCACACCGGGGCAGTAAAGATCTGCTGCGTAGCCCCGCATGTGAAAGGACCACGCCACCCCGCCCACCTCTGCGTTGCGCGCCTCACAGCGCACACCGGAGGTAATGATCACAGGCTGTCCGAAAACACCGCGAAGGGCCTCGATCTTATCGAGGAGCGCGGGGTTCATGGCACAGGGCCAGCCGCCGCAGTCGCCATCGCAGTCACATCGGTACTCCTCCATGGCAAAATGGGCAGTGGCCATGAGTACTGGCGTTTCAGCCTCTGGCACTTCCTCCGCGGGCGGCGGCGCGTCCTCCGGCCCTCCGGCCGGTGCTTCCGGCTCCGCGGGCAGCTCCTGCTCTGTCTCCCCCACTGCCTGCTCCACGGTCGGCACAGGCTCCTCCTTCTCCGCCCTAAGGCTCAGACCTATGAGAAAGACACAGGAAACGAGGAGGAGGACTGAGAGGATGAATCTTTGACTGATGGTTTTATAAATGTTTTTCATGGGTTCTCCCTTCTACTAATTGCAGTTGATAGTTGATAATTGATAGTGGATAGTTAAGGTACAAACCGGCATCGCCGGTTTGATGTTAGTCAAATTTGCCAATGGCAAATTTGTTCGAAAACTATCCACTATTCACTATCAACTATCAACTAAAAAAGGGGGTCTTTCGCCCCTTTTTTTAAGCTGTTTCCTCAATGACCACCTCGGTTTTGGTGGTGTCGACCTTCACCGCGCTGACCACCTTGGCCAGCGCAAACCCGTCGGGCTCAAAGGCGCCCTGGTCCACAATGGCCTGGGCCCCGGTCTTGATCTCGGCGTCGGTGATCCCCTCTCTGTAATCCGGGATGGTGATTTTGTGCGGGTTTCCGTCTGTACGCTGGAACGTGATGGTTAAATCTTTGCTGGTTGTTGGCATTTTTGTAGTCTCCTTCTTATTTTTAATTTTGTGGTTCTGGTTTACCTGTATTCTTTTTAGTGGATAGTTGATAATTGATAGTGGATAGTTTATGAACAAATTGCCAAAGGCAATTTGATTTAGAATCAAACCGGCAAAGCTGGTTTGCACCACAACTATCCACTATTCACTATCCACTATCAACTCATGAAAAGGGGGCTTCCGCCCCTTTTTCCCATTACGCTACTTCAATTAACTCCTCGGCCGTCACCTTCACCTGCTTTTCCCGGATGGGCTCCTGCATGCCGGCGATGGCCTTGGCGGTGGCCACAAAGGCGTCGTCGGTCACGCTCTCCTTGATGTCGCCGTAGGTTTTTGAGGATTTGACGATCTTCCCCTCTCTTTCGCCGTGGTTGACGGTGATCTTCATCCCGATGGACTCGGTGTTTTTCTGAATGGTTGCCATTTTTCTTACCTCCTGTATTTGTGTTTTGGCATCGCTGCCTTACACTAATACAATCCGGTTTTGGCTCGAATTTTAACCCCCTCTTTTAAAAATTTTTTAACACCGGTCATAAATGCCGTTTCAGAGCTGCCAGCGCCCGTTTATGGGTCTGGGTGATGGCGGCTGGGCTCACCCCCTTCTGGGCTGCCAGCGCTGAGAGGGTTCCTTTTTCCAGATACTGAAAACGCAGCACCTCCCGCTGCCCGGGTGAAAGCTTCCTGTAGGCGCGCAGGAGCGCCTTTCGCTGCTCCGACGCCACGCATGCTCCCTCGACATCGGCCTTTTCATCCAGGATTAGCTCGGCCAGGGCCACAGCGCCATCGGCGCCCTCCACCGGCCTATCCAGGGACAGCGTCCCGTCAAGCGATGTGCTGAAGCGTCCCTCCCGCCTTTTTAAAAAATAGTGGACCAGCCGCCCCTGCATAAAGGTCTGGAAA
>CAUEUD010000134.1 GCA_959020865.1 Eubacterium limosum | reverse complement strand
GTAGGTCAGGCAGTCATTGGTATTGCCGGGAAAGAGTTCGTAAGTAATGGGGATTAGTTATGCTGTATTACCACCCGGTGCCGGAACAGAGGCTCCGTTTGATTATCTTGCAGATTTAATACGTTCATTTACAAATATAAATAAAGATATTCGTCGCTTTTCGCAGAAGGTAGAAGAAGCGTGTGAAGCGCTGCTGCCGCTTACATGCAAAGCGGCTATTGGGCCTGTGCAGAATCAGTATGCCCGATGTTTTATTCCGCTTCATATGGCGCCTTTTTTAAACAAAAAGCAGTTTGAACGTTTTTGGTGGCCAACCTTCCAAAAGCTTATGAAATATATTTTTGAAAATAATATGGGGGCGTGGATTTTTTGCGAACATGACTGGTCCGATAAGCTTGATTATCTTGCAGAGTTAGAGGGCAGAGTTTATATGTGCTTTGAATACGGAGATCCTTCAAAAATCAAAAAAATAGTTGGAAAGAACCATATTGTTTCAGGGCTTTACCCCATCAGTTATCTTCAGACAAAATCAAAACAGGAATGTATCGATGAAGCAAAACGACTTTTAGATATTATGGCCCCTGGTGGTGGATATATTTTCAGTACAGATAAAATTATTTTCTCCCTTAAAGGCCAAATTGCAGAAAATCTTAAAGCAGTTTTAGAAACGGTTCGTGAGTATGGACAATACTAAATTTATTATGCATACAAATTTTGGGACTGGAACAGTTAACGGTAGAATCTGATAAAGGAGATTAATATGGATAATGCAACATATGAATTTGACTGGGAAGCATATTTAGAAAAATTTCCAGTTCTTCAAGGTGTTGAAGCGGCTGAAATATTAAAGGAAGATGAAAAAAATATGTTTTTGTTTGTTTTTGGTCTGTTTAAGTAAAAATTATAAATTAAGAAGGCTGTCTCGAAAGTTAGATTAAGAAGGCAGCCTTTAATATTGGGATGTGTTTGAAGATGCAAAGTGTTAATAAATTTTTAATAATTTCTTTATCAGCAGGTTAGAAAGGTTCGGTACAATGAGGACAGCAAAATAATGGAGGCTGTCAATGACTGAGAAAAATCGTATAAAAGGACTTTCTGAAAAAGAAGTAACACAGCGCGTGCAGGAGGGCAAGCAGAATCTGGCCCAAAGCGCTATGACTAAAACAACAGGTGAGATCATCAGACAAAATGTTTTCACCTTGTTTAATCTTATGAATTTGTTGATTGCCATTGCACTTTTCTGTGTTGGCGCTTACAGCAATATGCTGTTTATTGGAATTATTATTTTAAATATGGTAATTGGTATTGTGCAGGAGATCAAAGCCAAGAAAACAGTCGAAAAGCTATCGCTGCTTTCAGTTCCTTCTGTCACAGTGCTGCGTGATGGAGAAGAAAAAACGATCGCGACAGATGAAGTGGTTCAGGATGATATAATGGTCCTGAGTGCAGGCCAGCAGATTTGCTGTGATGGAGTGGTGCTCTCTGGTGATGTGGAGGTAAACGAGGCGCTCCTGACAGGTGAGGCGGACGCTGTTGGAAAGGGAATTGGCGATAAGCTGATGTCTGGCAGCAGTGTGGTCAGCGGCCGGTGCCTCGTGAAGGTCATTCATGTTGGGAATGATAATTACGCGTCTAAAATAGCGCAGGAGGCTAAACAGGTAAAGGAACAGAGTTCTGAGCTGATGCAGTCCATGCGCAAGGTGACCCGTATTACCAGCCTGTTTATTATTCCCTTGGGGATTATCTTGTTTTTGGAAGCTTTTATTTTGCGGAGCGATCCGCTTTTTACTTCGGTAGTGTCCACCGCGGCCGGCCTGCTGGGGATGCTTCCAAAGGGGTTAGTGCTGCTGATCAGTGTATCGCTAGCTGGCGGTGTCATTAAGCTGGCAAAAGATCAAATCTTGATTCAGGATATGTTTTCTTTGGAAGCCTTGTCTCATGTCGATATCCTGTGCCTTGATAAAACCGGTACGTTAACAGAAGGAAAGATGGAGGTGGAAAGTGTACAGATTTTTGAAAATACACTTGCCAAAAAAGTGAAGCTCGAGCCGTTGATGGGTTCCTTTCTGAGATACAGTAATGATAACAATGCGACTTTTCAGGCGTTAAAGGAATATTTTAAAGAGAGCGGCGCCTGTACGGTGTACTCAAGGGTTGCGTTTTCCTCTGAAAGAAAGTGGGCTGCAATGACCTTTAAAGAAGGGGGCACACTTGTTATCGGCGCGCCGGAAAAAGTGTTGCAGGACGAAATGCCAGATGCGCTGAAGTCGGAGATGAAGAGCGGGAGAAGAGTGCTTGTCGTCAGCGTTACAGAGGATGTAATTACAAGCCGGACAAATTTATCTGAAACAGAGCTGACGCCAATAGCAGGGATTGTCATCCGGGACCGCATACGCCAGAGTGCACCGAAAATTTTAAGCTATTTTAGAAAACAGGGCGTCACGGTTAAAGTAATATCCGGCGATAACCCGGTAACGGCATCCATGGTTGCGAAGGATGCCCGGCTAAAGAACTATGACCAAGCGATTGACATGATGACTGTCGATGAAGATGCGGATTTTAGAAAAATTGCAGAAAAGTATACGGTGTTTGGAAGAACCACCCCTCAACAGAAAAAGAAACTGGTTCAGGCACTGAAGTCTGAGGGGCATTCTGTGGCGATGACGGGTGACGGTGTCAATGATATTCTGGCATTGAAGGAAGCTGACTGTTCTATTGCCATGGGAAATGGAAGCGATGCCGCCAGACAAGCTGCGCAGGTGGTTCTGTTAGAATCTGATTTTTCAGCGCTGCCCGGGCTTTTATTGGAAGGGCGGCGTGTAGTAAATAATGTTACCCGGGCGGCAGGGGTCTTTTTTATCAAGACGATTTATTCAGTGGTCATGACGCTCATCTGTGTGCTGGCCAACATTCCCTTTCCCTTCCTTCCGATTCAGATTACACTGATCGACGCTGCTGTAGAGGCTTACCCTTCGTTTGCAACAGCTTTTGAGGCAGATGGACGGAGAATCAGGGGGAGATTTCTGCCGGCAGCATTGCGAAGAGCCCTGCCAAATGCTGCGGCCATCATTTCGGCATTTCTGGTGATAAATTTTATATCCGGTATGGGCCTGATCGAAATCGGAGTGATTGAGAAAACAACAATACTCTATCTTATAACGGGCCTGGCCAGTATGCAGGCTGTGGTAAAAAATAATATTCCCTTTACAAAGCTTCGGTTGTTTGTAATGATCACGATGGCAGCAGGGTATTTTGGCGCAGTTTTTTTGTTCAGCCATCTGTTGGGACTGGAAATGAATTTGAGTGCTGGAGCTCTTCTGTTGCTTGGCACAGTGTTGGTGACTGTTTTTGGAATAGAACGCGTTTTGACAAAGTGTGTCAGAAATTATAACAGGAAAAAGACAGCAGCTTTTGAACTGCGTTCCTTGACTGTTCGCAGTTTTTTTCAAAAAGAACAGTAATGATAAATTATTGAGCTGCCTTGGTTAATTTCTTGTGAAAGAAGCTTGACGCGAGCAGCTGTTTTAAGCTATAATAGATATGTTCATTATGACTGTATATTAGACAGTTCATGATTGTGTCGGCTCTTTGGCATAAAGGTAGGCCGGTACAAACGGTACCTGAATAGATTTGTGATAAAGAGCACGCGAGTGTTCTTTTTTTACAGTTTGGGTTATTCCTGAGCTTCCCTTGAAAAACAGGAGGTTCTGAGGTATAATCAAACTAAGAATAGAAGGGGGATTATATGGAGACGAAATACAAAAGAATTATTATCAAGCTGAGCGGCGAAGCCCTGTCTGGTAAGGTTGGCTTTGGCATTGATCCACCGACGGTACAGCGCATCTGTGAATCTGTAAAAGAGGTTTTTGAACAGGATGTTGAGATCGCGATTGTTGTAGGCGGAGGCAATTTCTGGAGAGGCCGTTTTGGCGAGGGAATGGATAAATCGACTGCGGATTATATGGGGATGCTTTCCACTGTTATTAACGCGCTGGCGCTTCAGGATGTTTTGGAACAGATGGGCGTGCCGGTAAGAGTACAGACCGCCATTGAAATGAAAGAAGTGGCTGAACCTTATATACGCCGTAAAGCCGTCAGACATCTGGAAAAGAAACGCGTAGTTATCTTTGCCGCAGGTACCGGCAATCCGTTCTTTACGACGGATACCACAGCGGCGCTGCGTGCAGCAGAGGTCGACGCAGAGATGATCCTTTTGGCCAAGAGTGTGGATGCGGTCTACGACTCTGATCCAGAGGTGAATCCAGACGCTAAAAAATATGATCGTCTGACTTATATAGACGTTATTAACCAGGGATTAAAGGTTATGGACTCCACAGCCATTACCCTGTGTATGGATAATAAAATACCAATCCTTGTTTTCGGCCTGGATCAGCCGGAAAATATTTTGAAAGCCGTTCGCGGCGAAACCATCGGAACAATTATCGAGGAGGCAGAATAATGTTAAACGAAATTAAAGACAGAGCCAATGACAAAATGCAGAAAGCCCTGAATAACTTAAATGAGAGTTTGGGAGGTCTGAGAGCAGGCCGTGCGAACCCCCATATTTTGGATAAGGTTACGGTTGATTACTATGGTGCGCCGACAGCCATCAACCAGCTGGCAAGTGTGGCAGTGCCTGAAGCACGTATGATTACCATTCAGCCTTATGACAGCACCTCGATCTCCGCGATCGAAAAGGCTATTTTGACCGCCGATCTGGGCTTTAATCCGTCGAACGATGGCAAAATCATTCGTCTGATCGTGCCGGAGCTAACGGAAGAACGCCGTAAAGAGCTGGTTAAATTAACCAAAAAGTACGGTGAAGAATGTAAGGTTGCCATGCGTAACATACGCCGTAAAGCGGTACAGGATCTGAAAGACGCTGAAAAGGAAGGCCTGATCAGTGAGGATGAACTGCATCAGGGCGAAAAGGAAATTCAGAAGCTGACCGATGATGAAGTGAAAAACATCGAAGGTGTGCTGAAGGAAAAAGAAGCGGAAATCATGGCAGTTTAGCCAGAAGTGATTTGATTGTGAACTGAAACCATCTCGGTTTTGTTTGTGAAACTAAATAAGTCTTTCACAAGAGTGGGGAAACCCACTCTTGTGTATTTTCTGAAGCTTATTAAAATCTAGGAGAATATATGAAGAAACAATCCAAGGAATCAATGCTGGAGGAGCTCATCGCACCGGTGGTGGAAGCCGAGGGTTATGAGTGTGTTGATGTTACCTTTGAAAAAGCCGGAAAGGACTGGGTATTAACCACCTATATCGACGGACCAAATGGCATTGGGCTGGATGACTGCGAAGCGGTCAGCCATAAGCTCAGTGACCTGATGGATGAAAGAGACCCCATCGAGCAGAGCTATCTGTTAGAGGTTTCGTCTCCGGGAATTGACCGTCCTTTAAAAAAGGAAAAAGATTTTGTCCGCAATATGGATAAACGCGTTGTGGTCAGTTTCTACGCGCCGGTAAATGGCAGCAAACAGTTAAGCGGTATCCTTAAAGGCTACAACGGTGTAACGCTGACCTTACAGCTTGACTCTGAAGAAATGATGGAGCTGGAAATGTCTGCTGTTTCCAAGGTTGCTCCGGAAATTGAATTTTAGGAAGGCGAATAGTTATGAATGCAGAGTTTATGAGAGCTCTTGATGCTTTAGAAGCAGAAAAGAACATTGATAAGGAGGAGCTGATCGACGCGATTGAGGTGTCCATCGAATCCGCCTACAAAAAAAATTATGGCAATGTCCAGGATGTGGACGTAAAACTCGATCGTGATACAGGAGAGATTACCGTTTATGCAACGCGCGATATTGTCGAGGATGTTGAAAATTTGGAAACACAGATATCCCTTGAGGAAGCGCGTGAGATTGATCCGACCTATGAGGTTGGAGATGTCTACCGTAAAGTCATTACCCCAAGAGATTTTGGACGTATAGCGGCTCAGAATGCAAAACAGCTTATTGTCCAGCGAATCAAGGAAGCTGAGCGCAATATGATCTATAACGAATACCTGGAACGCCAGGAGGAAGTAATGACGGGGATTATCAACCGTATTGAACGTGGCAATGTGTTCGTGGATATTGGAAACAGCGAAGGCTGCATGCCGCCAATGGAACAGGCTCCAGGAGAAAAATACTACCCTGGACAGCGTTTGAAGGTTTATCTGCTCATGGTGCGCAAGACCACCAAGGGGCCCCAGCTCAGATTGTCCAGAACCCATCCGGGTCTGGTAAGACGGCTCTTTGAGACCGAGGTACCGGAAATTTATGATGGCATTGTAGATATTGTGTCCATTTCCAGAGAAGCGGGTTCAAGGACCAAGATTGCCGTTAAGGCCAATGATTCGTCCGTTGATCCGGTTGGGGCTTGTGTCGGGCAAAAGGGAATCCGGGTTCAGAATATTATCAATGAACTGAACGGTGAAAAGATAGACATTATTAAATACAGCGATGATGTGCGTGAATACCTGTCCAATGCTCTGAGTCCTGCAAAAATTTATCGGATTCTGCCAAATAAAACTGAAAAAACCGCGATTGCGGTTGTCGATGATTTTCAATTATCCCTGGCCATTGGCAAAGAAGGCCAGAACGTTCGGCTGGCGGCAAAACTGGCATCCTGGAAAATTGATATCAAGAGCAAAAGTGATTATGAGCGTATGCTGCTGGAAAACCCAGACTTCGATGCGGATTATACAAACGCGGGAGAAGAAGAGGATATTCTAGATGAGCTGAAAAATGAACTGGATGAGGTACTGGACATTCAGATTGATGAAGATAATGCCGAAAGCCTCGATAATGTATTGGACGATCTGGTAATGACGGACGAATTAGAGGATCTGGATGACTTTTTTGAATAAGTAAAGATTTATCTGGTATCTCTGTGATATAATATTATAATGTGTGCAGGAGGAAGCAATGAAAAAAATGCCCGTAAGAACCTGCGTGGTTTGTCATTCGAAAATTGAAAAGAAAAATCTATTGCGTATTGTCTGCAATAAAGACAATGAAATATTCTATGATCCAACGGGAAAAGCCAATGGACGGGGCGCCTACATCTGTGACGACCCCAAATGTCTGGACGCTTTTCTGAGTAAAAATATTCTTGAAAAAGCTTTTAAGCGGCCAATCGACAAAGATACCGTCGAAGAAGTGCGTCAAAAAATAAAAGAACAGCTGTCATAGGCCATAACGGCAGATGAAAAATACAGCTATGGAGAGATCTATGAACAAATAAAAACAATTGAAGGGAGGAATTATATGTCAAAGTTAAGAGTTTATCAATTAGCAAGTGAATACGACGTTCCAAGCAAGGAATTTGTCGATATCTTAAACAAACATAATATTCCCGTGAAAAATCACATGAGTGTGTTAACAGAACAACAGGTAACTGATTTCAGAAAAGAATACAAAAAGGGTGAAGATACTAAAGTGCAGCCAAAAGCAGCACCAAAAGCAGCAGCGCCAAAACAGGAGGCAAAGGCCCAGAAGCCCCAGCAGTCCAAACAGGAAAGCAAGCCACAGTCTAAAGCACAGCCGCAGTCAAAGCCTCAGCAGCAGGAGCGCAAACCACAGCAGTCGAAGCCTCAGCAGCAGGAAAGAAAGCCACAGCAAAGGGACAACAACGCATCCCAGAACCGCCGCCCGGCAGATGGTCAGAAAAATGGGAACAACGGCCAGAGCCCGCAAAAGAGAAATACCGGCGGCCAGGGGAACAGCGGCAGCAATCATAACAACCGTCCCAATAACGCCAAGAGCCAGACTGTGCCTAATAACAGCAAGCCAGACCGCAAAAATAAAAACCAGAAAAGAAATAACAATAACCAGCCTGCTAAGGTTAGAGACCATAGCAAAAAAGGAAAAACAGCCCGCAGTGTTTATAAAAAGATGAAGGATGAAAAAAAGACCGAAAAGATGAAGAATCAGGTCTTTGAGATTCCTGAATTGGTAACTGTTGGAGAGCTGGCAGAAATTCTGGATGTTGGCGCGACCGAAATTATTAAAATTTTAATGATGGCAGGTACCATGGCAACCATTAACCAGCAGATTGATTATGAAACAGCAGAAATTGTAGCCTCTGAGCTGGGTTATGAAGTTAAGGCTGTTAAAATGGAAGATGTCGTCACCAAAATTCTGGAAGAATACGACGAAGAAGATACCGGAAACGAAGTTAAACGTCCACCGGTTGTTACTGTTATGGGTCACGTTGACCACGGTAAGACCTCCCTCCTAGACCGTATCCGTAAAGCAAATGTTACAGCCGGTGAAGCTGGTGGGATTACCCAGCACATCGGTGCGTATACTGTTACCATCAATGGTGAGTCGATCACTTTTATCGATACACCAGGCCATGAGGCCTTTACCGCTATGCGTTCCAGAGGGGCGCAGATGACCGATATCGCCATCCTGGTGGTGGCAGCTGACGATGGTGTCATGCCGCAGACGGTAGAAGCGATCAACCATGCCAAGGCAGCCGGTGTCCCGATCATCGTGGCGATTAACAAAATTGATAAAGAAGGCGCCAATCCTGAACGTGTTAAACAGGAATTAACAGAACATAACCTGGTGGTCGAAGAGTGGGGCGGTGATGTTATCGCTGTGCCGGTTTCAGCCAAGAAGGGCGAAAATATTGACACACTGCTTGAAATGGTGCTGCTGGTTTCAGAAATGGGCGAATTGACAGCCGATCCTAAGCGTGCAGCCCGCGGAAGCGTTATTGAAGCCCAGGTTAAAAAAGGAAAGGGTGCAACCGCCAGTCTTTTAGTACAGCAGGGCACACTGCACGTCGGAGATTCCATTATATCCGGGATGACCTATGGTAAGGTTCGTACCATGATTGACGATAAGGGCAAGCGTATTAAGAAAGCCGGTCCATCCACTCCGGTTGAAATTTCGGGTTTATCCGATATCCCTGTGGCAGGGGATGACTTCATCGTGCTCGAAAATGAAAAAGAAGCACGGCAGTTAGCGGAAAAACGCCGTGAAATGGAAAAGGATGCCCGCCAGGCTAAGATGCGGCTGTCTCTGGACGACCTGTTTACAAAGATTCAGGAAGGGCAGATTCAGGATATCAATATTATTATCAAGGCGGATGTTCAGGGTTCCATTGAAGCCATTAAGCAGTCGCTTGAAAAACTGAACACGGATGATGTGCGCATTAATGTGATCCACGGCGCCGTTGGTGCAGTGAATGAGACAGACGTTATGCTGGCGTCCACCTCCAATGCGATTATCATTGGTTTTAATGTACGCCCGGATAAAAACGCACTGGCAGCTGCGGAAACAGAAGAAGTCGATATCCGTCTGTATCGTGTTATCTATGATGCGATTGAAGATGTCAAAAAAGCCATGGAAGGGATGCTGGCACCGGAATTTGTCGAAAAAGTTACCGGGAATGCCGAAGTCCGTGAAGTCTTCAAAATACCCAATGGCAGCATGATTGCCGGTTCCTATGTCACCGACGGTAAAATATCCAGAAATGATGAGGTTCGGATCATTCGTGACGGCATCGTCGTGTTTGAAGGTGAAATCGCATCCTTAAGACGTTTTAAGGATGATGTTAAAGAGGTTGCCAGCGGGTACGAATGTGGTATCGGTATTGATAAATACAATGATATCAAGCTCGGTGACGTCATTGAAACCTTTGTCATGGAAGCCGTGGCAAGAGAACTGTAAAATAAAGGGGGTGCTATTATGGCATCACATCGTATCGAAAAAATTAATGGTCAGATTCAGCGTGAGCTGAGTCTGATTATTCAGCAGAAAATGAAGGACAGCCGTTTCAACCGTGACACACTTAGTATTACCCATGTCAAAGCGGCGCCAGATCTCAAAACTGCGACTGTTTATGTCAGTATTTTCGGAACACCTGAGGAAAAGGAAGAAGTCCTGGGCCTTTTGGATAATGCAAAAGGCTTTTTGAGGGCAAATCTTGGGAAGGTGCTTAAGGTTCACTCGATTCCGGCGCTTACTTTCAAATTGGATGATTCTGTAGAGTACGGCATGCATATTGACAGTATTTTAGCAAGTCTGAAAAAAGATAAAGGAGCATCTGAGGATGAAGAAGGTACCGACAGAGATTCTTAATTGTATAAAAGAGAATCAGAGCTTTTTGATTCTCGTG
>CAUEUD010000133.1 GCA_959020865.1 Eubacterium limosum | reverse complement strand
ATGGCTTGGATATTTAAAATGAATCATCTCATGTAGCGCAATATACTCAATACAGGGAACTGGAACCTTGATGAGCTCTAGATTTAAGATCAAAATTTTGCTTTTGGGAGAACAGGAACCCCAGCGGTCCAACATACGGTAGATTCTGAGCTGCGGCATCTGGAGGCAGTATTTTGCCGCCTTTACGATGGCTTCGGCCAGAATGGGAACAAAAACCTCTCGGGCCTGTTCACGGTACCACATATCCAGAGCCAGCTCTTTTTGCTTGCGGTTGCCCGGATCGTTGACCTCCATGATCATATTTTCTCCCTGTATACGCACATTGGGCTCTGCAGTTGTCTGCATTACTGATAGGGTGTAGAAATGCCCCAAGTATTTATGTCGTTCGCCGGTTTCGTAGCGGTATATTTTATTGTGTTCCGGCGTAATCTTTTGTCCTTTAAACATGATGCTACCTCCAAATCTTTTTTTATTATACACGTTTTCAGCTTCCTGGGGTTAATAAATAGTTGGCGGGAAAAGGGAATAATTTGTGGATATAAAAATTTATCTTAACTTATGAAATTTATATTCATATTTCGATTTGCGGGAACTCTTATAAATGGTATAATAATAACATTGTCTGTTTAGGACAAAATCACTACGCTCATAACAAAGGAGAGAAAACAATGGAAACCAAACTCAGTGTTACGTTAATCGAGCATACCCCCGAACCGGAAAAGCTTGTGGCTGCTGCTGCTAAACTCTGTTATTCCCACGCTGGCGCTGCGGAAATTATGGAAGATCTAACCCCGGAAAATGTAGATAAATTTTTAAACCGCCTGATGGATATGGGACACGCATCTCCCATTGAACATGCCAGCTTTACCTTTGCAATTGAAGGTGTGAGCCGTGCTCTGACTCACCAGTTGGTGCGACACCGGATGGCGAGCTTTAGCCAGAAATCTCAGCGTTATGTTACGGAGGGACAGTTTAATTACATTGTACCTTATGAAATTGCGAATATTCCAGAGGCGAAGGAAGAGTATATTCGCGCCATGGAAAACGCCCAGCATTCCTATGATGTGATTGCTGAAAAGCTCATCGAAAAGCATAAGCAGGAATTGATGGCAGAAGGAAAATCTGAAAAGCAGGCTGCAAATATGGCAGAAAAACAGGGGATTGAGGATGCTCGTTTTGTGTTGCCAAATGCCTGTGAAACAAAAATTGTGGTCACTATGAATGTCCGTGAGCTGCTGCATTTCTTTAATCAGCGTTGCTGCATGCGCGCCCAGTGGGAAATCCGTGCCTGTGCCATTGCCATGCTGGTGGAATGCCGCAAGGTTGCACCGATCTTATTTAAAAATGCCGGTCCGCGTTGTGTGGAAGGCCCTTGCCCTGAAGGCGCAATGAGCTGTGGCAAGATCAATGAAGTTCGAGAAACCTTTAAAGCTTTATAAGGACAAGTGTGCATAAAAATTTAAAAAGGTTGGAAAAAGTATGAATGACATTCAAAACCCATTAAAGCTGAACATTATTTTATCTCTGGTCGCATCCGTTTTGGGCGTCCTGGTGGTCTTTGTACCTGGTATGGTGGCGGATATCGGCCCATACCAGTTCTATTGCAATTATTTTGGAATTATCCTGATCGCTGGCGGTATTCTCTTCGCGGTGTTTTATTTCAAGCGCTACAAGGCGTTTGAAAGCTTTATGAAGAGCGACGAAGAAAAAATCTATTGGGAGTATGATGATGCTTTATATGAAAGCTTTATTGGCGAGCTCAATGAAATCCAGAAAAAGGCCAGTAAAAAGAAATTTTTTATTCTGCTGGCGATTATTGTTGTTTTATCAGTTATCCTGTTTTTTCTGTTGGGTGAAGAAAGCAAAATGCTGGCTGTAGCTTTCGGGGTGTTCTTTGCGGTCACTGCGGTAGTATTTGTGCTGATTGCGCCAAACTCTTTCCGTTTGAGAGCAACTAATAAACCTTATTGTTCCATTATCGGTGTGGATCAGGCCTATATGATGGGCCGTTACCATTCATGGAACCGTGCCAGAGCGAAGGTAAAGGAGCATGACAATGGACACCATGTTTACCGTGTGCTGGCCATCAACTATGAAGCCATGACGGTCAATGGTAAGCTTTTTAGAGAATGGAACGCTTTGATGCCCAATGAAAACTCTGAAACCATTCAGATTGCCAAGGGAATGGCCAATAAAATAAATCGCCGTACCAAGGAATTTGAAGGCAAAGGCAAAAAGAAAGACATCTTGGAACGTCTTTTTGATAAAATACTCGGCCGTTCAGATGACACCAAGGATGATAAAAAAAACCAAAAAAAAGAGTCCTGACAAAAAATCTTAAACATTCCGGTAATTTTTCCGGAATGTTTTTTTTGTTTGAAAAGCCTGTAGCATGCAAATTTTGTTGAATAAAAATATTTCATACCGTTTTCTGTGGTAGACAGAAGTATATCCGTATGGTATAATAAACCATACCCCCAAAGTAGAAGGTTTTAAGGATATAAAATGAAGTGTCAAATTTTACAGAAAAGCCCTCCAAAAGAGGAAAAAAATAATCTCTTTTATTTTACACTTCTGCGAATTTTAATTCTGGTGTTTGCAGCGATGTTGATTGGATCCATGATTTTAACGTATTTTTTCAACTTGGATACCTATCGAAACAACCTCAGGCACCAAACAGAAACCGCAGAAGCGATGCTTGCAGATACCATTGACCATTTGGGTGATGAAACCCTTTATCTCAGCACCAGCACCAGTATTACTACACTGCTGGAAGGTGGGGACGGTATCGCTGATGGAGGAGGCAAAGAAAAAGAAGCAATTCATGTGGTCGAAGAGGCTGTGAAGCTGATGCCGAATTATGTCGGCATGCGTATTCTGGGAAAAGATAATCAGATTTATCTCAAAAATACTGCGCTTCAGATCATTGATGAGCTGGATAGCAGTACAATGAATAATTCGCCGGATTATTTTCAAGGCATCCCATACCGGGTAGATTTTACCACATATAAAGATGAAGCAGTGGTGGAGGTATGCGCTCCTGTCTGGTCTACAGGCGGAGAGTATCTTGGCTGTATCAGCCTGTATTATGATAATGATTTTATCAGTCTGCCCGATAACGAAAATGAGCGGAGTACGATCCTGTTTGACAGTGACAGTTGGATGCCGGTGGCAACAAAAGGAGATCTCAGTCTCAGTGATGCCAATGAAGAGGTGGTCAATTGCTCAGGACTTTTGGAAGGAATGATCGAAACCGAAAATACACACGATTCCTTCGTCTATGTTAATTCGGATGGGCAAAAGATGATGGGCTTTGCGGCCAGGGATGCACAGTACCCCATGGCACTTATGACCTCTGTAAGCAGCCGCGTGATCTTTCAAACGATTTTGAAATACTCAGCCTATCAAATTGTTTTGACCATTATCTTGCTGGGGGTTTTTGGTTTTGTTCTTTATTATTTTTACAGCCGGATGAAACGCCCGGTTCGGGAAATGAAAGAACGGTGCCAGCGCATGTCTGAGGGTGAGGAAGGGATCGACTTTGGTCATTATAACGATGATGACTTAAACGCCCTGTCTGATACTCTGTTAAGCTATTGTAAAAAACTTGAAAAGTCTGCTTTCATAGACTTTCACCTGAACTTAGCAAATTTTTCAAAGGGTTACCAGGATATTCTTCGTTTTATCCGAAAAAGCGAACCCTTTACAGTCTATATGCTTGATGTGGCAAATTTTGGAAAATACAACCGTATTTTTTCAATTGAAACCGGAAATGAGATTCTTTTAAGCATCAGCAGTGGACTTCAAAAGATTTTTGGTGATCAGATATATCATGTCTACGGCGACCGGTTTATGGGCATAAATGCTATGCAGGATTGCGATGACGGAATTCAGCTGGAACTGCAAAAGCTGATGGATTCAGAGATAACCGTTGGTGCTGCCAGCTTTCAGCTTAAATACAAGGTTGGTGTCTGCCGTTATCCTGAACATGGTGACAATGCCAGGGAACTGGTAATAAAGCTCTGGCAGACGCTGAGCTTTGCGAAAAAATACAGCGAGGAAAGCGTCGTCATTTATAATCAGACTGTGCTTAACGATGTTGAACGTGAAAGTAAAATTCTTGAGCTGTTAAACAGACAGATCGAGCTTCAGGATTTTGATGTCTGGTATCAGCCGGTTTATGACTACAGGAAGAAATGCTATACCACGGCTGAAGCCCTGATGCGGCTTCAGGATGAGAATGGACAGTACATTCCACCTTATGAGGCCATACGGGTGGCTGAAAAGAATAACCTAGTAACAGAAGTGGGCGAACTGGTGCTGACAAAGGCCTGTCAAACCATGAAGTTTTTGTCAAACCAGGGAACAAGCATTGAAAACATCACGGTCAATTTGTCGGTGCAGCAGCTGGTGGATCAGAATTATGGGAAGAAAACCCTGAATATTATCCATGAATCCGGTATTACACCAGAGCAGATTTGTGTGGAAATTACAGAAGCCCTGCTCTTGCAGTCTTTCCCGGCGGCTATTGATGTCCTGAACCAGATGCATGCGGCCGGAATTTGCATTGTTATGGACAATTTTGGCTCGGGCGAAGGCAGTATTTCTTATTTTTCTCAGGTTCCTTTTGCTTTTGTTAAGCTGGACCATCGTCTGGTGCAGCAGGTACAGCAGAATCAGGAACAGTTTGAGTTTGTTCGAAAAATGGTTGAGATGATCAAGATTAAAGAGGTTAAGGTCGTCGCAGAGAGGGTTGAAACAGAAGAAGATCTGAACTGGATGATTCGCTGTGGGGCGGATTATGTACAGGGATATTACTATTCCAAGCCTCTTGAAGAAAATGATTTTTGGGAACTGGTTAAAAAGAAAAGCTAAGCAGAAATAAAGGAGGTACCGCATTTCGCGGTGCCTCCTTTATTTATAGCAGGTCGATTTTATCCAGAATTCCGGACAGATGAGCAATGGTAACACCGTAGTTACACATGGGCACACCCTGGCTCCGGGCCCGTTCGACTCTGGAGAGCACATGCTTGCGGTTAAACATACAGCCGCCGCAGTGAATCACCAGGTCGTAAGTTGTCAGATCCATGGGAAAATCATTCCCGGCTATGACGTCTACACTCAGCCCTTTTCCGACACGCTTTCTGAGCATGTGTGGGATTTTTTCACGGCCGATATCCTCTTCGAGAGGCGCGTGGGTGCAGGCCTCTGCAATGAGAATCCGGGAACTTTCTGTCAAACGGTCAAGAGCTCTGGCGCTTGCAACAAAGTAATCCAGATCACCTTTGTAGGCAGCAAACAATACCGAAAAAGAAGTGAGCTTGCTTTCAGGGGGCTTTTTATCATAGACGGTTTTAAAGACCTGTGAATCGGTGATAATGAGCTTTGGCGGGGCGGCCAGGCAGGCAAGGGCTTCGTCAAAACGATCGGCAGTAGCACTGTGGACAATACACTTTTTATCCAAAAGCTCACGGATTGTCTGTACCTGCGGCAGGATAAGCCGTCCCTTAGGCGCCTGAGTATCCTGAGGCATGACCAGCATGACCAGATCGCCGTCTGCACAAAGGCTGCCGGTAATGCTCTCGGCCTCATAATCTTTAGGTAGTGAGCGGATCAATGCTTCTCGTATACGATCCATGCCCTCTTTTGTTTTTGCGCTGACAATCAGGGGAGGCACTCCAAGCCGGGCTTTGATTTCTGAGACCAGCAGCTCAATATCTGTAAGAATATCGGATTTATTGATGATGGGGATAACGGGTGTATTCTGTTTTTTAAAAGCGTCGATCCAGTCGTATTCTTCTTCAGTATGGGTATCGCCCCAGACTACAAGGGCAATATCGGTTTTATCCATGGCCTTACGGGTCTGTCCAACGCGCATTTCGCCAAGCTCGCCAACGTCATCGAAGCCGGCAGTGTCGATGAACATACAGGGCCCAATACCGTGAATTTCCATATATTTGTAAACAGGGTCGGCGGTGGTGCCGGCTACGTCCGATACCAGTGCGATTTTCTGACCGGTCAGAGCATTGATCAATGAAGATTTGCCGCTGTTACGTTTTCCGTAAATCCCAATATGAAGCCGGTTCGAACGAGGGGTAGATGTTAAACTCATAAAGACTCCTTTTTAATGTCTGCCAAAACAATCAGAATCGGAAATCTCGCTGCCCCTGGGAGATAGCCTTAAGGTTTTCATTGGCAATATTACGCACTTTATCTTTTGGGATATCCTTTAATTCCTCGTTAATGACAAAGTTCCCCCTGGCTTTGGTGTCGGGGCTGGCATAGTCCTCAAGGTATTCCTTCAGTGTCATCAGTGCGTTTGGCTGACAGCAGTTGGCAATCTGACCGGCCTTAACCAGGCTCATGAACCGGTCGCCGGTACGTCCCTCACGGTAACAGGCAGTGCAGAAGCTTGGTATATAGCCAAGCTGTAACAGCCAGTTGACCACTTCATCAAGGGTGCGGGTATCGCTGACGTCAAACTGAGCAGAGTTGTCCTCTTCCCTTTCGGGCTTGACATAGCCGCCGACAGAGGTGCTGGAGCCCCCGCTGATCTGGGAAATCCCCAGGTCCAGAACTTTTTCACGGGTTTTCTGAGATTCTCGGGTTGAGATGATCATCCCGGTGTAAGGCACGGCAATGCGCAGAACAGCGACTATTTTCTGAAAGATTTCGTCAGAAATGGCGTCAGAAAAGGAGTCTGGGTCAATATCGTCTGCAGGGCGGATACGCGGCACAGAGATAGTGTGTGGCCCAACCCCTTTTGCGGCCTCCAGATGCTCAGCATGCATTAAAAGCCCTACAAAGTCGTAGCGGTACATGTTGAGCCCGAATAAAACGCCAATGCCCACATCATCAATGCCGCCGTCCATGGCGCGGTCCATGGCTTCAGTATGGTAAGCGTAATCATGCTTTGGTCCGGTGGGGTGCAGCTTTTCATAATTTTCTTTGTGGTAGGTTTCCTGGAATAAAATATAAGTGCCAATACCGGCGTCTTTAAGCTTTTTATAGTTTTCTACTGTGGTAGCGGCAATGTTGACATTGACACGGCGGATGGCGCCGTTTTTATGTTTGATGCCGTAAATGGTCTGAATGCTTTCCAGTACGTACTCAATGGGATTATTAGCCGGATCTTCGCCGGTTTCAAGCGCCAGGCGTTTATGCCCCATATCCTGGAGGGCAATAACCTCGTCGCGTATTTCTTCCTGAGTTAGTTTTTTTCGTCGGATATGCTTGTTTTGACGGTGATAAGGGCAATAGACACACCCGTTGATACAGTAGTTTGACAGATAGAGCGGGGCGAACATAACGATGCGGTTGCCGTAGAATTTTTGTTTGATTTCTTTGGCAAGGGAAACCATTTTTTCATTTTCATCCTCAAGGTCACATTCCAGTAAAACAGCGGCTTCTCGATGGCTCAGTCCTTTGCAGTCTTTTGCGCGTTCAATGAGGCTGTCGATGAGCTCTCTGTTATTTTTGTTGGCTTTTGCATATTCAAGGGTTTCTAAAATTTCTTTGTGGTTGATGAATTCAGTTGCAGTTGATGATTCTTTGTTGTACATTTTGATACTTCCTTAGCTAAACTTATTTTTTAACCGCGTCACCGCGGTCCACAACCAGATCATAGCCGATCTGGCGCATACGGTTTTGAAGACAGGAACGGCACTCGGCCGCCTCGTCCCCGGTACATATTTTATTGTCATACAGTGCATATTTTTTTCGTACTGAAAGAGGGGACAGGTTCGGCATGACCACATTGGCGCCTGCCAGTACACCTTTTTCACGGCCACTGGGGTCAATGCTTCCCAGGGCAGTGGTTGCCGGTATCAAGGCATTTGGCAGCATGAGGCGGATCAGACCGATTAAGAAAAGGGTTTGCTCCAGAGTACCCGGCCTTTTTTTACCAAAAGGGGTATCTTTTTGGGGAATAAAAGGCCCTATGCCCACCATGGATGGTTTCAGTGCTTTCATGAATAAAAGATCCTCGGCCAGATGCTCAGCCGTCTGTCCGGGTGAACCAACCATCATGCCTGTGCCTACCTGATAGCCGATCGCTTTAAGATTATAAAGACAGCTCTGGCGCGTTTCGGGAGAAAGCACTTTGGGATGCAGGGTATGATAATGTGAAAAATCTGCTGTTTCATGTCTTAAAAGATAACGGTTCGCACCGGCAGCGTAGAGACTTTTATAGGATTCGGCGCTGCGTTCGCCCAATGACAGGGTAATAGCACAGTCAGGATAGGTGTGGTGGATACGTCCGACGATGCGGCACATCCGATCATCGTTAAACCAGGGGTCCTCACCGCCCTGGAGAACGAAAGTCCTGAAACCCAGTTCGTAGCCAGTGGCACAGCAGTCCATGATGTCATCCTCGGAAAGCCGGTAGCGTTTTACACAGTCATTACCTCTGCGGATACCGCAGTAGTAACAGTCGTTTTTACAGTAGTTAGAGAATTCAATGAGTCCTCGGGTATAAATCCGGTTGCCATAATATTTTTGAGCCTGGCTGCGGGCCTTCTCAAAGAGAAAGGCCGAGAGCTCCGGTGTCTGTCCGGTAATCAGTTGAATCCATTCGGCTTTTTCCAGCGACTCATTTTTTTCCAGCTTACAGATTAGTGCTTTCATCGTTTACTGTGATGGCAATTTTGAATAAACGGTTTTGGCATTAACATTGGGCAGCATGCCCAGCTTTCCGGATAATGCACTGATCACATCCGTTGGGGCGTCGACAATAACACTGATTACGGATATGTTGCGCTGTTTGTAGGGAATGCCCATTCTACCGATAATAAATTCGGAGTAGTCATGTAAAATGGCGTTAAGGCTTTCCACCGATTCGGGGTTTTCAACAATAATTCCAATTAATGCGATTCGTGTTTCCATAGCATCTTCCTCTCTTAGTAATGTAAAAGTATCAAAATGCAAAAAGCTCCCTGTGCCGAAAAAGGCTCAGGGAGCGATCATAACAAAATAAGGCTTGCCTGATTTCATTAAAAAAGAACACATTGGCAACCCGTGGTTATTTGCCCGCCTTCGCGGTTTGGGAAATCCCTTACCTTCAGCACGATACTTTTGTAAAACTGGCAGTATTGCTTAGGATTGGCGCGAAGCCTTTCTGACAGCTGGTCTGCTAGTATGAATTTACTATAGCACAGTTTTCAATCGGTTGCAATATTTTTTAATTTAAGAGCAAAATTTTACTTTAGTTAAAGCATTTTAACGGTTTAGCATACTGTTGTCGATATTGTTAAAAAGCAGATTAAAAATATAGCGCATGATTGTAGAACGCCGTGCAACACCTATCAGGGTTCCCTCTGAAGTAACAATTGGTACTTTTTTGATCTTTTTATTTGAGAGAATCTCGGCAACCTCTCCGATGGACTGAGCCGGAGTGACACAGAAGACCTTTTTAGTCGCCAGCTCCATAACGTTGCGTTTTTTCAGATCTTCGACTTTTTCTTCAAAGGATTCATTGTCATATAAAACCATTGAGGAATAATTCCAGCCCGCGATGGACCGGGTTTTCTGTTTGGCGACGGCTTTCATAATGTCACCGTCGCTGATGAAGCCGACCACATGTCGGCTATCGTCAATGACCGTCAGGCCTCCTACCTTTTTATCAACCAGAATTTTTACGACTTCCTCAAGTGTCTGGGCATAATGGCAGGTATAGACATCCTTATCCATAATATGACTGATTGGTTGGTTCATTAGACTGCCTCCGTTTTTGTTTTTAATCCGGTTTTGGATTTATCCGGCCAAACTTTTAAAATAGCGACGACTAGAGCAACTGCTGCCACGCCGGCCGATACGCCGTAAGCAGCGCGTATGCCGCTGGCCGCAGATAAAACAGGACCGGCAGACTGGTGCGCTGTGGTTACCATTGTCATAATGGTAACGATAATGGCGGTGCTGATGGAACCGCCAACCTGTCGACCAGTATTGCTGATGGCGTTGCCATGAGCAATGTATTCATTTTTCAAAGCATTAAGTCCCCAGGTGTTTACTGGCATATTGGCCAGGGTCAGACCGGCAGACTGAAGTACATAAATACAGACCAGATAAGGGATTGGTGTTGCAGGTCCGATGAAGGCAAGCCCGGTTAACGCGCCGGTTAAACCTAAAAGGCCAATAATGGAAATAATCCGCGGGCCAAATTTGTCAAAAAGCAT
>CAUEUD010000132.1 GCA_959020865.1 Eubacterium limosum | reverse complement strand
AATAATATGTGCCTCGGAATGATTTAAAAATATTAAATACTTCCAAAATTCTTCTTAAAGCCCTTGACAAATCTATCTGTAACATTTATGATTACAAAATAGAAACTGTAATGTTTAAAATTACAGTTTGTGGGAAGATAAATAAAAACAGCATGGAAAAGAGGTTTTGATATGGGCTTTGCTTCGGGGGCCGGTGTTCCGGCCATTATGGTATTTTTACAGGGGATTCTCAGCTTTTTCTCGCCCTGTGTGCTGCCGCTGGTGCCTTTGTACATCGGCTACCTGGCGGGTGGAACAAAAACGGTGGACGCGGACGGGACGGTCCATTATAAAAAGCGGACGGTTCTCATCAACACGCTCTTTTTTGTCATTGGCATCAGCGCGACATTTTTTATTCTGGGCGTGGGCTTCACAGCGGCCGGACAGTTTTTTACGGGTAACCGGATGCTGTTCGCGCGCATTGGCGGGGTCATCATCATTTTATTTGGGCTGGTTCAGCTGGGGGTTTTTAATTTTGACTTTTTAAACCGTGAGCACCGCCTGCCCTTTAATTTGGACAAGCTGGCCATGAATCCGCTGCTGGCTTTTGTGCTGGGCTTTACCTTCAGCTTTGCTTGGACGCCCTGCGTGGGACCGGTTTTAGCCAGTGTGCTGCTCATGGCGTCGTCTTCGTCGTCCTTCGCGTCGGGCTTTATCCTCATTGGGGTTTATACGCTGGGCTTTGTCCTGCCGTTTATGGCGGTGGGGTTATTTACAAGCACCCTGCTGGATTTTTTCAGGCGGCACCAGAAAGCGGTCCGCTACACGGTAAAGGCCGGGGGCGTGCTCATGATCATTATGGGGATCATGATGTTTACAGGATGGATGAACGGGATTACGGGCTACCTCTCTCGGGCTGGAGCCGGGAGCAGCGCGCCGCAGCCAAGCCCGACGGTAACCACAGAGGCTGTGCCGTCACCCACGCCGGAAAACACGCCGGAGGAAAGCACCAAAAAGACGCTGGCGCCGGATTTCACGCTCACCGACCAGTATGGGGTAACGCATACGCTGTCGGAATATCGCGGAAAAACGGTTTTCCTCAATTTCTTTGCCACCTGGTGCGGCCCATGCCAGAAAGAAATGCCAGATATTGAGACGCTGTATAAAAAATATGGCGATAACTCTGGAGACCTGGTGGTGCTGAGCGTTGCCAATCCGCATACGGAGGAAGGACCGAACAATAATGATATGTCGCCTGAAAAAATCGCGGAGTTCATGTCGGACAACGGTTTTACCTATCCGGCGCTCATGGACCGTACGGGCGCGGTGTTCCAGGCCTATGGCATCCGTTCTTTCCCGACAACCTTTATGATTGACAAAGACGGCTATGTAGAGGGCTATGTGCCGGGAATGCTGACGTCCAGCATGATGGAAAGCATTGTCAACCAGGCCATGGCACAATAGATGAAAAGCCTGTATCGCTTTAAAGATACAGGCTCAAAGTGTAGACAAATAATGTTTTAAACAGGCAGAGCGTTAAAGAGAGGACTGTTCAGTTGAAAGTTGAAAGTGGATAGTGGAAAGTTCAGGTGCAAATCTGCCGTTGGCAGATTTGATCAGATGCGGCATTCGCCGCATTTTTAATCGCTTTGGCATCAGCCAAGAGGTCATGAACTTTCCACTTTCCACCTTCCACCTGAAATTGCTTTCTGCTTTAAGTTTGCCGCAGACTTTCAAATTTGTCTACAGCCTGAGCCCTTATCGCTTTAAAGATACAGGCTTTTTTAAGTCTTGGCGAAATAATATAGAAAAAATCGATATTTTTTATAGCTTTGGGTATTTATTAAAGTGCGTAATGCTTTAATTAACGCTTATTCTAAAACAGAAAGAGTTGATTTTTATGAATGGAACGATGATGCAGTATTTTGAATGGTACCTGCCTGAGGATCAGTCCCTGTGGCGGCAGGTGGCAGAGGATGCCAGTCATCTTAAAGCGCTCGGGATCACAGCGGTCTGGCTGCCTCCGGCCTACAAGGGCGCGGCAGGTAAAAATGATGTGGGCTACGCGCCCTATGACCTTTATGATCTGGGCGAATTTGACCAGAAAAACAGCGTCGCCACAAAATATGGGACGGTCAGTGAATATTGTGAAGCCATCAGCGCCCTTCAGGATAACGGAATCGAGGTTTACGCGGATATCGTGCTGGACCACCGTCTGGGCGCAGACCGGACGGAAAATGTCTACGCCTGCAAGGAAAACGACGAAAACCGGAATGAACAGATTGAACCCATCCGCCCCATTAAGGCGTGGACACAGTTTGACTTTCCGGGCCGGGGCGATACCTATTCGGATTTTAAATGGAACTGGACGCATTTTGCAGGGATCGACTGGGATGAGAAGAAAGAGGACAGCGCGGTTTTCCAGTTTCAGGGCAAGCGCTGGGCCCGTGACGTAGACCGTGAGAACGGTAATTTTGACTATCTGATGGGCGCGGACGTGGATTTAAACAACCGCGAGGTGGTTGAGGAATTGATCCGCTGGGGCAGGTGGTACCTGGATAAAACCCGGGTCAACGGTTTCCGCATGGACGCGGTCAAGCACATTGATTTTAACTTTTTTAATGAGTGGCTGGACGCAGTCCGGCGTGACTGGGACCAGGAGCTGTTTGCCGTGGGCGAATACTGGTCTGGCGATCTGGAGGATCTCAAGCGCTATCTGGAGACCACAGGCCGGACCATGTGCCTGTTTGACGTTCCACTCCACTATCATTTTTTCGACGCCTCAAACAGCGGTGACGGCTATGATATGCGGCAGCTGTTAAGCAATACCCTGACAGCCCATGACCCCACACGGTCGGTCACCTTTGTGGACAACCATGACACGCAGCCCGGCCAGTCGCTGGAATCCTGGGTGCAGCCCTGGTTTAAACCGCTGGCCTACGCCTTTATCCTGCTGCGGGCCGACGGCTATCCCTGTGTTTTTTATGGCGATTATTACGGTATTTCCGCCCAGAACATCGAGCCCATGCAGGCGCTTTTAGACAAGCTGCTCTGCGCCCGGCGCGAATCGGCTTACGGCGCCCAGCGGGATTATTTTGACGATTTCCATATCATCGGATGGGTGCGCGAAGGTGACCCGGCAGAGCCGGAATCCGGTCTGGCAGTGCTGATGACAAACGGCGACGGCGGCTCAAAGCAGATGTATATGGGACATCAGTTTGCCGGGAAGGATTTTTACGACATCACGGGCAATGTGGAGGGCACGGTCACTGTCAACGAAAACGGTGACGGCGTTTTTCACGTGGCGCCCGGCTCGGTATCGGTCTGGGTGCGGGTCCGCTGATTTTTCATAAAAGACCTCAGACCGTCGATAAAGTCGAGAGGCCGCTGCAGGCTATAGACAAAGTTGAAAGGAAGCGGCAAAGATAAAGCGAGAGGCGGTTCTATAGTTGATGGTTGATGGTTGATAGTGGATAGTGATTGAACCCTTTTTCTTCGAAAAAGCGAATAAGAAGCCGGCCGCAAGCCGTATCCGATCAAATCTGCCAGCGGCAGATTTGTACCATAACTATCCACTATCCACTATCCACTATCAACTAGACAAACCTCTCTAACGCTTCACCTCTTCATAATAAATTTTATCCACACTCTACGGCGGGCGGCAGATTGTTGCCTGCCGCTTTTATTTTTTTGCAGTGCTATTTAAAGCAAATGGGGTATAAATGATTAAAATGCTTTGAAATGGTGTGTGGGATGTGTTATGATTTAGTAAATTATAATGACTATAAACAATAGAAAGACAGGAGGAGAAAATGGAAATTTTAAACAATATCCCTCCGGTGGGCCAGGCTCTGGTCGCCGGGCTTTTTACCTGGGGCCTCACGGCTCTGGGCGCTGCGATGGTCTTTTTCTTTAAAGAGATTAACAAAAAGGTATTAAACGCCATGCTGGGCTTTGCCGCTGGCGTTATGATCGCGGCCAGCTTCTGGTCGCTTCTGGCGCCGTCCATTGAGATGGCGGAGGGCGGTCCGGTGCCGCCGTATGTGCCGGCTGTAGTCGGATTTTTGGGCGGTGGCGCATTTTTATGGTGCGTGGATAAGCTTTTGCCGCATATCCATCAGGGAACAGGCCATGAGGAGGGGATTCATACCTCGTGGCAGCGCAGTGTGCTGCTGGTTCTGGCCATCACCTTCCACAATATCCCAGAAGGGCTGGCGGTCGGGGTCGCCTTTGGCGGGCTGGCCACAGGCAATGAGTACATGACGCTGGCCGGCGCCATCTCGCTGGCTCTGGGGATCGGGCTTCAGAACTTTCCTGAAGGCGCCGCGGTCTCCATTCCGCTAAGACGTGAAAACATGAGCCGGTTCAAATCGTTTATGTACGGCCAGGCTTCTGGGCTGGTAGAACCGATCTCGGCGGTCATCGGCGCGGCGGCGGTTGTCTTTATCAACCCGATTCTGCCTTACGCGCTGGCCTTTGCCGCCGGTGCCATGATCTATGTTGTGGCAGAAGAGCTGATTCCGGAATCACAGCTCGGCCACGACGGCGAGGGCGATATCGCCACCATTGGTGTGATGGTCGGCTTTGCGGTCATGATGCTCATGGACGTAGCGCTGGGCTGAGAAAGGACGGACAGATATGATTAACATAGGACCACATATTTCCATTGCCAAGGGTTTTACCGCCGCCGGAAAGGACGCGGTATCCATTGGGGCAAATACCTTTCAGTTCTTTACCAGAAATCCAAGGGGCGGCAACGCCAAGGCCATTGACCCGCAGGATGCGGACGGCCTGCGGCAGATCATGGAGGAGCATGATTTCGGGCCGCTGCTGGCCCACGCGCCCTATACGCTCAACATGGCGTCAGCCACAGAGGCGACCCGGGATTTCGCGGAGCGGGCGTTCCGCGAGGATCTGGAGCGGCTGGATCAGCTGCCCTGCCATCTTTACAATTTTCATCCCGGCAGCCATGTCGGCCAGGGGCCGGAAAAAGGCATTGAGCTGATTTTGGATATCCTCAACCGCAATATGAAGCCAGACCAGAAAACCATCGTGCTCCTGGAAGCCATGTCGGGTAAAGGCAGCGAGGTGGGCCGGGATTTTGAGCAGCTGCGGGCCATCATTGACGGTGTCCGGCTCAAGGATAAGATTGGCGTCTGTATTGACACCTGCCACATTTATTCAGCAGGGTACGATATCGTGAATGACCTGGACGGCGTCATCGCTGAGTTTGACCGGATCGTAGGGCTTCCTTATCTCAGAGCCATGCATCTGAACGACAGCCTGACGCCCTTTAACAGCCATAAGGACCGTCATGAGAAAATCGGCTTTGGCAGCATTGGAGTGGATACCTTCATCGCCATTGTGAAGCACCCGCTGCTCCGGGATAAGCCCTTTTTTCTTGAGACACCCCAGGAAAAGTTTGCCGATTATGCCAAAGAGGTTGAGCTGCTCCAGAATGGTTAAAGCTTTAAAAAAGACCTGAAGTACAAAACTCTGTATTTCAGGTCTTTTCTTGCCTTAAATTTAAAACACCCTTGACGCAGTTCTGTTTTTTATTTATACTGGAAGTGCGTAATATAGAATGAATCTAGATTAGTTAAGGGGTATTAACTTTGTCATGCAAATGAAAGAAGGGTTATCTGTGAAAAATATTGAAGAAGTCGAGTACAGCGAGAGCAGCAATAAAAAGATCGCCATGCGTGTGTCCATCATATCCATTTTTGTCAATATCGCCCTGTCGGTCTTTAAATTTATCGCCGGGATTTTAGCCAATTCCGGGGCGATGATTTCCGATGCGGTGCATTCGGCGTCGGATGTGCTCAGCACCTTTGTGGTCATCATCGGGGTCAATATCTCAGGCCAGAAGGCCGACCACGAGCATCAGTACGGGCACGACCGGCTGGAGTGCGTGGCGGCCATTCTGCTGGCGGTCATCCTGTTTGCCACCGGCGTGGGGATCGGCTGGTCCGGGATTGAAAAGATTGTGGACGCCGAGAGCCATTCTCTGGAAATTCCAGGGATACTGGCGCTGGTGGCGGCTGTGGTCTCCATTGGAGTCAAGGAATGGATGTACTGGTTCACCCGCGCTGCGGCCAACAAGATCAACTCCAGCGCGCTGAAGGCTGACGCCTGGCACCACCGCTCCGACGCCCTGTCCTCCATCGGTAGTCTGGTCGGGATCGCCGGCGCGCGCATGGGCTTTCCGATTCTGGACCCCATCGCGGCCGTGGTCATTGCGCTGCTGGTCATTAAGGCCGCCTATGACATCGGCAAGGACAGCATCAGCAAAATGCTGGACAGCTCCATCGATGAGAAAACCGAGAAGGAAATCCGTGAGCTGACCATGAAGCAGCCAGGCGTCAAGCGGATCGACGACCTCAAATCCCGGACCTTCGCGTCTAAATTTTATGTGGATCTGGAAATCGCTGTGGACGGTGAGATGAAGCTGGTCGAAGCCCACGCCATCGCCGAAAATGTGCACGACGTGCTGGAGGCCGCCTACCCGGCCCTTAAGCACTGCATGATCCATGTCAATCCCTACGGGGAAGGAGATTAAATAAAGTTGAAGGTTGAAAGTGGAAGGTTAATGAGCGTTTTTTGCTGATGCAAAAACGATTATAACTGCGGCGGAAGCCGCGTCTAATCAAATGTGCGGAGCACATTTGCACCTGAACTTTCCACCTTCAACTTTCCACCTTTAATTGAAGAAATTCCTAAAGCGCCTGATTTCCTTAAAAAAGGAACAGGCGCTTTTCTTTTCCCCTGGAATCGGATAAAATAGGGGATAAAATGACCGGAGGTAGAAAATGAAACAGCAAGTTGGGGCGATTGAGCTCTGTTATGAAAAAAAAGGAGAGGGGCAGCCCCTGATCCTGATCCACGGAAATGGCGAGGATCACACGATTTTTGACGCGATCATGGAGCCGCTGAGCGCGGATTTCACGGTCTACGCCCTAGATTCCAGAGGCCATGGGGACAGCACGCCAGTGGATACCTTTGACTACAGCGAAATGGCGGAGGATGTCCGCGGCTTTATCAAAGCCCTGGGGCTTGAGCGGCCAGCGGTTTACGGCTTCAGCGACGGAGGGATCATCGGGCTGATGCTGGCATACAAATACCCGGAGCTGCTCTCTGCGCTGGTGGTCAGCGGCGCCAACACCACGCCGGACGGGCTGAAGGAAATCTGGCTGGACAAGTTCCGCCGGGCCTACGAGCGCACCGGAAAGGACAGCATTAAAATGATGCTGGAGCAGCCCAATATTTCCAAAGCAGACCTGGCCAGTATCCGTATCCCGGTTCTGGTGACCGCCGGAAGCGACGACATGATCGAGGACGACCACACCCGCTATATCGCCGATTCCATTCCAGACAGCAGCCTTGAGATTTATGAGGGCGAAACCCACGAAAGCTATGTGGAGCACCACCCGAAAATGGCTGCGGTGATCCGAGACTTTCTGCTGAAATAAAAAATCCCCCGGTTGGGGGATTTTTTCATTCCTGTGTAAATTTGCCCTTCAGCGCTTTCTCAAAGGCCAGATACAGAAGCGCAGCGATGACCACGTTGACGGTGGAAGCGATGAGCAGCGGCACCAGCATGGGGATGACAAAGCCCATGACAGAGGGTGAAATGCCCAGGATCACAGCCAGGACGCCGGACAGGAAGGTCATGACAACGCCATTGATGAAAATGGCGGTGACTGAAGCGACGGCCAGGTTGGTTTTTTTGTTGATCCAGGCGTAGGCGTAGCAGGCGCCGGCCATACAGGCAGCTACCAGAATGTGCATTGGCAGGCCCATAGGGAAGCCGGACAGGGCAGCAGAGAAAAGGTGTCCTACCGCACCGATCAGCGCGCCGATGGGGCCGCCGAGCATGAGCGCGCCAAAATAGGCTGGCAGGGCGTCCAGTGCGACGCTGCCAAATATTTTAACAAGGGAGCCTAAATAGGATAAGGCGATCAGCAGCGCGGTAAAAACAAGGGTTTTCGTACTCAATTGTTTCTTCATGAAGTCCTCCGGTTGCATTAAGATAAATGAATTGCGGAAGTAATTATAACGCAGAAACTGCGGAATGTAAAGCAGGATGAACTTAGGGGTATAAAATGTTATAATAAGAATGAAAATTAAGAACGGAGGAGCAGAGTATGAATATCGGAATAGATGTCGGCGGTACTAATCTGGTGGCTGGGCTGATCGGAGACAGCGGCGAGGTGTTTTTCAAGAAAAAACAGCCGACCAGGGCAAGGGAGGGTTATGAGGCTGTCCTTGGACGAATTGAAGCCCTTGTCGGGCAGGTGATAACAGAGATGAGAGGACAGTCCCCTGAGAGCGTGGGCATCGGCGTGCCTGGCATCGTCTCAGCGGACGGAAAAACCGTGGTGTCCTGCCCGAACCTCTTCTGGGAAAATAAGCCTTTAAAACGCGATTTAGAGGAAAAAATACACCTTCCGGTTTACCTTGCCAACGACGCCACTGTGGCTGGCATCGCGGAAAACCGTTTTGGCAGCAGCCGGGGCTGCCGGGATGCCGTCATGTTTACCCTGGGGACTGGTGTGGGCGGCAGTGTGATTGTGGGCGGCAGGGTCGTAAATGGCGTGCACGGCGTCGCCTCAGAGTTTGGGCACATGATCGTAGGCGACGGGCTTTACCGCTGCAACTGCGGCAAAATGGGCTGTCTGGAGACTTATTCCTCAGCCACAGCGGTGATCTGGCTGGCCAAAAAACGTATTGAGGAGGGCTGTGAAACGGAAATTCTCTCCATGGCCGGAGGCGATCTGGAGGCGGTTAACGCTGAGGTGGTGATCAATGCAGCCAGAAACGGCGATGCGGTGGGCCTGGAATGTTTTGAGTCAATGACAGACCATCTGGCCATTGCGATTTCCAACCTTGTGGACGTTCTGGATCCTGAGATCTGTGTTCTGGGCGGCGGAGTAGCCCATGCGGGGGCTTTTTTGCTGGAGGCGGTACAGAAGTCCACAGCGGAAAAGATCACCTACAAAAGCCTGGTAAAGCCTGAGATCGTCCTGGCGACGCTTGAGAATGACGCGGGCCTGGTGGGAGCATCCTGTATTAAGGAATACCTGTACGATTAAGAAAACTCTCTGCATTTAAAGAAAGTGCTTGCAAAATCCTTTGTATTTTATTATGATAGGGTAAGTGAATTTAAAATTTTCCTTCTTATTAATATAATAATAGGTTAAGAATGTTAACGGATTGTTAAAATAAGAGGGACCGTCAAGGAGGCACGATCATGCAGAAGTATGAATGTGAAATTTGTGAGTATGTCTATGATCCGGTGAAAGGTGATCCGGAAAACGGCGTTGCTCCGGGTACCCCGTTCGAAAACCTGCCGGAAGACTGGTTTTGTCCCACCTGTGGTGTGGATAAGGACGCGTTTAAACCTGTGGCAAAGTAGCTGCAAAGAATGCAGGAAAAGAAAAAGGGCTCTGTTTGGAGAGCCCGATAATCCAAATATTGATTATTAATTTTGCCGGTTATCCGGCATTTTTTATTTTTTGGCGGCCGCAGGCTCAGGGGCTTCGGCCTTTTCCCCTTTATCGCTCTCGTTTTCGCGCTTCCGCGCCTCGTAGATGGCGCAGGCCTCGTCGTAAAACTGGATGCGGTGCTCAACCATCTCCAGATTTTTTTCCAGCTCTTCAATCTTTTTAAGCAGGCGGACACGGTGGTCGATAAAGATCTGGCGCCTTGTCTCAAGGGTGGAGGTGCCTTCCAGAAACAGATCAATGTATTCTTTTATCTCCTTCAGCGGCATGCCAGTATCCTTCAGACAGCAGATTGTCGACAGCCATTCCAGGTCGGCGTCGGTAAACTGGCGGATGCCGCTCTCACTGCGCTCCACAAAGGGGAGCAGGCCTTCCTTGTCATAATAGCGGAGGGTATAGATGCTGAGTCCGGTCTTTTCAGATACTTCCTTGATCGTATAGATGTTCATAAACGCCTCTCCTTTCCATAAAACAGCTGTTTTATCTCTATAGGTATACCCCAAAAAGGAACCAAAGTCAATCATTTCCAGTAAAAAACCTAGAGTAAACTCTATTGTTTTCGTTTGAAATAATGTTCTTTCGGAAATACAATCCGAATTCTTAAAAAATTCTTAGATATACAAGAATCATTCTAAATTACGAGGTTGAAATATTGTTCGGGAATCAGAACATTGGAAAGCACTGTATTTAGCTAATGTAAACGACCCGTCAGAATTTGGTTAAATTCACCACAACTTGTGAG
>CAUEUD010000131.1 GCA_959020865.1 Eubacterium limosum | reverse complement strand
CTGGAGGATCTGCCGGATACGGTGAAGGGATTAAAAAAAGAAAAGACCCTTGAGCCTTTAAGTTTAAAAAGAAACGGCGAAAGCATACAGGAAGTGGAAAGGGATGTTATTTTAAAAGCAATTCAGGCCTGCGGCGGGAATATGACCGCTGCCGCAAAAAGGCTGGAAATTGCAAAATCGACCTTGTACCGTAAGATTAAGCGATATAATATTGTAATGGAAAAGGTTTTTCATAGGGACTGAGTGTCCTAAAATAGAACGACCGTCTCAACCGACTGTCTCATTACGAGACGGTCGGTTTTATTTTTTGACCTGAAAAGCCATGTTTTGGGGTTTTTTAATTTGGCATGATAATTGCGTCATTATAGCTGTAAGAATAAAAAGAATGGGTTGAGGTGCTCAAATGGCATTTATGATTACGGAACAATGTATTGGCTGTACGGCGTGTTCAAAGAAATGCCCGGTAATGGCCATTGAAGGGGAAAAGAAGAAAAGGCATATCATCAATGAAAAACGTTGCGTGTCCTGCGGAGTGTGCCAGCGTGTCTGCCCCAGCGGCGCTGTCCTTGACAGTGCGGGAAAGAGCGGCGGTAAGCTGCCCAAAAGCCAGTGGCCGAAGCCGAGGGTTAACCAGAGTTTGTGCAGCGCTTGTGGAATCTGTATGGATATCTGTATCTTCGATGCAATTCAGATTTCTTATCCGGCCTTCAAGGGCGATTTGAAAGTATTTGCCTATCTGGACAAACCGCAGCAATGCGTTGGCTGCGGCCAATGTGAAAAGATGTGTCCTTTAGGGGCGATTAAAATGGAGGTTGGCTGATGAAAGCGGCGAATTACTTGTATGTCAATCTGAGTGATCAGAGTGTAAAAACTTTCCCGATTAAAGAGGGGGTTCTTAAAAGGTATCTTGGCGGAAAAATTCTGGCCGCCAAATTATTGTACGATTTGCTTCCAACAGGAATCGATCCTTTGTCTGAAGAGAGTATCCTTATCATTAACACCGGACCGATGAACAATACGGGGGCGCCGTCCTCCAGCCGATTTAATATGACTTTTAAAAATGTGATGACGGGCGGTATCGCTTCTTCAAACTGCGGCGGACAGTTTGGCGTCATGTTAAAAAAGGCGGGTGTGGACGGCTTAATCATCACAGGCAGGGCGTCGTCGCCCTGTTGTCTGGCTGTTCTGGACGGAGAGATCGTTTTTCAGGATGCAAAGCCGCTCTGGGGGCTGGATGCCGAAGCGGTACAGGAGGTTTATCCCAAAGCCTTTGGCAAGCTGGTCATCGGGCCGGCGGGTGAAAATATGGTGCGCTATGCCTGTGCGGTTTCTGGAGAACGCGTTGCGGGGAGATGCGGCGCAGGAGCGGTGATGGGCTCAAAAAATCTGAAGGCCTTAGTGGCCTATGGATCAAAGACAACGAAGGCCGAAAACCCTGAAAAATTTGACGCTTATGTAAAAAAGTGGGTCGCTTTTTTAAAGGGTCACCCAATGACAGGCAAAGCTTTGGGGCTTTATGGCAGCGCAGGATTAGTGAGCACGGCCAATGCCTCCGGTGTTTTGCCGACCCGCAATTTTAACCGGGGAAAATGGGATAAGGCCGACGATATTTCCGGAGAAACGCTGGCCGATACCCTGCTGGTGCGCAACAGCGGCTGTATTAGCTGCCCTATTCGGTGTGAAAGAAGGGTCAAGGTAAAGGACAAAGAGGTTAAGGGGCCAGAGTTTGAAACCCTGGGTCTCTTTGGCTCAAACATTGAAAACAACGATTTACAGTTGATTAATGATATCAATTACGAGGCCGATGTTCTGGGGATGGATACCATCTCGCTGGCGGGCACCATGGCCTTTGCCATGGAGCTTTACGAAAAGGGGTTGGCGGATTTTGGGCTGCGCTTTGGCAAGACCGACAATCTGATCGAGGTGATCCGGAAAATTGCGCGGCGTGAAAAGCCCTATGATGAACTGGCCGATGGCTCCATGCGTTTAAGCG
The DNA here is from genome assembly GCA_959020865.1 of Eubacterium limosum. Taxonomy (GTDB): domain Bacteria; phylum Bacillota; class Clostridia; order Eubacteriales; family Eubacteriaceae; genus Eubacterium; species Eubacterium limosum_B. The sequence goes on along the minus strand of CAUEUD010000131.1, from coordinate 8,271 downwards.
AAAAGTATGGTGGTAGTGATTTTGCCATCCATGCTAAAGGGCTGGAGCTGGCATCCTACGAGCCGCGTAAATCCGTTGGGATGGGTTTAGGCTACGCCACGTCTAACCGGGGCGGCTGCCACTTAAACGGCGGCTATCTGGCGCTGATGGAGTCCATCGGCGTCATGAGCACGGGACAGACAAATTCCGAAGGAAAGCCGGAATTGACCGTGTTTTTGCAAAACGCCATGGAGGCGGCCTCAGCCGCAGGCTTCTGTCTCTTTACGCTTCAGTCCATGGTGCCGTCCATTTTGTTTAAACTGGGGCCAAACCATCCGGTCACCGGAATTGCAGGGAAGGCCATGATTGCTTCGCGGCCAGTGCTCGGGAATGTCTGGCCGCTGATGCCGAAGGCGCTGCCCATTAATTCTATGTTTTTACTTCCACACGCAAAGGCTGTGGAACTGGCTACAGGGATCCCCATGACGACGGGGCAGTTTCTGGAAATTGGCGAACGGGGCTATAATGTGGAACGCCTTTTTAACCTGCGCGAGGGACTTACAAAAGAAAAGGATACCCTGCCCAAACGCTTGACGGATGAGCTTCAGGATCCGAATGACCCCAACTCCAGAGTAGATATTGAAACCATGCTGCCAGTTTATTATAAAGTAAGGGGATGGAATGAAAATGGCGTTCCAACGGAAAAAACTAAAAAGAGGCTTGGGCTTATTGATGATTTGCGTTAAATATAAAGGGGAACTCCGAAACATTACAGGGGCAGAAGTGGAAAATATAGAATGTAAAAACATGAAGGAATTATTGCTTTTATTGAGAAAAAAATATGGCAGAAAAGCTTTAAAAGCGATGCAGCGGTGTCACATTGTAGTTAATGGAAAACGTGCTGATTCAAACTTTAAGTTTAAAGATCGAGATGAAGTGGTTTTTATACCGGTTTGTTGCGGCGGATGAATAAAAATAAATCGAGAAAAGAGGCTGTAAAATGAATGTAAAAAAAGTACCTTATCGTGCGTCACATACGATGATGAAAGGCGCGATGGCTGTGCTCAAGATGCCAACGCCGTCTACCCTTGTGGGGCCGGGAATGGTCAAACGCTTTCCCGAGATCATCAAGGAGTGCAAGGTTTATAAAATATTGGTGGTAACAGATAAGCCGCTCATGAATCTGGGGCTTTTAGACAGTTTTTTAAACGCATTAAAAAACAATGGGATAGACTACGTTATTTATGATGGGGTTCAGCCAAACCCAACCTTTGAAAACATTGAAGATGGGCTGAGGATGTACCAGATGTCAGGCTGCGATGGCGTAGTCGCCTTTGGCGGCGGTTCTTCACTGGATTGTGCCAAGATCATAGCCGCCCGCGTAACCAATGACAAGCCCATTGAAAAAATGAAGGGGCTCTTTAAAATCGGCCGTAAGCTGCCCCCCTATTTTGCCATTCCCACAACAGCGGGGACCGGTTCAGAAGCAACCATTGCCGCGGTAATTACCAATGCGGCAAATCATGAAAAATTCGCCATCAATGATCCAAAGCTTGTGCCGCTGGCCACTGTTCTGGATCCTGAGCTTACTTTGGGGCTTCCGCCGTCATTAACGGCGCATACAGGCATGGATGCTCTCACCCATGCCGTTGAAGCCTATATTGGTTGGTATGATACGCCTTTTGTTAAAGAAAAAGCGCTTTCTGCCACACGTATTATTATGAATGATCTGGAAGCGGTTTGTGAAAACGGAAAGGATGTTAAATTACGCCGCAATATGCTGGTGGCGTCTTATGAGGCCGGCATGGCCTTCACCCGGGCCTATGTGGGCTACGTGCACGCCATCGCCCATAATCTCGGCGGTTTTTACGGCGTGCCTCATGGATTTGCCAATGCGGTGATTCTTCCGCATATCTTAGAATTTTCAAAGAAAAATGCGGAAAAGAAGCTGGCTGAGCTGGCAAGGTACGCGGGGGTCGGTGATCCGGCAGAAAGTGATGATATTCTGACCCGGCATTTCATTGAAAAGATTAAGAATATGAACCGGAACTTGGGGATTCCTCAAACCATTGATGCGCTTCAGATGAAAGATATTCCGGAACTGGCTGTACGTATCTTAAAAGAGGCGAACCCTACCTATCCGGTTCCACGGATTATGGATTACAATCAGTGTGTAGATATTTTAACGAATCTGATCACGCCGCCTGTGACTAAGCAGCAGAATTAAGTTAAGGAAAGATAATTTTATGAGTAAAACAAAAATAATCGCGTTTGCCGGTAAAGGTGGCGTTGGTAAAACGAGCCTGGCGGCTTTGACGGTTCGTCTGCTGGTGGAAAGGAATCCTGGAGCGCGGGTTCTCGCCATCGATGCAGACCCGGCCGTTGGCCTTTCCACAGCTCTTGGTGTCGAGGTAAGCCACACGGTAGACGACGTTCGTAAAAAATTTATTGAGACTGTGGAAAAAGGGAAAAAAAAGAGGCCATCGAGGTTTTAAATGAAGCGCATTATGAAATTACAGACAGTGTTGTTGAGACGGAGCGCTTTGCATTTTTAGCCATCGGCAGACCAGAAAACGCGGGTTGCTATTGCTCGGTCAACAGCTTTTTAAAGGAAACGATCAGTGTTTTGGCAGAACAGTTCGATTATGTAGTCATTGATGGTGAAGCGGGGATTGAACAGGTAAACCGACGTGTGATGGAAAAAGTAACGCATCTGATCCTGGTAAGCGACGCCAGTAAAAAAGGGATCGGTGTGATCCATACCATTCGGGATGTGGCCAGAGAACTTGGTATGTATAATGAAGTCGGAGCCATCATTAATCGAATAAAAAATGACACAGTCAAAGAGATGGTCGATACTGGAGATATCGAAGTGTTAAATTTTATTTCCGAGGATGAGGCTCTTGGCCTGATGGATATAGAAGGCAGGAGCCTTCTTGAATTAAAGGAGAACGCCCTTTCCTTAAAAGGGGTGCGGGAAGCGCTTATTCAAATAAATGTCATATAAGGAAACAAAAGGAGAAAGTGTATGAAAGATCTTAAGCATATCCATCTTTATACCTCTTTGCTCGAAGAAGCAAACAATGAGCTGGTGCGGGAGGCAAAGAAGGAAGGCGGTGTAGCTGTGGGCTACACCTGTTACTATATTCCAGAAGCTTTACTTAATGTAGGTAAGGCTTTTTCGGTCAGACTTAGAGCGCCACATACTGGTAGCCTGGATATTGCCCAGTATTACATGGGAAGTCTGAACTGCAGCTATGTAAGAGCGTTGTTGGAGCGCGCCTTTGAAGGCGGATATAATTTTTTAGATGCCTTTTTTGCAAGTGAAACTTGTCAGCAAATGAACAGGGTTGTAGAAAATGTTTACGAATTAAAGCTAGTTGAAAACGAACGTTTTTACCACAATATTATCGATGCGCCATTAAAGGTATCTCTCCATGGTACCAAGCATTATGTGAATCAGGTACGTACACGTTTTTTAGAGCCACTGCATGATCAGTTTGGTGTAGATATTTCAGACGAAGCAATTCGGGCTGCGGTAGATGAACACAACCGTATGTGTAGCATTTTTGAAGAAATTTCTGAAATGCGAAAGGATGATAATCCGCGTATTACAGCGACAGAGTTCCATATCCTTAATCTGGTCAGCTATGCCTGTCCGACACATCTGATTTTACCATATCTGGATGAAACCCTTGCAGATCTGAAGAAACGTAAGCCAGATCCAAAAAAAAGCTATCGTGCCCGTGTGGTTGTTGTCGGTTCAGAAATGGATGATTATGGCTTTACAGAATTAATGGAATACTGTGGCGCTTACGTTGTTGCAGACCGTTACTGTTTCGGTTCAATGCCAGGACGTCAAGTTATTCGTTTGAATGATGATGAAAATATTGTAGAACAGGTTTGCCGCAACTATTTGGAAACAAACCAGTGTCCGCGTTTTATGTCCCAGGAAAAGGTGCAGGAACGCCGAGATGTCGTTAAAAAACTGGTTGAAGACTATAATGCCGATGGTATTATTTACGAACAGACAAAATTCTGTGATTACTGGGGTTACGAACGTGCGGTAGCTTCCTATGTACTGCATGAAGAGCTGGAAATTCCTACGGTTGCCTTGGACCGTGAATATAGTGTTCAGGCGTCCGGACAGCTTAAAACAAGAGTTCAGGCCTTTGTTGAAAGCCTTGAAATCAAGAAAATTCAGAAAGAGAGTGAAGGGAGTAAAGCATGACAGTCACAAGTAACAATTTAAGAGATAATGCAAAGCTTTTTGGAGAAGTCTTTACAGAAGCCATTAAGCTTGAGATGGGCAATTACGATAAAGGACAAATACTGGAAGCTTTAAAAAAGAAATTTGATCCAGATAAGTTAAAACCACTATTGACAGGTCAGGTGTCTGTTAAGGATGCGGTCGATCAATATCTGAACGGTGATGGTTTGCAGGATATGATAGAAGATAAAACAGGGATCTATAAGCATAGAGAATGGCGTGGCGTTAAAGATACCATTTATGATTACAGCAAATGGTTAGAGCTCTGGGGGATCCTTGGGAAATGGGTACTCAAGCATCCGGTAACCAATGTCAATGCACTTTTGCGTTACCGCTGGATGGCGATCTATCTGACAACACCAGCCTTTTTTGATCGTGCAGTGGCTGGCTTCAGAGGTTCAATGCTGCGGGGAGGGCGAATGAATTTAAACACCATTGCTAGACTTTTAACGTCTAATATGGAAAAGATTTTTTCAGCTGATGAAAATATTAACCCAGCCAATGAAAATTCCCAGAAATACATTTGTATCGATGCCTACATGCCTAAAATTATAACAGCGGGTTTTGCAGAACACGAAGGTGTGTTAACGCATATGGTGCCGCACTACCTGCCTTCTATCATCAACCAGCATGCCCCTGAACATTATATCGACGCCACAGAAAGCTACGGTGTTCCGGCAGATGTTTGCGGCCTGCCGTCTATGGAATCTGGTGTTGCCATTGAAGATGATTTTCCTAAAATGGGCTGTTGCTATATTTCAACCAACATGCCCTGCGATGGCAGTATCATGGCAAGTACCATCTTAGATCGCCGCTTTAACTTGCCGACCTATGTTTTAAATACACCGATGCGTCATACCAGAGAAGACGTTCAGGAATATGCTGTTGAAGAATTAAAGGACTGTATCCGTTTTATGGAAGAACAGACTGGAGAAAAATATGACTATAATCGGCTTAAAGAAACCTGTGAAGAATGGAATAAACAGAATGCGCTGCGCCTTGAAAAATGGGAAATGAATGCGACAGACCATGCGCCGCATTACGGATCTTCTAACTGGATGTATCGTGTATTTACCTATCAGGATTCTTCCGGACATCCTGTTGCCATGAAAAATGACCGTAAAGTTAATAAAATGCTACGTAAGAGCATGGATAAACCAAGACAATATCCTGCAGTATCCAGACATCGTGCACTGGTATGGGGAACCATTGCCAATATGTACCCGGCGCTGGATGAATGGATGCTAAACTGCTGGGGCGTAGAGTGTGTATTCCAGTTTATTGAGCATCAGGGACGTACGCCGATCGATACCACAACAATAGACACAATGCTGGCAGGTGTTGCAAAAATGATTCAAGAAGCGACCATGCGTGTTCACAGTAAAGGTGGTTATAATGCCTATACTGACGATATCTGGACATTGATCGAAGAATACAACTGTGATATGCTGATTATGTTTGATCAGATTTCATGTAAAGGGCCTGCTGCGATTTCCGGTCTTATTGAAGAAGAAGCCAGAAAAAGAGGTATCAAGATGGTTTGGCTGAAGCAAGATCTGGTTGATCCAAGAACCATCAGCCGTCGTGATATGCGTGATCAGTTTAATAAATATATGGAAGCTGTTATGAATGAAGAACCAGTAGATGCAACATTGAAAGATTTCGATGACAGTGCGAGCTGGTAAAAAATACAGAAAAGGATAGGTGAAGAAAATGAGTAAGTATTTTGGTGGATGTGACGTAGGTTCTACCTATGGAAAATGTGTTATTGTCAATGAAAACGGCAATATTTGTGGTCACGCAACCGTGCGCAGTAAAATCAACCCCGTTGAAACAGCTAACGCTGCATTGTCTGAAGCAATGTCTGGCATTAATGATTTAGACAAAACAGAAGACCTGGCTTACCTGGTAGGAACCGGTTATGGTCGCAACAAGGTTCCGTTTGCTGATGAAAATATTTCTGAAATCAGCTGTCACGCCATGGGTGTACACGTAACAAATCCAGAAGTAACAGGTATTATCGACGTAGGAGGACAGGACGTTAAAGGGATTGCCATTGATAAAGACGGTACAGTAAAGAATTTCGCAATGAATGATAAATGCGCTGCTGGTACCGGTAAATTCTATGAAGCTATGGCACGTGCCTTTGAAATGTCTCTAGAAGATTTCTCTAAACTGTCTTTATCTGCAAAAAATGTTATTCCGATTACAGCACAGTGTACCGTTTTTGCAGAATCTGAAGTAATCTCTCTGGTAGGTGATGGCAAGCCAAGAGAAGAAATTGCAGCAGGATTACAGATGTCCATTGCAAAGCGTTGTTTTGTAATGGCCAAGAAAGCCGGTACAGACGGTTTAATCACTATGACTGGCGGATGCGCTAAAAATGATGGTCTTAAAGATGCTCTTGAGCATGTACTTAAACTCAAGATTGCAGAACTGAAAACTGACCCACAGCTGATGGGGGCTCTAGGTGCTGCAGAATACGCAAGACAGAAAGGCATGGGTCAGGTAGGTTAAGAAAATGAAAAAAAGTAAAGATAGAAAACATATCTGTAAAGCTTTAAAACCCTTGGCTAAAATTTTAGGGTGTTTCTTTGGTGTTACCTTTTTTATTTACTGGTTTAATCTGGACAGCAAGCTCATGAATAAGCTTTTTCCGATTTTTACGGCTTACTATGATCGCCTTCCAAGGGATAGAAAACTCTAAAGCGATATGGATATTTTTGATCAGTATGCTGAAAAAATCACCGCACAGCTGAAAAACAATACTCTGTTAAAGCTTCCTCAAAGTGGTGGTCTTTGGCCTGAAACGGAAAAAAATCCATTCATTATGGAAAGGGAAACGGCTGTTGAACTGGGAGGTTATCCTAAAGAGAGTATTAATCTTATGATAAGCTCATCCAATTTTGACTTTGTTGAAAAGGACGGCCTTTGGCTGATTGGAGATCCTAAAGCATTGTACGGCAAAGATAAGCATCTTTCCTTTGGGAAGGTAGTACTTTTAAAATGTAAAGATGTAAATTCTGAAGAAACTTATGATTATCTGAAATCTGTAGAGTTTTCTGATATGCGGCAGCATTTTTTCGATGTTATGGTACGGATGTCTACTCAAAAGCAGTTTACAAACCTGAGAATCAGTAAAAAAGCTATGAAGAAAGGCTTCACCATAGATCGTTTGGGATGGTCTATGTTGCAAAGCTTTTTGGCATTGCCGCAGGTAGAACAGGTAAAAATCATTCTGATTTTAGGAGACAGTCCGTTGTATAAAGAACTACTCCCTGTTGCTGAAAAAATAAGAGATGTTACTTCAGCACTCAATACCATGTTTGATGGCATTGACTTTGACTGCCAGAGCTGTAAACTTAATGGAATATGTGAAGAGGTAGAAGGTTTGAAAAAAGTACATAAGGCATCGAGAAGTATGGTATAAATGGTTTAGAACAAGTTTGCTGCTAATTATGTTAAATCAACCCCAAATTTAGAATAAAACCGCTTTTTATAAAAACATAAAAGGCGGTTATTTTTTATAAAAATTAGTTTAGGTTGCAGAATACGGCCAGCGACTTGGCCGGCACGTTGACCAGACGGAAAAAGTTTTCCTCCGGTGAGGACCGGTCATTCGGGGCGTCGTCTGTCCAGGTGTGGAGGGTGATCATTTGCTGGGGGTTTTGCCCCAGCATGATTGGCGTGACCGTAAGAAATTCCGGCAGATCCTCCAACAGCGCGCGCATTTTGGGGTAGCCGTAGGCTGCGCTTCGGATGTCCGCGTCCGTTAAAAATTTGGCGATACGGCTGAGGGGATACGCTTCCCCCAGGCTAAAGGCCCCGGTCAGCAGTTCATAGATCCGGTGTTTGGTCTGTATATCCATTGATGTGATCGTCTCCTTACCTGCACGGTTCAATCCAATAAGTACGCCTTCTATATGAATATTATACTATATAAGCGGTATGCGGAACAATCCGCCGCCGGATTTTCATCTTTTCCATTCTGCCGCGCATGAACGCACGGGCGAGGCAATATA
>CAUEUD010000130.1 GCA_959020865.1 Eubacterium limosum | reverse complement strand
CATCAACCTTTTACCTGAAAGTTCAAGAACACAGGTTCATGAAGCACTCGAGGATTTCCAGTTTTCAAAAGATTTGAGTAAAGGCCTGGGAATGCTGGGAACAGGCTTTAAAGTGATCGATTTAGGGAAAATGTCGATTGATGGTATCTACAACTATTGTATTTTAAAAGAAATGGATACAGTCTACTTGGATATTTTACAAGATTTATCACAAAATTGTATTTATTCTGTTGTGAGTGACGCGGCAAATAATCTTTATACAACAGCCCAAAAGAGCTTAGAGGATGCTGTTGCTGAAATTTTAACAGAACAAGCAGTGGAAAGCGGTATATGGCTTGCGGAAGAAACGTGGAGTAAGGCCATTGATAAAGTGACCTTTTTAAAAGCATGTAAAGTCGCCAAAGATTTAGCGGTGCTGTACTGTAACAACTTTCTTCATACATCAGATACATTAAACCAAAAAGATGCAATGCGTACGCTCACTTATATGGGACTTTGCTTGAGCTCCTATTCTTTTAAAAACATGACAGAAGCGTTAAAGATGGAACAATCTAATCCACAGGAAGCAGAAAATCACGCTCGTAAAACCATTTATGGATTACGGATGCTTTGGAAAACCAGAAATCTGGGAGAAGAAACTTATCAAAAATTTGCGTGTATGTACCCTTACGGACAGGCAGAGCTTTATCCAAAATCAAAATCAGCCGAGCTGATGTTAAAACTGACAAAACCCGTTTTATATGAACCAGATAAAGAATATGCTAATTATAAAATTGCAACTGGAACCTTCAGTTGTCCGGTGGATATCGAAATATACAATGATAATGATGAACGGATCATCACGCTGGAAGATGGAAAAGAGATAAGCGGTCAGAAAGATGGGCTAAACTATGAAGTTTATTATAACCCAGAAACAAAAGAGTATGACAAGCTGGTAAGTGTAGATAATCGACAAAATTACTATGTAAAAATCATTGGCTTAGATAAAGGGGTCGTTAACAGCAGTGTTGATACAATGGGAATAAATGGTGCGTTAAAATTGTATCGTTTTAACGATGTGCCTATAGAAAAAGGCACAATAATTACCACTTCGATTATCAATACAAGCAAGCCATTCACTTATAAAGTAGTTGATGGTAATGGTGCGGAAAGCGGGAGTGGAAGTGCCGTTGAAAGTGTTTTTTCAGAATACATACCGCTTGAAAATATAAGCTTTGAAAATGTCAAAGCTAAAATGAAAGTTGGAGAACAACAGATTATCAACCGGTCATTTACGCCAGACAATGCTTCTTATAAACATATAACATGGACTTCTTCGGATGATAAGATAGCACACGTGAATACCGATGGCGTTGTAACCGCCGTAAATGAAGGAAAAGTCGTAATAACAGCGACGGCACAAGATGGAAATAAAACAGCTTCATGCGAAATTGTCATCTCAAAGAAAGAAGATACACCTTCAGAAGTGATATCAGTCAGCGGTGTAACACTGAATAAAACACTGGAGACCGTGTCTGTTGGGCAAAAGTTTACTTTAACAGCCACTGTTGCTCCAGACAACGCCACCGAAAAAGCTGTCACCTGGTCAAGCTCCGACAACAACATCGCAACTGTCGATGAAAACGGACTGGTCACCGCCATATCCGAAGGCAAAGCCACCGTTACCGTCACCACAAAAGATGGCAACAAAACAGCAACCTGCGAAGTCACCGTCACGAAAAAAGAAGATTCTGGCAATCTAGGAGAGCCGACAAATCCTACAGCACCAACGGTCAAACCAAATGACGGGCAGGGGACAACCGCAGCAGGACAGTTGAAACCGGATACGACTAATAACGGGGCAAATCCTCTCACCGGAATGACCTTCCAGGAAAAAATGAACACCATGGCCATCTGGCTGGCGGCCGCAGCGCTCTGTGCAGCAGCAATATTTATGGTCAAACGCAGAATAGAAAAATAAGCAGGCAGATTGAAGGTGCTATGAAAAACGGCCCCTTCAATATGATTAAAGCTATGCAAAAAGGAAAAGAGCATGAAAAACAATTCGGATAATAATTCACCATCCTCCGCGAAGAGCAAGAAGAAAACAATTTTCATTTTAGCAGGCGTACTGCTTCTTTTAGTATTGGGCATCCTGTTTATTATGGTTCCAAAGTGGCAGCAAACGAATATGCAGAAGAAACTCGATTTAGGGCAAAGCTGTTTGAGTGAAGGAAAATACGAGGAAGCCATACGTGCCTATCAGGATGTTATCAAAATTAATGAAAAAGAAAAAGACGCTTATAAAGGCCTGAGTGAAAGCTTTGCGGGTATCGGAGATTATCAGCAAGCTGAAGAAACAGCGTACAGTGGTATTGAGAAGTTAGAGGATAACAATCAAAAAGTAGAAATGTATCAGGTATTGGTAGATTTGTATACCGAGGAAGCAAAACCGCAGGAGGATCTGCAATTACTGAAGGACGAAGCTTTTCAGGAAACAGGCAAGCGGGAATTTGGCGAAAAATATGAAAAAATGGCAAAACGCTATCTGGAGAATATTTCTTGCGGTTATTCCAACTATATTGACATGGTGCCGCCCTTTGAGACGGCTGATCAAATCGATAAAAACTGGCTTTTTTCAATGATACCAGTCGATATTCAAACCGATTCACAGAAAACGGATAAGGAATTCAGCGACGGCGAGCACCCACCTCGGGACCTCCATTATGGCGCAGCGCTTTCTGCGATGGAGGAAAACGCTCAAAACTATTTTAATCCAGATGTTGTGATGCCAAAGAATTTTGATTATCAGCTTATAGAAGGCCAGAAATTCTTTTGGAAAGCCTACGACCCAGAAACAGGCGGTATCTACTTTGCGCTCAAGGGCGAAGAAACCACACCGGGTAAGTGGAATGATTTTTATGTGACTAATTTTTACAAAGAAGATGATAACTATATGGTTGAAGGAGTGCTGCTGGCAATCAAGATACAGAATATGACGGCTTACAACCAAAGCTTTAGCAGCAGCGGTGGCAAAACAAGAGGAAACGGTATGAAGTGTGATGTATTTTTGGGTAATACTGAAACAGGTACTAAAATCGGAACAGCTGTTTTAAATGTCAGCCAACAGCCTAAAGAACCACTGGAGGGCTATTATCAGAGAGAGACAGACAATGTGTCCTTTGATTATGAATTTACAAATTTTGAAGCAGATGTGTATCAATATTGTTTAAAGGATAACCCGGATGGGGTACAGACAAAAGAAAACAAAAATACTTCTTTTGGCCCTTTTTATTTAATGTCGAGAACCCTCGCGCAGGAAAAAGAGCCAGTGTCTATGACAGTACAGAAAAACGAAAAAGAAGACCCGGTACAAACTGAGGCAGACAAATCTGATGAAAAACTGACAGAAGCAGCATTTAACGAAGCGATTCAGGGAGCCTGGTATAACGTCGACGAAATGTGGCAGTTTATGGTCAATAATGGAAAGATGTTGTGGGGACCCATTGATCGAATCGCGGCCACAACAATAGGCAACTATACGATTGAAGAATTATTTTCAAATGGAGCGCGTGTCCGGATTTTAGATGGCAATACAGGTGAATATGACCGGGTCATTAATATTGACTTTGGAGAACCAGAAGATGGAAAAATAACGATTGAAGGAAAAGAATACTTAGCGGGCGAACTGTTGAGCAATGGGCGCTATGCCTATCCTGAAATCCGCAAGAAGCTTGGCGGAGGCGGCGAAGGTGCCGAGATGCCACCAGAAATGCAATGATTTTGAATGAGAAAATTTGATTATAATTACTCATCGGGATACTAAGTCATTCCACCCGGAAACTGAAGGCTGCACACCTTCAGTTTCTTTTTTTTATCGTCAATACTTTAACAATGCAAAGGAGTAAAGAAAATGAAGCGAGAACCAAACTATGAAGCGCGTGCGGCCATTCTGGAAAGACCGATTGCCTGTTACGAGGAGGTGGAAAGCTTTTCGGCCAGCCGGGTGCGCGTCACCTTTACGGACGGCGGAGAGCGGCTCTTTGACGGCCACCTGGAAAGCTTTTATGAAACAATCCTAACCCACCTGATGGTAAGTGTCCCGCATTGCAAGCGGATGGCTCAGGAAGTCCTGGTCCCTGAAAATGAGACTAAAATTATGCTGCCGATTGTCATCAGGCCCAGTCTGTCGTTCATGGTCTTTGAGCGGACAGAGGGACCTTTGTTTGTCAACCGGTTTTCAATCAATGAAAGAACCAAAAAGCGGGTGTTTTGACCATGAGATCGCCTACCACGGCGGCGCGGTCATCGCGGTGCCCTACAGTGACGAAACCATAAGGCGCCGCATGCGGGAAGCCCGGGAGGTGGAGCTTGAGTGGCTGAAACGGCACGGGTGCTGAGTGCTGAACACCCGAAAACCGCCCGCGCTCTGCATAAAACCGTAAATAAAAGGCTATTATGGTAAAATCAAAACGGCTGTATTGATTTGGGTGCTTTTCTATTATAGAATGAAAAAAACAGCTGAAGGAGGGAAAAACCATGCGGAAAAGACAGGGGTTTCTGGTCGTCCTTGCGCTGCTTTTCATTGTTATTCTGGGCGGCTGCGGCGGTGGTGATACAACACTGAGTGATCTGGAGAGGACTGCGGAGCAATTTAAAGCCGCGCCTGCAGACACCCATGAGACCTATACCTTCAGCACCGGCGGCGCTGTCAGGTTCAGTGACATGATGGCAGTGGAAGGGCAGAAAACAGGCCGCGCTATCTATGACGATTGCCTGAGAATCACGATGGCCTGCGAGCTGTCCCAGGCCCGGGTTTTCTTTGACCAGGCTGAGGTCACAGCGGTCAGCGAGGATGGCCGGTACTACAGCGACAGCACCTTTTTCGTCAATGGCGATGAAAAGGAATGTGCGCTGACCATTGAGTGCCCGACCGGCGAAAACGTAAAGTACATTGCCATTGGCCCGTTTAAACCGAATTTCGACGGCGATAAGACAAAAATCATCTTTGAGAGAACAAATGCCGGGACGTAGCTTTTCGTTACATCCCGGCATTTTTAGTATTTAGCGTTTCAGCCAGCCGCCTGCGCGCTCAATGGCCCGGTTCCAGTTAAAGCAGCGATCTTCGCGCTCATCTTCTGAGATGGCGGGCTCAAAGTTTTTATCGATTTTCCAGAATCTGGAAATTTCTTCAATGGAGTCCCAATAGCCAACGGCCAGACCGGCGGAGTAAGCAGCGCCGAGGCAGGTGGTTTCTGTAATGACTGGCCGTTCAACGGGAATTCCCAGAATGTCAGCCTGAAACTGGAGCATGAAATCGCTCTTGGCGCCGCCGCCGTCGGCCCGGAGTTTTTTAAGCGGAATGCCGGCTTTGCGCTCCATGACCTTAAAGGCGTCCCGTACCTGAAAAGCCATGGATTCCAGAGCGGCTCTGGCGATGTGGTGCTTGGTGGTGCCGCGGGAAATGCCGATGATGGTGCCCCGGGCGTAGGAATCGAAATAAGGGGCGCCCAGACCCACGAATGCGGGGACAAAGTAGACGCCGGCTGTGTCTGCCACCTGTCGGGCAAGGGTCTCGGCTTCACCGCTTTCTTCGATAATGTTCAGGCCGTCCCGCAGCCACTGGATGGCCGCGCCGGAGACGTCCACCAGGCCTTCCAGCCCATAGTCAGCCTTTCCGCCAATGGACCACAGCACAGGTGAGAAGATCCCGTCCGATGGCGGTATGTATTCATCGCCGGTATTCATCAGAATAAAGGAGCCGGTGCCGTAGGTGTTTTTGGCCATGCCCTTTTCAAAGCAGGCCTGGCCGAGGGTTGCGCCCTGCTGGTCGCCGATGAGCCCGGCGATGGGGATTTCAACGCCGCCGAACAGGGCTGGGTCGGTGGCGGTATAGATTTCGCTGGTGCTGCGGATTTCTGGCAGAATGCTCCGTGGGATTTCCAGCTCGCTCAGGATGCCTTCGTCATACTCAAGGGTTCTTGCGTTTTGCAGCAGAGTGACCGCGCTGTTTGACGGGTCGGTGACATGAGCTCTGCCGCCGGACAGTTTCCAGGTGAGCCAGGAATCAATGGTTCCGTAAATAAGCCTGCCTTCGTCCACACCCCTGCGGATTTCGGGATTATTCTTGAGCTGCCAGTGGATTTTGGTGGCGGAGTCATTGGGGATGATGGTAACACCGGTGCGGTCTTCGATGGCCGGCCCATCCTTCTCGATCAGGGCTTCGCAGATCGGCAGGGTGCGCCGGTCCTGCCAGACAATGGCGCGGTCTGCGGGGATTCCGGTGTTTTTATCCCAGAATACAGTGGTCTCACGCTGGTTGGTAATGCCGATGCCCGCGATGTTTTCGGGCTTGAGATGTGCCTCTGAGATGGCCTGCCGCATCATTTTCAGGGTGATCTCATAAATTTCCATGGCGTCATGCTCTACCCAGCCAGGCTGTGGGAAGTACTGGGTAAACTCGCTGTATGCAGAGGAAATAATATTGACATCCTGGTCAAAAATGATGGCGCGTGTGCCGGTGGTGCCCTGGTCAATGCCTAAAATATACTTTTTCATCATGGTCTCCTTTATTTTTGATAAACAATTTTTCCGTTTTTAATGGTCATACATACCTCAAGCGCTTTGAGCCTATCTGGGGATGTGGCGTAAGGGTTACCCGACAGAACGGTGAGGTCTCCCAGTTTTCCGGGTGTGATACTGCCCTTTTGATTTTCTTCAAAGGCGCAGTAGGCAGCGTCAAGGGTAAACATCCGCAGCGCGCTCTGGATGTTCACGCTGTTTTCGGGATAAGACTGGTTGACTGCCGCGTGGAGGCCTAAGACAGGGTCCATGGGCGTGACGCCGGAATCGGAGCCGCCGCCAACGGGAATGCCTGCCGCCACAAAGGTGGAAAGCGGGTAGCCCCGGCGCTCCCGTTCATCGCCGAGACGGAGGTTATAGACGCTGCCCGGGCCGCCCCGCAGATAGGTAAAGGAAGGCTGGGTTGAGATCACGACGCCAAGCCGGGCGGCGCGCTCGATATCACGGTTGTCTGGAAATCCAAAATGCTCGATGCGGAAGCGGTGGTCTGTACAGGGGCACAGCGCCAGCGATTTTTCCAGGCAGTCCAGCACAAAGGTCACAGCGCGCTGGCCAATGGCGTGAAAACCGGCCTGAAGCCTGTTCTGATGGGCTTTTGTGATATGGTTGACCACAAAGTCCTCGGTAAAATAGATTTCGCCGCAGGTATCCGGCGCGTCGGTATAAGGCTGCATGAAGGCCGCGGTCCGTGAGCCGATGGAGCCGTCCAGCAAGAGATCGGTTCCGACAGCAGGCAGATGGTGGTCCAGAATATTCTGGACGTTTTCGGTATCCCAGTAGAGGCGAATATCAAGGGGAAAACGGCTTTGATTTTCAAGAAAAACAGGAATATCCTTATCCGAAAACATATCGCCGCCCTCCATGGCGTGAATGGTGGTGATTCCCTTTTTAACAGCCTCAGAGGCCGTGTGGTTTAGCATCTCCGCCCGCTGGGCGTCGGTCATTTTCTCATAGAAATAGGAGCGGGCTCTGCCGTTGGCTTTGTCGTGCAGCCGCCCGGTAACGTGGCCGGAAGGGTCCTTTACCAGGCCGTGCTCGGTTCCGTCAAAACCGATTTCGTTAAAGGCCAGGGTGTTGACCAGCGTGTAGTGCAGTCCGCGGTCCACAATGTAGACGCCCCGGTCCGGGACAACCGCGTCAATTTCCGCCGCGGTCGGCGGCCGTTTCTCGGCAAGACGGGACTCGTCGAGCCGGGTGCAGTAAACCCAGCCGGCAGCACCGTCCCGTGAAGCCTCCTGAATTTTATCCAGGATGTCTGCGATCGAAGCGCAGTCGTAAAGGTCGATGCCGATGGCGTTGAGCCCAGTGCCCATGACGTGCACGTGGCAGTCATGGAGCCCGGGGACTGCGGTTTTCCCCTTTAAGTCGATACAGGTAATATGCCGTTCTGCGGCCAGACGTCGGATATCCTCGGAACAGCCGGCGGCGGCAATCTTACCATCTTCAATGAGAACCGCCTCACAGAAGGGGCGGTGTTCATCCATGGTAATGATGTTTCCGCTGGTAATGGCCAGATGATTCATTTTTTCAGTCCTCCTTTTGTTGATTATGCCACAGTGATTTCTCACTGGTGGTAACGCCTTCCAGACCAGCCTTTAAGAGCAGGTTCAGCTCTTCGCTGCTGGCGCAGAGTCCCCCGCCGAACAAGGGACAGCCAGTCTCAGATTTTATCTGTCTGATAATGCGGCCTGGCAGAGAGGAGGGCATTATCAGAGCGCAGTCTGGTGTATTTTCATTGACGGCGCGCACTGCGCTGGCGACCGCGCTGCTGTCAATGATAAAAAGCCCTAAAACGGCCAGCATTTTTTCGCTTTGTATGGTGCTGATGCAGTGAAGCCTGGTTGTGTTGACCGCGTCAACGCCGATATTGGCAAGGTAACGGATACTGGTGCGGTCTGTGCTCAGGCCGTTTATGGAATCGTGATGTACAATGATTTTTTTGCCTTTTTCGTGAACACGGCGGACAATGTTGGGCAGGGTATTGATATCGCCAAGCTTTATCATGACCCAGGGATCAGCGTAGCTGTCCAGAAAGGCGACGAGGTCGGCGGTGTTGGAAATGGCCGGAATAACAGCCGGCAGGGGTGTTTGCAGGTTTAGCACGTTTAACTCCTCCATAAAATGAATACAAAAAATCCGCATCACGCCCTGCTGTCTTTTGAGCAAAGCTGCAATACGGATTTATCTCATCTGCACAATCCTAATTAATTCTTTTTTTATTGTATCGGATTTTTAAAACGTTGTCAACTTATTTTAACATTGAACGACCATAGAACAGTGTTTTCTTTGAAGATTTAAGCTAGCTTGACAAACCAATACATTTGTAATACGATGTATTACAAGAAAAAGAGGTGAAGTGCAATGGCTGTATCATTAAGATTAAACAAAGAGGATGAAGCGTTGATCCGGAGCTATGCGGAGATGAAAAATATATCCGTCTCTGAGGCGATTCGTCAGGCGATCATGGAAAAAATTGAGGATGAGTTCGACTTGAAGGTTTACTATGAGGCCATGGCGGAGTATAGGGAAAATCCAGTGACTTATACCTTGGATGAAGTAGAAAGAGAGCTGGGACTTGGCTGAGAAATATCATGTTGTTTTAACTGAAAAAGCAAAAAAGAGTTTAAAAAAACTTGATAAGCATACAGCGCTTTTGATTACAGCTTGGTTGAGGAAAAATCTTGAGGGCTGCACCGATCCCTATCCGTACGGCAAGGGCCTCACCGCTAACCGCAGCGGACAGTGGCGCTACCGCATCGGCGATTACCGTCTGGTCTGCGAGATTTCCGAGCAGACGATCACGATTCTGGTTTTAAATATTGGGCACAGTAAAGAAATTTACAAACATTAAAAATCTGATGCAATCCCGGGGCGTAACCAAAAGTTACCTCCCGGGATTTTTTTAGGACATCCCTAATATTAAAATGCTATAATAGACGCGATTGTAAAACTAACTGCGCAGGAGGTGCAGCATGCGAATCAGAGTGATTGTCGGCCGGGAAGGCCGTTTGCATATCAATAAAAGTGACTATATCTATGAGGAGATCGGCGCCCGGCTGCAGCGGGGCAGGAGCAAAATGTACCTGCTGGTGCCGGAGCAGTTTACCCTGGGGGCAGAGCGGGAGCTCATGGCTTATAACCGCCTGCCGGGGCTTTTGGGCGCGGATGTGCTCAGCTTTAAGCGTCTGGAATACCGGATTCTCAGCGAGGTGGGCGGCATTGCCAAAATCTTTGTGGATGAGCACGGCAAGCAGATGCTTTTGCAGAAGAGCATCCGTGAGGTGCAGAAGGAGCTGTCGGTTTACCGCAGAAGCGCGGGAAAGCTGGGCTTTCTGGAAAACATCTGCGCGTTTATCAGCGAGCTCAAGCAGAGTGAGATCACGCCAGAGGATCTGGAGGCCGCTGAGACAGAGGTGGGGGAAGGGCGGATTCTCAGCCAGAAACTGAAGGATATCCGGAAAATTTACGGCGCCTACGCCAATCTGTTGTCTGATGAGCGGATTGACGGTGATGACCGGGCAAAGCTTCTGTGCGCCCAGATTCCAAAGTCCGATTATCTGGACCGCTCCCTGATCTGGATCGACGGTTTCCACACCTTCTCTAATCAGGATTTCCGGATCATCGAGGCTCTGGCCGCCAAGGCGGACTGCGTGACCATCACCCTGACCCTGGACCCGGATAAGAACGCGCCGGACGCGTCGGCCTTTTATGTGCCGGGCGAGACGCTGAAGC
>CAUEUD010000129.1 GCA_959020865.1 Eubacterium limosum | reverse complement strand
CCAGGAGCTAAAGGCCAGTTCTTCCGAAGCGGCCGATGAAACCCGCTATATCGACAACAGCCTGGCTTTCAGCAAAAGCATTGCTCAGCTTGAAAACAGCCGGGTTATTCTTTTCGACGCTGCCGGCAACGCCATCGCGGACTCTGTCTCAATCCCCGATAATCAATTCCTGAGCAATGAGATTGAGCTTTCCCGTCAAAAGGACAGCCCGGTTATGACCTTAAAAAACATCGACAACGCCAGTGTTCTTTATTATGTGTCGCCAATTGAGATCGACAGTAATTTTCTTGGCTACGTCGGTTTTATTTATTCATTGGACAATATGGACTCCTTCCTCAGCCTGTGCACGCTTTTGTTTGTCATCGGCGGGATTCTCGGCCTGACTATTCTGGTTGTGGTCACCTTATCCTTCTCGAAGCATTTTGTCCAGCCCATCAAGGACCTGACCCGCATCTCAAGCGAAATTAACAAGGGGAACTACAATGTCATGGTTCACTACAGCCGGGATGATGAGATTGGGGATCTCACCCAGGTTTTTAACAAAATGTCCCAGAATGTCAACAATGTGATCCTTCAGCTGGAATCCGAGCGTAAACGCCTCGCCAGTGTTCTGGCTTCCCTGGATGACGGGTTGCTGGCCATTGATAAAAAGGGCAATATCATCACGTCCAACTCCTATATTAAAACCTACTTTAACATATCCAACCCCAAAACGATCTATGACTTCCAGTACCAGTCCTTCCTTCGGGATATGTTTGACGACCTTAAAAACGGCAAGGATCATATATCCGAGGAAATTGACTGTAATGACCGCAACCTGCTTATTATCGGCAGCCCTATCCGGGAGGCCGGCTATGAAGAAAACTACATGATCATCATCCGTAATGTTACTGCCACCAAGCAGTTCCAAAACGAACAGAAAAAATTCATCAGCTCTGTTTCCCATGAGCTGCGGACGCCGCTGACCACCATTATCGGTTATACGGATATGCTCACCCGGAGACAGGTTGTGGACCCTGAAATTCTGAACCGTTCATTATCGACCATCAACCGCGAAGGCCACCGTCTGTTGCGTCTTGTGGATGATCTGCTGAATGTGAACCAGTTCGATAAAATCGAGTTTGACGTTAAGAAGGCGAACCTGGACCTGCATGCCCTGCTCATCGACGTGGTTGACCAAATGCAGATTAAATCCAGTCAAAATGATATTGAGATCAATTATAAATCGGATGAAAACCTGCCGGAAGTACTCGGCGACTACGACCGGCTCCAACAGCTTTTCATCAATGTTTTACACAACGCCATCAAGTACTCCGACAAAGGAGATATTATCGACGTGGTTTCCACGCGCGAAGATGGCAATATTGTTGTCTCAATCCGCGATTACGGCGTTGGTATCTCTGACGTGGAAAAAAACCGCATCTTCAATGCTTTCTACCGTGTCGATGAGGACCGCGCCCGAAGCGAGGGTGAGGGTGGCGCCGGACTTGGCCTCTACCTTGTTAAACAGATCGTTGAAAAGCACAACGGTACCATCCGTGTTGACAGCCAGGTCGGCGAAGGTACCAACGTGATTGTAACCCTGCCTGTCATTGAAAAAGCGCTCGCCGGAGGTGAAGAAAATGAAAAAGAATAAATGGATCGCGCTGCTTTTACTTCTTATGCTTCCCTTTTTCCTCGGCGGCTGCAGAAGTTTCCTGGTACCCCAGGATAAACCGCTGGCCCTCAACAACGCACTGCTTCAGCAAAAAAACCCACAGAGTAAAATGGAAATCCTTTCCTTTGAAAACATCGGAACCGGAACCGTTCAGGATATTTCCTACGACGGCAGTACCCTTTTGTTACTTAACACCACCGAAGCGCCGCCCATCACCTATAACATCAATTTGCTTAAGGTGAGCGAGAACGAAAACCAGCTGACCAGTTTTGTCAATTCTGAAAAGCACCAGCTTTCCGCCAAATTTGACGAATACGCCAAAGGCGTTTTCTATGTGGAGAAGGGGCTGGACACAGGAAATGAAAAATCCTCTAACCAGCTTATCTGGACCTCCATTGACAAAAGTGTTACAAAGACAATTTCCTCCCCTGAGGAAAATGTCAACTCGAATATCTGTATTGTGGACGACAGCAGCGTCATTTACAGCAACACCAATAATCAGATCGTCATGGCAACCTCAGACGGCGACCGCCGCGTTTACCATACGGTCCGCAGCATTCCCGTCCATGATATTCAGTATTATCCAAAGAACAACGCGGTTATTTTCACCGGCACAGACCCAACCGATGATCAGAAAACAAACCTGTACCTGTCTGAGATAAAAGACGGATCCAACGAGCTCAGCTCTACCCTGATCGATGAAAATGTTATGAGCTTTGATGTTAACCGCCAAAATGGCAGCATTGTTTATACGCAGAACTATGGTGACTCCAACCGGATCATGAGCTACAGCATCAGCAAAGAGGCCCAGTCCTCTGTTATCAGCGAAGGGAATTTTACTTCGGCAGCATATACACCCAACGGGGAGAAAATTCTGTACACACAGTTCTCCAGCATCAATACCAAGACCTCCCAGTCCATCTGGATCATGGATGCAAACGGAAAAAACAAGCTGCAGATATCCGCCCCACTCACCCTGACCTCGGCAATTATCGCACATCCCTATAAGTCCACAATCTATTTCTCTATTGAGAAAAAAAGAGAAACAGCCACCAGCGACACCAAGGGACAGCCCATCTCACAGATCTACAAAATCGACTATAACATCAACTAACCCTAACGCCCGGATATCAGCACGGTACCCGGGCGTTGTCTTTATAAATATCTGCGCACGTTTTTAACAAAACAACGGCTGTCTATGCTATAATAGAATATAATGACGAATACATTTCAGGAGGAAAATTTATTTTATGGACAGTAGCAGTCTAATAATGATGTTTGTTCTCGCACTGCTTATTTTAATGTCGGCCTATTTTTCGGCCACCGAAACAGCCTTTTCAACCTTTAACAAAATCCGCATGAAAAACATGGCGGCTGAAGACAATAAGAAAGCGGCTCTGGTACTGAACATCAGCAAAGACTACGACAAAATGCTCTCGACCATTCTCATCGGCAACAATATTGTGAACATTACCTCAGCTTCGCTGGCAACCGTTCTTTTCACCAGACATTTTGGTGATCTGGGCGTCACCATCTCCACTGTGGTCATGACCATTCTTGTCTTGATTTTCGGGGAGATTTCCCCCAAGAGCATGGCCAAAGAGAGCCCTGAAAAGTTTTCTATTTTTTCAGCGCCGATTTTAAATTTTTTTATTTATCTTTTAACACCCCTGACCTTTGTCTTTTCCCAATGGAAAAGACTGCTGTCAAAATTTTTCAAATCTTCAGACGGCCCCAGCATCACCGATGAAGAGCTGAAAACCATTGTGGATGAAGCGCAAAACGAAGGGGTACTGGACGAACATGAGAGCGAGCTGATCCGCTCTGCCATCGAATTTGACGACCTCAGCGCCGGGGATATTGCCATTCCCAGAGTCGATATCACTGCCATTGACCTCGAAACACCTCTGGATGAAATCGAACAGCTCTTTTCAACCACTGGTTACTCCAGGCTCCCGGTCTATATCAAAAGCATTGATAATATTGTCGGCATGATCCACGAGAAGGATTTCCATTCACTGATCAACCACGGCATCACTTCCATTCAGGGCATTGTGGCCGATGTGGTATATGCCAGCGAAAACATGAAAATCTCAACCTTGCTGCGGCTGCTTCAAAAATCCAAAACCCACATGGCCATTGTCGCGGATGAGTTCGGCGGCACCTTTGGGCTTGTCACCCTTGAAGATATCCTGGAAGAGCTTGTGGGCGACATCTGGGATGAACACGACCAGATTGTGGAGGTTTTCAAACCATTGGATGAGCATACCACCCTGGTTTCCTGCCACGCCAATCTTATCGATATGTTTGAATATTTCAATATCCAGTTTCAAAATAAGGATCTTGACTCCAATACGGTAAATGGCTGGGTCGTTGACTTGCTTGGCCATATACCAAAGGTCGGCGATACCTTCACCTATGAAAATCTCGCTGTTACCATCACAAAA
Source organism: Eubacterium limosum (assembly GCA_959020865.1). Lineage (GTDB taxonomy): Bacteria > Bacillota > Clostridia > Eubacteriales > Eubacteriaceae > Eubacterium > Eubacterium limosum_B. The sequence goes on along the minus strand of CAUEUD010000129.1, from coordinate 6,212 downwards.
GCCAGCCTGAAGTGTGTTCTTGAAATCAAGATTGTCCGGCTGGAAGAAGCCGAAACCGATTCTTAAATTTGATCCATTAAAAAAGAGCCTGCAAAATTGCACGCTCTTTTTTTATTTCACTTTTCAACTTAAACCATGCGAACCTTACCCTGATAAACCATTCCACGCTTTGGATCAACAGAGATCAGCTTACCATGTCCGATGATTTCAAGGGCCTTTTCGACACCGACGATTACCGGGATATTATAGTGTAATCCGGCGATGGCACCTTCAGAACTCAGGCCGCCTTCTTCGGTAATAATGGCCGCTGCCTTGTCCAGAATCCATGAAATATCCGGTGATAAGGACTTGACAACCAGAATATCCCCTTCCTTGAATTCGGAAGCGTTATCTTCATTGATCAGTTTTGCATAGCCTGTTACAGGCTTATCGCCGATACCAATACCACTCATAATTGCATTGCCCACAGTATGGACTTTGATCATATTGGTGTTGCCCTGTACACCAAGCGGCACACCAGCCGCTACAACAGCCAGATCCCCAATCTTGACAACGCCCAGCTCTACAGCTGCCTGTACAGAGTCGTGTACCATGGAGTCCGTATCTCTGAGCTCTGTCATATACATGCAGTAAACGCCCCAGGAAAGGGTTAAACGGCGGACAGTGGATACTTTATCACTGACAGCTAAAATAGTGCATTCTGGACGGTATTTAGACAGCATACGCGGTGTATGTCCAGAAGAAGTCGCTGCAATAATAGCTGTTGCGTCCAGGTTTGCCGCAATCTGAACAGCGGCTTCACTTACCGCATTGGTTATGGTCAGTTCACCGTGTTCTGGTTTTTGGCGATTGATGTATTCTTCAGAGCGTTCAGTTTTTTCCACAATATTTGCCATGGTTTCAACAGCCTGTACCGGATAAGCGCCCGCTGCGGTTTCACCGGAAAGCATTACTGCGTCTGTACCGTCAAACACTGCGTTAGCAACATCTCCAACTTCGGCTCTTGTTGGTCTCGGGTTGCGGATCATGGAATCCAGCATCTGTGTGGCTGTGATAACCGGCTTACCCAGAAGATTACATTTTTTAATAATGCTTTTCTGTACCAGCGGCACTTCTTCGGCCGGGATTTCGACACCAAGATCCCCTCTGGCCACCATAATACCATCCGAAACTGCTAAAATGCGGTCAATCTTTTCAACGCCTTCGCGGTTTTCAATTTTAGAAATAATCTGGATATTTCCGCCGCCGTTATTTTCGAGAACCTTACGGATCGCGATAACATCCTGTGGCTTGCGCACAAAGGATGCTGCCACAAAATCGACTTTCTGCTTGATCCCAAAGATTAAGTCACTTTCATCCTTTGGAGTCAGACCTGGGAGATTGATTTCAACATTTGGAATATTGACGCTCTTCTTAGAGCCCAATACGCCGCCATTGTCGATGCTGCAATAAATTTCTGTTCCATCAATCCGGTCAACATTCAGTTCGATCAGTCCGTCGTCAATCAAAATTTTGTTTCCTACTGACAGGTCATCCGGCAGCCCTTCATAGCTGACACTGACGCGGTCTGCATCTCCCACGATCTGTTCTGAGGTCAGCACAATCTTTTTACCGGTTTCAAGGGTAACCTTTCCTTCTTTTAAATCCCCGGTACGGATTTCAGGGCCTTTAGTGTCCAGCATCAACGCGACTGGAATATTCAGTTCCTTACGTACTTCCTTAATTCTCTGGATTCTTCCCGCATGCTCTTCATGACTGCCGTGGGAAAAGTTCAAACGCGCTACATTCAGCCCGCCCTGGATCATCTTGGTTAAAATCTCTTTTGAATCGGATGCAGGCCCAAGGGTACACACCATTTTTGTTTTCTTCATACTGTTATAACCTCACTTTATATTAATATTTATGTCAAATTTCTTGAATAGTTAAATCGACAGGATCTTCGCAATTTTATACATGTCTTTACGGAAAGCTTTTGGTGTTTCCAGCGCCTCCTCAAGGGGAACCATAATGTACTCGCCCTTGCGCTGTACCACAACATTTCCGGTATTATCATTAACGATCGCTTCTACTGCTTTATATCCCATAAAGCTCGCAAGATTACGGTCAAAATGAGACGGTGATCCACCTCTTTGGATATACCCTAAATTGGTGCCTTTAGTTGTAACCTGTGTCAATTCCTCGATTTTTTTACAGTAATCACGGTAGCTTCCGCAGCCTTCAGCCAGCATGACAATGCTGTGGAGCTTCCCACGATCCTTGCCGGCCAGCAGCCGGTCACAGATTCCCTCAAGGTTGGTTTCAATTTCAGGGATGATCAATGCTTCCGCGCCGACTGAGAAACCCGCATACAGTGCGATATCCCCGCAGGTACGTCCCATGACCTGCACCACATTGATCCGGTTATGGGAAAAGGTAGTGTCGCGGATTTTTCCAATGGCTTCAATGGCTGTGGTCACAGCTGTGTCAAAGCCGATGGTAAAATCACTGGCCCCAAAGTCATTGTCAATGGTTCCTGGAATTCCCACAACGCTCACACCCAGCTTTTTCAGTGCCAGCGCGCCGCTCAGGCTCCCGTCCCCGCCAATGATAATCAGATGCTCAATGCCATACTCTCTCAAAACCTCTGCTGCGCGTTTCTGTCCTGCCTCTGTCGGAAAAAACTCACTTCTGGAGGTTCTTAAAATGGTACCACCTTTTTGCAGAATATCTGCGACTGAATAGACGTTTAATGGGCTGATATCTTTATCCAGCAGTCCTGCATAACCGCGATTGATGCCGTAAACATCAATTTTATGATAAATGGCTGTCCGGACAACTGCCCGGATCGCCGCGTTCATTCCTGGTGCGTCACCACCACTCGTTAAAATACCAATCTTCATTTGAGTACCTCCACTTTATTCTGCCCTAGAATTGCTTCCAGGTTATTTATTAATTCATCACAGACGCTTACCCACAGGTTTTTATCTGCGCCAAATTTTTTATGTTCCTTTTCAAAATGCAGCTCCACCGGAACCTGACCCGGTGTCTTCATTAAAACGGATTTAATCTCTTTGAGCAAGGGCTTTTGTGTAAAATCTGTAAAATGAATGACCAGCTTCTCCTTCTTTTCAGCCGGCGCATACGCTGTTCTTTCCTCTTTCACCTGCGGAATATCCGCTTTCAGGCTGAGAGGATAGACCTGCTCACAGATTACAGAAACATTCATTTCTTCATTATAATTTATCTTACCTCTCACAATCACCGCGTGGTCCACGGTCAGAAGAGGACGGTATTTTTCCAATGTATTGGGGAATACAACCACCTCCAGGCGGCCATATAAATCCTCCAGTGTCATGAAAGCCATCAGCTTGCCATTGCGGGTAATCTGATTTTTGACATCATCTATGAGTCCGCCAATGATTACCGCGCCGCCGTCTCTGATTCCAGAATCCCTCAGGTCCTCGTAGCTGTCAAGCATACTGCTGTTAAGATTTGTCTTTTCTTTTAAAGTATTCTCATATTTTTCAAGGGGATGTCCCGTAACATACAGCCCGAGCACCTCTTTCTCCAGCGCCAGCCGCTGTTCCTTGGTAAAGGGTGCGACATCGGGCAAAAAGTCCTCCTTCAGGCTGCTGTTTCCGCCAAAATCCAGCAAGGATATCTGGCCGGCAAGGCGGTCACGTTTCTCACGCTGCACCTGATCCACCATCCGCTCCGCACCAAGTAAAAGCTGGGCGCGGGTACTTCCGGTATAGTCAAAGGCGCCGCTTTTGATCAGGCCTTCCACCATGCGTTTATTCAAAGCCTTTAAATCGACTTTCTCACAGAAATCCCGAAAGCCCTTGAAGGGGCCATCGGTCTCTCTGGCATTTACAATCGACACGATGGCATTTTTCCCAAGTCCCTTAATGGCCCCTAAGCCAAAGCAGATCTTGTTGTTTTTTACTGAAAACTTATCATAACTGATATTCACATCCGGCGGCAGCACCTTGATGTCATTTTTGCGGCAGTCCTCAATATATTTAGATACCTTTTTTTCATCGTCCATCACAGAGGACATTAACGCAGCCATAAATTCTGTCGGGTAATAGCATTTGAGCCAGGCGGTCTGGTAGGCGATAACCGCATAGGCAGCGGCATGTGATTTATTAAAGGCGTACTTGGCAAAATCCTTCATTTCTGCGTATATCTGTTTTGCCACATTTTCCGGCACGCCACGGCGTACCGCGCCATCGATGACGGTCACGCCGTTTTCATCCACCTCGCCGTGGATGAAAACTTCACCTTCCTGATCCATGACATCAATTTTCTTTTTTGACATGGCACGGCGGACCAGATCACTTCTGCCCATGGTAAAGCCTGCCACATCTCTGAATATCTGCATAACCTGTTCCTGGTAAACCATACACCCATAGGTAACGTTAAGAATTGATTCCAAAATCGGATGAAGGTAGGTGATGGCTTCCGGACTTTTTTTATTTTCAATATATCTGGGGATCTGATCCATCGGACCAGGGCGGTAGAGCGAGATTCCGGCAATAATGTCCTCGAAATGCTCCGGCTGCAGATCTCGCATAAAGGCGATCATCCCTTTGCTTTCAAGCTGAAATACCCCAAGGGTATCTCCCTTGGACAGCATCTTATATACCTTGGGATCTTCGAGATCAATGTTGTCTAAATCGATGTCCATCCCCTGGCTGTGTTTTATATTTTCAAGGGCATCCCGGATAACCGTCAGGGTTCTCAGCCCCAGGAAGTCCATTTTTATAAGCCCGAGGTCTTCCAAAAGTCCCATGGGAAACTGGGTGGTAATCATGTCTCCGTTTCTGTAAAGCGGAACATACTCCATCAGCGGCTTATCTGAAATAACCACGCCGGCCGCATGGGTGGAGGCATGACGTGCCAGACCTTCCATGGATTCGGCCATATCCAGAAGTTTGGAAACCTCCGGATCGTTTTCCTTCATCTTCCGAAGCTCGCTGTTTTCTTCCAGAGCCTTTTCAATCGTAATATTCTGCCCAGGGTGCATCGGAATTTCTTTGGCGACCTTATCCACCGCGTTGTAGGGCATATTCAAGGCTCTTCCCACATCACGCACTGCACCTCTTGCCGCCATGGTACCAAAGGTAATAATCTGTGCCACATGGTCTGCGCCATATTTTCTGATGACATAGTCAATGACTTCCTGTCTTCGTTCATAGCAGAAATCGCAGTCGATATCGGGCATCGTGATTCGTTCAGGATTCAAAAACCGTTCAAACAGCAGATTGTATTTCAGGGGATCCAGTGTCGTGATGTCCAGCCCATAGGCCACAAGGCTTCCCGCAGCGGACCCACGGCCCGGCCCAACCATGATGTCATGATCCTTGGCGTATTTAATAAAATCCCAGACAACCAGAAAATAATTATCAAAGCCCATGGAATGGATCACATCCAGCTCATAGTCCATGCGTTCCTTTATTTCCGGCGTAAGCTCCTGATACCGCGTCTTAAGTCCTGCTTCACAAAGCTTTCTCAAATAATCACCCGCAGAGGTCTCACCCTCTGGAAGTTCAAACTCAGGCAGGTGGGCGCTTTCAAGGTCAAAGCTCACATTGCAGCGCTCGGCAATTTTATTGGTATTCTCAATGGCCTCCGGCACATCAATGAATAACCGTGACATTTCGTCCGGGGATTTCAGATAAAATTCATTATTTGGAAACCGCATCCGTTCCTCATCGTCCACAGAAGCCGCTGTCTGGATACACAGCAATATATCGTGGGCTTCGGCATCCGCTTTCCGGACATAATGGACATCGTTGGTCGCTACCAGAGGAATGCCATATTTTTTAGAAAAGTCGATGAGCACCTCATTGACCTGCGCTTCCTTCTGCATACGGTGATCCTGTATCTCAAGGAAGAAATTTCCCTTTCCAAAAATATCCTGATACATCTGACAGATCTCATTTGCTTTCTGCAGCTGCCCTTCAATGATCAGTCTCGGAATTTCCCCGCCAATACAGGCTGACAGACAAATGATGCCTTCATGATGCTTTCTTAAATATTCATGGTCGACCCTGGGTTTATAGTAAAATCCATCAATGAAACCTTCAGATACGATTTTCATCAGGTTTTTATAGCCATCGTTGTTTTCGGCCAGCAGCACCAGATGATATGGATTGGTGTCAATATTACCTTCCTTTTGGTCAAGACGGCGCGGAGAAACATAAACCTCACAGCCGATAAGCGGCTTG
>CAUEUD010000128.1 GCA_959020865.1 Eubacterium limosum | reverse complement strand
GATTATTTAAATAAAATTGCTTCTTAATCATCACATTTCGCAAGTGCTTTTGCGGCTAAATCAGCGGCGATAAAACTATAGAACATCATAATAAAATCTCTCCTTTCTCAAAGCACCATTTTTTCTTTGCTTTATTAACTGATTCTAGTTTACACTCTATTCCGCTTTTGGTCAAGCATCATTTTCATTTATTTACAATTCGTTACAATTTTTTACAAAGATGCGTAAAAAGGCGATTGCTGTTTTTTTCTTGATAATGCGTTTACAGCCGCTTTAACAAAGGCTTTGCAATATTTTTTTATTAATTCGTTAAATTTTAAACGCATTTTTTACAACAATTATAGTTAAGAATTTATTAAGTTTTTGTTTGGATATATTTATACTGGCAAAAAACACGTCAAGGGTAAATTTATGTTTATAAGAAAAATATTTTTTTAAGGGCGCTTATAAATTATTTTTCTTAGAATTTTTGGGTTCCATTGTTTCACAATTCTCTATTTCTTCTTAAACCGCCATCGATAAGGGTTTATTCTCAGCTTCCAGATAATGCAGCAGTTTTCTGTTAAAAGCATTATTTCTTTTTTGATCTGCTTTTGGATTCTCACCGCAAATATCCACCCCCAGGACAGCCCCCTTATTAAAAAGACAGCTTACCATTTTTTGAAATTGTTCCAGTGTCAGTCTCCCCTGGTCCCAGTTCGTATCGACGATGGCGGGGGTAAAAACATCCTTATCCAGGGACAGATAAACGGGATAGTGTACATGGCTGAGCGCAAAGGGAATCCAGTCATCGTTTCCACCGATCTTTTTATCGCTATAACAAAAAACACGGCTTCTGTATTTTTTCTCAACAGCACCAATCAAATCTTCCCGGGCACCGATGATAAGCACTTCACGAATATCTGGACATTCGTCCAGCGCCCGTTTTACCCAGCAGCCACAGGAGAGAAGCTCTGGAAATCTGGCAGGCAGCATATCTGTATGATGGTCACAGAGCACCAATGAGCACGGCTCTCTAATCTGTTCAAGAAAAAAGCAGGACATATAATGATAATTGCCAGAGCCAATAAGGCGTACCAGCGCGGTGTTTTCTTCCGCAACAACCTTACGCAGATCAGCGGCTGCGGCTTTGTCGCAATAAGCATTTGTTCCTGTCAATCCCGTCAGATCAATTCATTGGTAGGGCCGCCCGGTATAAAAATCCTGCTCTCTGTATAGATCGTCAAAATTAAAAATTGTTATTTTCATTTTTCACCTCACTGCAAAAAGAGGGATGTCCTAAAACATCCCCCTGGATCAGTGTTCCTATTCGTCTTATATACACTATGAACTTTTCCTTTGCGGGGATTTTTACTTCATAATATACCTTTAATCTATATTAATATTATATTCAAACATAATATTAATGTCAACTCAGCCTTTATGCTTAACAATTGCCTGTATAAACATATTCCAGATGATTCCCTGCGATCTCAGCAAGCCGGCAGACTGTTTCGATCTCAGTCGGGCCTCTGTCCAGCATTTGATAGCATGGGAAAAACCGCGACACATGCAGTGGGATTTCAGGATTAATACTGGCCAGCCACTCTGCCAGTGCGTCCATTTCCTCATCACTGTCATTTTCTCCGGGGATGATCAGCGTTGTTACCTCAACATGGCAGTGTTCTGCCGCCAGGCGGATATTTGCCTTAACCGTTTTAAAATCGCCGCTCACCGCCTCATAAAAGGATTCATTAAAAGCCTTTAAATCAATATTCATGGCGTCGACTAAAGGGAAAAGCGCTTCAAAATAGTTTGAACAGATATTGCCATTGGTCACCACCACATTTTTCATGCCTTTTTCATGGATCAGCACTGCGCAGTCCCGCACAAACTCATAGCCAACCAACGGTTCGTTGTAGGTGTAGGCAATGCCGATATTTCCTGCTTTTTTCAGGCTTTCCGCCTTGTCCGCCAGCATCTCCGGCGTGACATGGATCGTTCGGGTGTCCCGTCCACTCATGGAAATCGAGCTGTTCTGGCAAAATGAACAGCGAAGGTTACAGCCATAGCTGCCCACTGAAAGAATGGAACTTCCCGGAAAAAAACGCTTCAGGGGTTTCTTTTCAATGGGATCCATAGCTGCCGAGGTAAGTCTGCCGTAGTTTTCACAGACAATCCGCCCGCCATTGTTGCCCCGGGCCTGGCAAAAGCCTGTCCGGCCTTCCTCAATAACGCAGTGGTGCGGGCATAAATCACAGGTTAGCTTCATGAATGACGCACCACCTCAAACCGTTCCAGTTCACAGGTTTCATCAACTGGTATTCCGGCTTTTTGTTTTGCAATGGCGATCTGCTGTTCCACACTGTCTACGCCATCAAGGTTCGGCAGGAGTAATCCCCGCTTGTGCCCTTTTGTAACGATCACCCCATAGCGGCGGGTATCAAGCGCATCGGGCGAATCGATGGCCTCCGGCGGATTTAACACATCCACGCTGTAGACAAGTTCCTTCAGCTCTGAAGCTTTAACCTGCGGAAACCGTGGATCTGACAGCCCTGCACTGACAGCATTTCTCAAAATTTCTTCTGCCACGCTGGCCGTTACAGGAGAAATTGTTCCGATGCAGCCGCGGAGCTTTCCATGTTTTTTCAGGGAAACAAAGACACCCGCCTGCCGGTTTGTCAGCTCTTCTGGCAGGTCTTTTGGCATCTGGGCGGGCACGCCGGTCTTTACGTAGGTTTCGAGCGCATAACGCGCCAGACGGACATAAGCATCTTCCTGACTTTTCAGCTCTTTCAGCCGATTGTCTTCCTGTTCTTCATATTGCTTTTCAAAATGGCGGTCTGAAGCCTTGCCTGCTGGGTAAAAAGCCGCTACTGCATAGCCTACCCCAAAGGGGCCTTCATAGGACAAAAGCTCTGAGTCTACTGCCATTCCGTCCAGTGCACCCGCCATGATGGCAAAAGAACCAAGCCCGCATTCGGCCGCCCTTTCACAGAAACCCGGCTCATAGGTCAAAAATCTCAAAAAATCTGCATGCCTCATGGCTGTTGTCACATCTGCGTCAAACGCTGGCCCTTCAGGCGCAAAACCGTAGGGTCCGTCCTCTTTTAATTTATGGGACAAATCACCGCTGGCAATGATCACAATCCGGCGGTCCAGCTTGTCGGCTGCCTTTGCAATACTCTCACCAAAGCGGTAGTGGTCAATCATCGGCAGGCCTGAAAGGCCTATGCGCACCACCTCAAAGGAAAGGTCAAAGGCCGCGAGAAACCGCAGCGGAATCAGTGTGCCGTGGTCAAGCCTTGAATCCTTTTCGCCAAGCGTCCCGGCTGGGATACCATCCTCCTCAGCCTGAATGCCAATGGCCTTTGCGAGCACTTCGTCATAGGAGGCTTCTACCGTAACACCGCTGACACCAAAGGCACGCAGATCACCCTGTGCCCCGCTCCCCGGTGAAATATGAAAATAATCAGCATACATGATTGAATGGGGGGAGGTCATCACGATGGTTTCCGGCTTTAACTCAGCAATGTGTTCTGCCACAGCCCTGTAAGCCCGGGCTGTTTTTTCAATCTTCTGTTCCTCGCCGCGCCCCACTTCCGGCAAAATAATGGGTGGATGCGGCACAATAAAAGCACCAACCACAGACATCTTCAACACCTCTTTTTTCTTTTTAATATATCACACCAATAAAAAAATCTCCTTAAGTTTTGGCAATTTCTGTAAACTTCAATCTTTATACCGCAATAAAGGGTACAGCCTTTTTACCAGCCGTACCCTTTTGAGGCGAACATTTATAAACTTTTAAAAGCTTTTAGACCATCGCGATGGGCCTTACGTACATTCCTGTCGCGCATTTAACCTTTGCGGGCAGGCAGATAAAGCAGAATTCATAGCATTTATCCTTTGCCAGCTGATCCAGCTGCAAGTATTCGATAATATGAACAGCCTGCTGGATCAGCAGATAGTGGTGCACTGGCTGCGGGTGCTCTGGCACAGAGGATGAACCATCTGCATTAAAGCCGTCAATACAGGCCATATCATCGCCAACCAGGAAAGCACCATTGCCTTCTACCAGGTATCTGACGGCGGAAATACCCAGGCCGGCATCACAGCAGGCTTCAGGTCCCGGCCAGTTTTCACCGGTTCTCAGCATTACGGCGTCACCTTTTTTCAGCTCAACGCCTTCCCATTTCGCGCATCCGTCGCAGTCCTCAGCGGTAATAATATAGTTGGGGTCCAGCCGCTCTACTCCCTTATAGCCTGCAATATCCAAAAGCACGCCCCGCATCACCATTGGCGGAATCTTGGAAATATCGCATTTAACCGGGCCATAATTGGTGCTGTAACGGTCGGCGGAGTAGCCATTATACCAATGATTATCCTCGCCGGTTGTCCAGTGGCACAGTGCGTCAATATGGGTGCCTGCATGAAGCGGCGCAATGAGCATTTCCGTGTTGAGCCCCATTTTATAGGCGTCCTTGCTGCTGTCCAGCATTCCCCCGTCCTCAGACCAGTTGAACTCTGGGCTCAGCCCGCTGCCCTTCATGTTTTTACGGCCAGACGGCGACGCGTAGGCTAATATATCGAAACCGCAGTGCCCTGCCCAGACAGGCATGCCCTTAAAACGTTCGGTCTCCAAATCATATATTTTCCCCTTTTTAATATACTGGACTGCCTTCAGGACAAGCTCTGGTGTCAGATCATTCATGACGCCGACTTCGTCTTCTTCGCCCCATTCACCCCAACGGTTGCTTTCCATCCAGCTGTTATCATAGTAATCTTTCATTTTACTTCTCTCCTCTATCTCTGTTTAAAATAATTTTTTCATATATCCCTGTTGATCCCAGTTGATCTGCACTTTTCCCATGATTTCAACCCTGCCCTCAAGCTCTGGCAGCAGTGCTTCTGAAACGATAAGCTCCTGCAGCTCCAATGTGTTTTTAGCCAGGATCATTCTTGCATTTTGAGCTGTGACATACCGGTTACAGCAGTTCAGCGCGGTTTCAATCGCCTCCCGGTCGCTCTGTGCGACAACCGGGATAAATCCACGTTCCAGAAACCCTGAGGTCATTGTGTTGACATAGGTAGGCTCAAGATCAATCTTTTCATACATTCTGCGGGTAATCAAATCCGCGATTCCCACACCGATGGCATTGTGGTGGCTTTCTTCGGTCAGATCAAGGCAGACTATGCGGTAAATATCCGGAAGCTGATCCGACATATTCCGAATAAGATAACGGCCGACAATGTTGGGATCAATCCCTGTTCCGCTGATGTTTTTGCCCATTTCCTGCAAAACCAGAACATCCAGCTTATCACAGGGCAGCGCGGGAAGAAGCGTCTTGGCCTCCCTCAGCAGCTCACGCTCACGCGCTTCAATACACTCCACAGGCAGCACCTCAATTTTAGCTGTCCGATCCTGCTGGTTTTCTAAAATGGCTACCCCCATCAAAATCGGCATTTTATCCATGATAATCCGGGCCGATTCCGGCATGAGAACACTCAAGCCATAGACGCCCCGGCGGTGGATGGTGGATGCGCCGCGCTGTTTTCCAAGCCCAATGACCATCTGCTTCATGATGCCGCTCTCGATTTCACCATGAAAATCTGTGTGCGGCTTAATCCGGTTGACCATAATGATACCATCCATTGAGCAGGCATTTTGATCAAAGTGTACTGGTACCCCCTCTTTTGTATAACCAATCGTATTCGTTTCCATTGAGGAAAGAACTGGCGCGCCCATGCTCTCTTCGGTAATGCCATAGCCTTTCAGAACTTCCAGCTGTCCTTCTGCCGTGGCGCCGCCATGGCTTCCCATTGCAGGAATGATAAAAGGCTCTGCCTTACTTTCCCTTACAAAATTTACCACTGCCTTTACAATCCGGCTATAGTGATAAATTCCACGGCTCCCTGCCGCGATACCAATCCGACTGCCTGGCTTGATTCGCTCTTTATAGCGGCTCATCTGGCGCACAACTGTATCTTCTGGCTCCTCTAAAAAAACAGTTCTCCACTTTTGCCGTATGCGGTACAATTCTGGTATTAATGACGGTCCAAATTCAATCAACGCATCCCCTCCTTTACCTGTACGTTGTTTTCAGGAGAGGTTGTTTCATTTCAGAACACATTTGGTTCTCTACGCTCCCTCCCTTAGGTCACACGTATTCTATCACCATGATTCAGGGACTTCAAGAAAGTAAAGAGCCGAAAGTGTTTTATTATAAATCATTTTTCAGCTTTCGCCAGAGTGTGCTTCGGCTGATCCCGAGCCTTTTTGCCACCTTGGACTGGTTATGGTTTTCCCGCTTCAGCAAAATCGTAATAATATCCCGCTCAATGTCTTCCAGAGGCTGGTCGAGATTTAACCCTGTATCTTTTTTTTCTTTTTCCGCCGGATATCGGTTTTGGTTTTTTAAAAGATACCCAAGCCTGTCCTTAGATATATAGAGGGTATTGGACTCTAAAACCAGCTCCTTGACCAGATTCCGAAGCTCCTTAATATTAAAATGCCACGGAAGTGTTTCTAAGAGACTGTAGGCTTCCTCCTGAAACCCAACAATTTCTTTGCCGTATTCGCTGTTAAACTGTGTTATAAAAAGACTGCTGAGATTGCGGATATCTTCCTTGCGGTTCCGCAGCGGCGGCAAGAATATCTGAATACCGCTGAAAAAAGTATACATTTCAGAGTGGAGAATCCCTTTTTGGATCATTTCCTCAAGGGATATTTCCGAGGACGCCAGGAGCTTCAGCCTCTTAATTGAGGCGGCCTGGTGCAAAAAGGACAAGAGAAGAAGCTGTGTGGACAGATTCAGATGGTCAATGTCATTAAAAAAAATAATTTTGGATTTTTTATTATCAATGAGTGAAAACAGCGTATCAAAGACTTCGTCGCTCTCACTGCAGTTCAGTGCCATGCAGTTCACCTGGATGAATTCTTTATTTTTTTGCTGTTTTTCACGATGAACGGACAGGGCAAAATCCTCCCGGCCGGTGCCCTGCTCACCATAAATTAGAATCGGCTTATAGTTCTCGCAATTTGCCTGTGCTGTCTGTATGGCCCTCTTCATCATCGCGTTACTGCTCTCAAACCGGGACAGAATCATTGTATTCCTGCCAAAATCATTATCCAGCTTGATGATATTCTTTTCTTTCAGCCGCTGGCTCAGGTAGCGTTTTCCATACAAGAGATAGCGCTTCTCTTTCCCCTCGATCAAAGATCCCTCGACATGCCACAGCTCATCGCCCATCGTCAGATTAAAAACAACATGCCCTTTCAGATCAATCTGATCCTTGTAGCGCTGGATGTCAGAATGGGCTCTGATCCCGTCAAACATCTCTGCTTTGTCATTGGTGAAAAAGATATTCCCTTCCTCATCAAACACATCAATGCGGACTGCCTCATTGGCGATGAGCTTTTTATAAAAATTGCGCTCTTCGCGGAGATAGGAAAGCTGTCCATACATTTTCTTTGCCTGCTCCAGCGCCTTGGAAACACTTTCCCGGCCAGAGGTGATCATGGCATGGTTCAGCCCGATGCTGTCCGCTGCCTTTGCTGTGATCACATCGCCAGCAACAAAATTATAACCCTGGCTCTGCAGACTGGAAAGCATGGGAAAAAGCTCATTTTCGCTGTTGATCTCAAAACAGTCAATTTCATACTGGAGCAAATCGCACAGCACATAAATACTTTTGATAATGGCCGAAAAACCCACCACAGCTGTTTTTCCCGTATAGGTCTGAAGCAGGCGGATCAGGCGCACCATATCATAACCGGAAATATCAATATAAACAACCGGGATATGGGTCGCCTCCTCAATCAGACCAGCGGTGCGCCCCCGGGAGATCACAAAATCATAAGCGTCATCCTGATAATGCTCCTTAAATATTTTCAGGCCTTCATACATATCGCCGACAAAAAGATCGGCCGAAATATCCGGCTCCTGCTCAAGGACTTCCGCCACTGTTTTCATGAGGCCTTTGTAAGGCAAAATTCCAAGAATTTTCATAAAACGGCTCCTGTATAAGCTAACATTCTCTCAACCACATCTTCTCTTCCCAATCCACCGGCCTTTGAAATGACGCGGTAGCCTCCTGTCTCGGACAATACCACCCCTGGCTCAATCTCCTCGACTGGCCTCAGCTCGCTGAGCTTTAAATGGTTAAGCACTGCCAGAAGTGTATCCCCGCCAAAAACAGCAAGATCCTTATAGCCAAATGTTTCAGCCGCGCGCTTTGTAATGTAACCCAGACGATCTGCAATCCGCGCTCTCTCGGCACTGCGCTCAGGCCGGAACGGGCTCTCACTTTCAACATCAGAGCTCGCCAGAATCATTGTATGCCCAGCCTGGCTTTCCATATCTCTAAACAGCCGATTCAAACCCTGATACCCATTTTCACTCAGCTCAAGATAATCCGAAAGCTTGAAAAGAGGAATGCCCAGGGCCTTTGCTTTTTCAAGCTGACGTGCCGAAACCGGACAGATGCTGCCACACATTAACAGTAAAGGCCGCGGCATCTTCAAAGCTTTTGCCTCCTGTATCTTCATCTCCAAAAGCGACGGCAGAAAGGCTGCGAAGCCCGCGCAGCCGGAAAAAACACTGAGATGGCTGAAGACTTTTAACTGCCCGGCAATCTTTTCCATATCTCTCTGGCTCCCGGCATCAAAAACATAAATCCCCTCTGCTTCCAGATCAAGGCGCGCAAGCTCAGTGACTGGAACTTCATAAACTGGAATCGCGCACTGGCTGTGTATGATCTCTGAAACACGACTGGAAATGACTGGATTAAAGGGATCCTGTGCAAAGGTTGTCTCTGAAAGCGGCGTCTTATCAATATATTGCAGGCCGCCCCGTGTGTACCTTTTGTTTTCCGGATAGGCCGGCGCCAGCATTACCTGTTCTGCTTTCATTCCCTTCATGCAGCCGTACAGCTCTGCCCCGATGTTTCCCCTGAGGGTCGAGTCTATTTTTTTATAAAGAAAAGGAACGCCCGCTTTCTTAATACTGTCTGAGATCTCATAAAGCCTTTGGCCAGCCTTTTCTTTTGTTAGATGTCTCGACTCTGTGTTGATGACCAGCACCTCGCAGTCCCTGCCTGCGCACATGCAGGCATCAACCTGCTGCGTTACAATGGTATTGATCCCCAGCTTTCCAAACTGTATGCCTGTATCGAGCGCTCCGGTAAAATCATCCGCCAGCACGACAAGCCTGATCATTGCCGTTTCTCCCTGCCGCGCGCCATAACTGCCGCCATGTGCAGCGCGTCAATCATGGATTCCTCATTGGCTTTTCCTGTCCCTGCCACCTCAAAGGCGGTTCCATGGTCCACAGAGGTTCTTATGATCGGCAGGCCAACCGTACAGTTCACACCGTTCATACTGGTAAAAGCACCGGTTCCAGCATCCATCTTAAACCCACAGAGCTTAAGCGGAATATGCCCCTGGTCATGATACATGGCCACCACCATATCATAGGCGCCGCCGAGCGCTTTTACAAAAACCGTGTCCGGCGAAACTGGGCCAATGACCCTTATGCCTGCCTTCTGAGCGGCCTCTATGGCTGGAATAATCTCAAGGGCTTCCTCATCGCCAAAAAGACCGCCTTCTGAACAGTGCGGGTTAAAGCCTGCCACCCCTATTCTGGGGGAATCAATCCCCAGAAGCCGCAGCGTTTCATCTGCCAGACAGATCGTGTCATAAATCCGGTCTTTTTTAACCATATCGCACACCTTGCGGATTGACGCATGGGTAGTCACGTGGATCACCCGAAGCTTATCACTCGTCAAGACCATACGATATGTTTTTGCGCCAGTATAATGCGCGAAAATTTCAGTGTGCCCTGAAAAATGATGCCCGGCAAGGTTCAGCGCTTCCTTGTTAATCGGGCCAGTCACCACACCGTCGAGAATGCCCTCCATTGCAAGTGTAATACCCTTTTTTATAAATTGGAATCCCGCATCGCCGCAGCCCGCGTCAACCTTACCGTACTGCCAGCCATCCTCCTTGAAAATTTCCATATCAATATATGGCAGCGCGTCTTTCTCAAGATGAGCCAGGGTTTCCTTTAGGCTGTCCTCCTTGACGGCGACCAGTTTCTTTTCAATTTTCGTGATTTTCAGAGCATTTTCCAGTACTTTTTTATCCCCGACAGCCACCGGGCTGCACACTTCCAAAATCTTCTGACAGGCCATCGCTTTCAGTGTGATCTCTGGGCCAATGCCTGCCGGATCACCAATCGTAATCCCTAAAATAGGCTTCATATTCTTCTTCCCCCTTTTTAAAACTGTTTGAATATCAAACACCTTCAGGTATATCCTTTTCTGGTTTTTATACTATCGGATTCCATATTCTTTTTCAATCCGCCATATGTTTCA
>CAUEUD010000127.1 GCA_959020865.1 Eubacterium limosum | reverse complement strand
CCTTCCACCTTCCACCTTCCACCTGAGTCGGCGAAAAAGGGCCGCCCAAGCCCGCCAAAACATCTGCACATGTCCATGCTGTATTACAAAGGAATGTATAAAGACTTCGCCGATGGCTCTGTTATGCTCAAGCTCTACACCGGCAAGTCTTGGTCCTGGGTCAAGCACCGTTACACGGGCCGACCGTTCCCGAAAAACGCCGAGCTCATGAGCCCGACCATTGTCATTAAAAAGAAAAAAGTGATGCTCCACATTCCCGTGAAGGAGATCGTGGAGGACAGCCGGACCGCTAAGGAGCGCGTGAAACAAAACGAAACGTTTGTCGCCGTAGCCCTCACCGGTTCCGACAGCCTCGCTGTGTGTACCACCATCCAGGCAGACGGCAGCGCCACACACCCTTACTTTATCAAGGGCGGAAAAGAGCTGGCGCACCGTAGGAAGCTGCTGATTGGTTACACCAAAAGAGGCAATTTAGGGAAGGATGCTCTTGGGGATTGCTCCCCAAACTCAACATCATATGAACCCGTAGGGAACGCTGCCCTCAGCGCTTCGCAAGAGGATCGACCTTTGTCCGGTCGACCAAACGCCAAATACTATGACAAAATCACCCGCTTGACCGACCACTACGCTCACGAAGTCAGCCATAAAATCGTTGATTACGCCGTGAACCAAGGCGCCAAACTTATTGTTCTCCCCGAGCTCAAAGAGAGCTTCGCGCAGGCGAAAAAGCCCTACCTGGGAAAAACACCCTATGATTTCATCGGGAGACGCATCATCCGATATGTTAAGTACAAAGCCTGGCAGAAAGGCCTGGTCGCCATGACCAGCAAACCTTACTATGCCAGCACCCGGTGCTATCACTGCGATGCTCCCATTGCTAAACACAACACTGAGTATCAGAACCCAAGCCCCAACTTTTATGGCGGGAAGAACTTTGTGTGTAAAGAAGGGCACCGGGGGAGTACGGCGCTGAACAGCGCCAGGAACTTGGGGAAAAGCTTCTATAACAAATTTTATCAAACCGTCGCATAGCCACAAAAAGTCTTCCTCCTTGAGGAAAGTGGCAGCCGAAGGCTGACGGAAGGGGCGATAAGAATATTTTTAAATCCTGCGGAGAAATCCCCAGGTGTGCTGTCTATCTATAAGGGAGGCCGCACAGGCATAGCACCGCCTGTTTTTATTTCGCGTCGCATTGTGTTTGGTTTTTATATATAAAGAAGGTAATCGCAATGCGACGACAATAAAAATTAAAGCATCATTTCAAATAAATCACGTCTTTGCGGACAAATCAAACCCTAATCCAATGATGAAGTGTGCTACGAGTTTTAAATTTTTTAACAGGAAGGAAAAGAGTTGTGAGAAAAAACCGCGCAAAAGAACCACCTCAAAAAGAAGCCAATAGTCTTGAATTTGAGTGTTGTGTCCTCTGCGGAAAACAAACCCATATCCCCAAAAGTACACCCATTGCCGCAAGGCAGGGCTATATCGAAGGGAGCGGGCAGCTCTGCCCCACCTGTTACAAAAAAATCAAAAATGTGTGAAACAAGGAATGAGAAATGTATAAAAAAGTAAAGAGCAGTTGGTCAAAACACCTGGACTTTACCCTGTGTGATCTGATAGTTTTACAGATCGCTTTTTCACTCGCCTATATCAGCCGTCATGGTATTGATGAATTACCCTACAGTGTGCCCCTTTATCAGCAGATGGCGATTCTCCTCGTACTCATTGATATCTTTGTGGTTTTCTTTTTTGAGAGCTACAAGGGCATTTTGAGGCGTGGCGCCTTGGTTGAGTTTAAAAGCGTGGTCAAGCATATGACCGCTGTGGTGGTCATTGATATTATCTACCTTTTTTTAATGCAGGAGTCCGAAGCTTTTTCAAGAAGCGTCTTTTTACAGCTCTGGGCACTGGGAATTGTCCTGCTATATGTTGAAAGAATCCTGTTGAAAAAGTATTTGAAAAGGAATGACCGAAAGAAAAGCAAACTGCGTTCGGTCATTGTCATCACCTCATCTGAAATCGCAGGTAAAACCTTGGCGACCATCAAAGAACACCAATATGGGGACTTTACCCTTACGGGAGTAGCGGTTCTCGATCAAAGACAAATTGGTGAGCAGATAGAAGGGATTCCGGTTGTTGCTGATGGAGACAGTGTATTGGATTATATCAAAAGTCACGTGGTGGATGAAGTATTCATTAACCTGCCGAAAGACATCAAACTTTCCGATACGCTTCTTCGGAGTTGCATCGATATGGGCGTCACGGTTCACCTCAAGCTTTTTCGGTTTGCCGATATGCTCAGCAACCAGTACGTTGAAAATTTCGCAGGCTACACGGTGCTGTCCAGCTGCATTAAGATGGCAACACCCAGGCAATTGTTTTTAAAAAGGGCTATGGATATTGCTGGCGGCCTGGTGGGTTGCATGATTACCCTCATCGCCACTATTTTTGTGGCCCCGGCCATTATGATTCAAAGCCCCGGCCCTGTGTTTTTTTCACAGATAAGAGTGGGAAAGAACGGACGAAAATTCAAGATTTATAAATTTCGTTCCATGTATACCGATGCCGAAGAACGTAAAAAAGAACTGATGGAACAGAATAAGATGAATGGTCTGATGTTTAAGATGGATAATGATCCTAGAATCTTTCCTTTTGGGAATTTTATCAGAAAGACCAGTATTGATGAACTGCCACAGTTTTGGAATGTTTTAAAAGGCGATATGAGTCTGGTAGGCACAAGACCGCCGACTGTGGATGAGTATGAACAGTATGAGCTACACCACCGGAAGCGGCTGGCGACCAAACCTGGTTTAACCGGGATGTGGCAGGTGAGCGGGCGGAGTGATATCACGGATTTTGAGGATGTGGTGGCGTTGGATGCGAGGTATATTACCGAGTGGAACTTGGGATTAGACATAAAAATAATTCTCAGAACGATTCAAGTAGTGTTTACAGGGCATGGATCAATATAAAACATATAATTACTAACAGGAGTTTAAGTATATAAAATGAAAACAATCCTACTATCCGGCGGCTCCGGGACACGCCTGTGGCCCCTGTCCAACGAAGCCCGCTCCAAACAGTTTTTAAAAGTCTTACAAGACGAAAAAGGCAACCATCAGTCCATGGTCCAGCGTGTGCACAGCCAGCTGAAAAAAGCCGGCTACGGCGACGACGCCCTCATCGCCACCAACGCCAATCAGGCCGATTCCATCCGGGGGCAGTTGGGTAGCGCGGTGAACATCGTCATCGAACCCGAGCGCCGCAATACCTGGCCCGCCATCGCCCTGTCTGTTGCCAGCCTTTACTTTAATGAAGGCTGCGATAGAGACGATGTCGCCGTGGTGCTGCCCATCGATCCCTTTGCCGAGGACCGCTACTTTGAACTCTTAGCTTTCCTCGAAAAAGTGATTAAAGAAGACCAGGCCGACATCGCCCTCATGGGCGTCAAGCCCACCTTCCCAACCGCCAAGTATGGCTACATCATCCCCGAAAAAGAAAAACAGAAAGCCATCACCGTTGACGGCAAGCCCAGCGCCACAAGTTACCCGGTGCGCACCTTCAAGGAAAAGCCCAGCGAGCTTGAAGCTGCCGATCTGATCGACCACCAGGGCGCCCTCTGGAACTGCGGCGTCTTCGCCTTTAAGATCGGCTACGTCATGGACATTCTTTCACAGAGCATCATTTTTAATCACTATGCCGACGTCCTCGCCAGCTATAGCGAACTGAGAAAAATCAGCTTTGATTACGAAGTCGTCGAAAAAGCCAAACGCATCGCCGTGGTGGAATACAACGGACTCTGGAAAGACCTAGGCACCTGGAATACCCTCTGCGAGCACGTCATCGAACCTGTCACGGGCAAGGTCACCATCTCCGAGACCGCCGAAAACACCCATGTCATCAACGAGCTCGACATCCCAGCCGTGGTCCTCGGCATCAAAGACGCCGTGGTTGTGGCCACCCACGACGGCATCCTCGTCTCCGACAAACACGAGAGCAGCTACCTGAAAAATTATCTGGGCGATAACGTGCTGCGCCCCATGGTCGAAAAGCGCCAGTGGGGCAACTACTACGTCCTCGAACACAGCGAACAGGAAGACGGCACCCAGGCCATCACCAAAAAGCTCCTCGTCAAAGCCGGAAAAAACATCAGCTATCAGTACCACGAGTACCGCAGCGAAGTCTGGACCGTCATCGAGGGAAACGGCCTCTTTGTCAAAAATGACAAAGTCTACCCTGCCAGACCCGGCTCCGTGTTTAAAATCGACGTGGGGGATAAACACGCCATGCGCGGCGCCACCGACCTGACCATGATCGAAGTCCAGATCGGCACCAATCTCATCGAAGAAGACATCATCCGCGTTGAAAAAAACTGGGACCAGATTCTGCTCCTGTGTGATCTCCCCGATTACGATGCAGAAAACCATCAAGAAAATGCATAGAAAAGAAAGTTATCTAAGAAATAAGCAACACGATTGCAATAAAAAAACATAAAAAACAAAAGCGATAAAGCATTAAAAGCATTTATAAACCATAAAGATAAAAAGCAATGACCACAGAGAGGATAAAAAAGGAAACATGAAAACAGCACTCATCACCGGCATCACCGGACAGGACGGCTCCTACCTTGCCGAGTTTCTTCTGGAAAAAGGCTACGCCGTCCACGGCATCACAAGAAGAGCCTCCATCTCCAACACTGCGAGGATCGACCATCTCATAAATGAAAATCGCATTACCCTGCACGACGGCGACCTCACCGATTCCAGCAGCATTATAAGGATCATCAGCGAAGTACAGCCCGGTGAAATCTACAACCTGGCTGCCCAGAGCCACGTACAGGTCAGCTTCGACGTGCCCGAATACTCCGGCGACGTCGACGCTCTGGGAACCCTGAGAATTTTAGAATCCCTGCGCATCCTCAAAATGGAACAAAGCTGCCGCGTCTACCAAGCCTCCACCTCCGAGCTCTACGGCAAGGTTGAAGAATGCCCTCAAAATGAGGATACGCCCTTTCATCCCTACAGCCCCTACGCCGTGGCAAAACAGTACGGCTTCTGGATCACCAGAGAATACCGGGAAGCCTACAACATGTACGCTTGCAACGGCATCCTCTTTAACCACGAATCCGAGCGCAGAGGCGAAAACTTCGTTACAAGGAAGATCACCTTGGCCGCCGGCAGAATCGCCTGTGGCCTCCAAGACCACCTGGAGCTCGGCAACCTCGACTCCTTAAGAGACTGGGGCTACGCCAAAGACTACGTGGAATGCATGTGGCTCATGCTCCAGCAGGAACAACCCGATGACTTTGTCATCGCCACCGGCGTTCAGCACACCGTGCGGGAATTCACCACCCTAGCCTTCAAACACAACGGCATCAATCTGGAATGGAAAGGACAGGGCATGGACGAGAAAGGCTATGACAAGCAGAGTGGCAAAATGCTCGTCTGCGTCAATGAAGCCTGGTTCCGGCCCACCGACGTGGTCAACCTCTGGGGCGATCCCACCAAGGCAAAGACCAAACTGAAATGGAATCCCCAGAAAACCAGCTACGAAGAACTGGTAGCAATCATGGCAGGGAACGATCGAAAGCTGGCTGAACAGGAAAAAGCAATGAAAGAAGCGAAGAACTAAAATGGAAAAAACAGCAAAAATCTATGTGGCCGGCCACCGGGGACTCGTCGGCTCCGCCATCGTGCGAAACCTCGAAGAAAAAGGCTATACCAATATCCTCAAAAGAACCCACAAAGAACTGGATTTAACCAGCCAGGAACAGGTCAACCAATTCTTTGAAACTGAAAAACCCGACTATGTGTTCCTGGCAGCGGCCAAAGTCGGTGGCATCAACGCCAACAATACCGCCCCGGCCGATTTCATCTACGAAAACCTCGCCATCGAAACCAACGTGATCAAAGCCGCCCACGACCACAAAGTCAAAAAGCTGCTGTTCTTAGGCTCCACCTGCATCTACCCCAAGAACGCCCCCCAGCCCATTAAAGAGGAATACCTCTTAAGCGGTTATCTGGAGCCCACCAACGAAGCCTACGCCATCGCCAAGATCGCCGGCCTGGAAATGTGCAAGTTTTTCAAGCGGCAATACGGCGACAATTTTATCAGCTGCATGCCCACTAACCTTTATGGTCCCGAGGATAACTTCGACCTCCAGAATAGCCACGTGCTTCCAGCCCTCATTCGGAAATTTCACGAAGCCAAAGTACAAAACAAGAGTCAGGTAGAAATCTGGGGCAGCGGTACCCCGCTCAGAGAGTTCCTCTACGTTGACGACATGGCCGACGCCTGCGTGTTCCTCATGGAAAACTACGACGGGGAAGAGCATGTGAACATCGGCACCGGGGAAGAACTGAGTATCCGAGAGCTGGCAGAGACCATCAAAGAAGTCATTGGATTTGAAGGTAAACTCAGCTTTAACGCCGAGATGCCGGATGGGGTGTCACGGAAGCTTTGTGATGTGAGCAGGCTGCAGGGATTGGGGTGGAAGCATCAGATAGGGCTGAGAGATGGAATTGAAAGAGAATATGACTGGTTTCTAAATAATATTGAAGACGCAAAATTTTTTTAGTATTTTAATGCACTATAAATAATAGAAACATATAAAATGTTTTTAACGAAATTCTAAAAAATGTTTATAAAATTAGAAAAAACTATGAGGCGGAACTAAAAACGATGTTTGTTGAAAACTTAAAAAAATGAGTGTAATTGTTTTTTTATTTAAAAACCACGTTTCTCTAGAATTAGGGAAGGATAATGAAATGAACAAACAATATCAAATTGCAGTAGTTGGAACGGGCTATGTTGGTCTTTCTATAGCCATACTTTTAGCACAATACCATAAGGTTACGGCTGTGGATATTATCCAAGAAAAATGTGATCTGGTTAACAAAAAAAAATCGCCCATTCAGGATGACTACATTGAGTTGTATCTCAGAGAAAAAAATTTAAATTTAAATGCAACTTTAGATGCACAGACAGCATACAGTAGCGCGGACTTTGTTATTATTGCAGTTCCTACTAACTATGATTGCGTTACACAATGTTTTGATACATCCGCAGTAGAGGAAGTTATCAAGTTAGTTATGAAGCATAATTCAAATGCTATTATGATCATTAAGTCTACGATTCCTGTCGGGTATACCACATTTATCCGCAAAAAGATGGGTTGCGAAAATATTCTTTTCAGCCCGGAGTTTCTGCGTGAGAGTAAAGCTCTGTATGATAATTTGTATCCGAGCCGTATTATTGTAGGTACGGATTTAAAAGATAGTCGTCTAGTTGAAGCTGCCCATACTTTCGCTGATCTCCTGCAAGAAGGTGCTATTAAGGAAAATATAAATATCTTATTTATGGGGTTTACAGAGGCAGAAGCAGTTAAGTTGTTTGCCAATACATACCTTGCTCTACGTGTGGCATACTTCAATGAGTTAGATACTTATGCGGAAACAAAAGGACTGAACACCCAGCAGATCATTAACGGAGTGGGACTAGATCCTCGTATCGGTATGCACTACAATAATCCGAGCTTTGGCTATGGTGGATATTGTTTGCCGAAGGATACAAAACAGCTTCTTGCCAATTATGCGAACGTTCCTCAAAATATGATGAGTGCTATTGTAGAAAGCAATAAAACCCGTAAAGACTTCATTGCTGATCAAGTTTTGAAAATGGCGAAGTGCTGTGATTGCTCTAATCATGATAATGATAATGTTGAGCATGAAAGATGCTGTATGATCGGGGTATACCGTTTAACGATGAAGAGTAAAAGTGACAATTTTCGTCAAAGTTCCATTCAAGGTATTATAAAGCGCGTGAAAGCAAAAGGCGCCACGGTAGTTATTTATGAGCCGACTCTTAAAAATGAAAGCATATTCTTTGGAAGCAAGGTTATCGCGGACTTGGATGAGTTCAAAAAACAGTCCAATGTAATTATCGCAAATAGATATGACAATTGTTTGGATGATGTGAAAGAGAAAGTATATACTCGCGATGTCTTTCGAAGAGATTGATAATACATCAAAAATATACACGGGGGTTATAGTAAATGGGTAATGGAAGTACAGAAAATAGCAATAAAAAGAAACTATTGATTTATGCCCATTACTATATCCCTGATACTGCATCTACGGGACAAATCATTCGGGAATTGGCTGAGGGAATGCTAAATCAGTTTGATATTACTGTAATTTGTGTCGTACCAAGTTATTTGGGAACTGTAGGAGATCAATATAAAACACAAAGATACTATCAAGAAGAAATCAATGGAGTGAAGATATTGCGTATCCGCGTTCCTGAATTTAATAAAGCAAACAAATTGAGTAGGATTAAAAATATTTTGGTATACTTTTTTGGCGCTATGACTGCTACATTCAAGGTAGAAAAAATGGATTATATTTTTGCTCTTTCACAACCGCCGATTCTAGGAGGATTATTAGGAGTGTGGGGTAAATGGGTAAATCATGCTAAATTTATTTATAACATCCAAGATTTCAATCCAGAACAAATCATGGCAGTGAATTATAGCAAGAGAAAGTTTATTGTCAAAGTTATGATGTTCCTTGAT
This sequence comes from Eubacterium limosum, assembly GCA_959020865.1. Classification (GTDB taxonomy): domain Bacteria; phylum Bacillota; class Clostridia; order Eubacteriales; family Eubacteriaceae; genus Eubacterium; species Eubacterium limosum_B. The sequence continues at coordinate 1,787 of CAUEUD010000127.1, read as the reverse complement.
AAGTTTAGTTGTAAAAAAAGTGATCTTATTATTACAGTCGGGCGTGATCTTGTGGAGACGGTGTATAGACGTTTTAAAGGCCAAAAGGTACCAAAGATTGTGATGATCAATAACTGGGTCGACGAGAAGGAAATCTATCCTTTGGAAGCAGGTCATCCGAAAGTTGTGGCTTTTAAGAAAAAGTATGCGTTGGATGGGAAGTTTGTCATCATGTATTCTGGTAATATTGGCCTTTATTATGATCTTGAAAATTTGTTAAAAGTCATTGAAAAGTTTAAACCAGGAATAAAAACAGTAGATGGTCGTGAAGTTGTATTTGTCTTTATTGGAGGAGGCTCTGTATTGGATAAATTAGTGATGTATAAAGAAAAACACCACATGGATAATGTGTTTTTTATTCCATATCAAGATAAGGCAGATTTGATTTATAGCTTAAATGCCGGTGATGTTCATTTGGTTGTAAATGCAAAAGGCATCAAGGGAGTCTCATGCCCATCGAAATATTACGGTTGTGCATCTGTACAAGCTCCTATACTGGGAATCTTAAAATCAGGTTCTGAGATTCGCTGTATTATTGAGGAGACTCAAGGCGGGCTTTGTTCTGAACCAGGCGATTATATAGCAACGGAAAAAAACATTCGGTGGTTTATCGAAAATGCTGGTACTGAAAAAGTTATCGAAATGGGTAAACGTGGCAGAAAAAATTTGTTGGAAAACCTTACCCTTGATATATCTGTTAAAAGATACATGGAAGAAATCTTGAAGTTATAAGGTGACAAGAGAGATGAATAGTAATTGGTTCAAATTAGTAATGAAGATAACCAAAGTTGAATATGGAAAAAATCTCTTGTTAAAAGGTGTTCCGGTTATCGTTAACAAACGTGGTTCTAAACTAAAAATTGGCAATAATGTTACAATAAAAAGTAATTTTCTTAGTAATCTTGTTGGACTTTATAGTCGTTCAATTATTGTAACTAGAACATCAAGAGCGGTTATTGAAATAGGTGATAACGTTGGTCTTTCAGGTACAACAATTTATGCACGAAATGGTATTTACATTGGTGAGAACACAGCAATCGGTGGTAATTGTAAGATTTTAGACAATGACTTTCATCCAATTAATTCAGAGGAGAGAACAAAGCTCTTGCCGGATAAGAACGGTGGAGATAGTGAATTGATACCAAGTTGTGAAATCCACATTGGCAAAAATTGCTTTATTGGATGCAATAGTATTATTTTGAAAGGTACTATACTTGGTGATGGATGTGTTGTTGGAGCAGGCGCCGTGGTTGCAGGAAAGTTTGAAGACAACTGTATAATTGCTGGAAATCCAGCAAAAATGATAAAGAAGTTGTGAGGATACATGAAATGAAGGCAGTATTGATCAATTCCTGGTATAAACAATACAGTACAGGTAAACTTGTATACGCCTTTCGAGATTATTTAATCCAGCAAGGGCACGAAATTTTGACATTTTATGGACGTGGTGAAAATATAAATGACTTTCAAGTATATAAGACAGTTTCAGCTATTGAATTTATATTCATGCAGCATTGGCAAGAGTAACAGGATATCAAGGATGTTTTTCTTATTTTAAAACAAAAAAAATAATTAAAAAAATTGATGAATATAAGCCGGATGTTATTTACTTGTTTAATTTACATTCATATTATATTAATGAATTTTTATTACTTTCTTACTTGAAAGAAAAAAAGATAAAAACAATATATATGCTTTTTGATGAGTACCCTTATTTGGGAAAATGCTGTTTTGCCGGAACATGCACA